>JADLEG010000151.1 GCA_020846275.1 Alphaproteobacteria bacterium
CCGTCGCGCAGCCAGCGCCGGAGCGCGACGAAGGCCGGCGAATTCCAGTACGCCATGAACGGCTCGGTGCCGTCGAACACCACCGGCTTGTGGCCGGGGACGTCCGAGATGTAGCAGCACGGCACGATGCGGAAGGTGAGCTGCGTGGAGATGAACTGCTGGTAGACGAAGCCGCAGTCGAACGGCGCCTCGCGGCCATAGGGGTTGCGCTCGCTCGGCACCGGATGCTCGACCAGCTCGCCATGGCCCGGCCGCCGACGATCAGCTCGGCGATGTCGTAGAGATGGTCGAACCCGCCGGCGTCGTTCTGGCCGGCATGCAGAAGACCGGCCTCGGCCAAGCGCTTCAGCGCGTCGTTGCCCTTGCTGAGCGCCATCAGGTCGAGCGCGATCTGCGCCAGCGCGCCGGCCGGCATCTCGATCACCGGGCGGACGTCGTTGAGGATGGCGATGGCGTGGTCGGGCTTGGCCTCGCGGACGCAGAGGTCGACGGCGCTGGCGGCATGGCCAAGCCCCGCATGGTCCGCCTCGGCCAGGGCGCCGATCGCCTGCGCGGCCTCGCCGGCCTTGAGCAAGGCGATCGCCCGGTCCAGCGTCTGCTGAGCGGTCATCGGACCTCCTTGCGCCCGGCCGGGTCCGTGGCCCCGATGCCTCCCCGCGGGCGCAATCCCACGAGATGCATACAAGTTGATCGGTTAAGATTGGCTTTACCCTGGGCGTGGCCCGGTTGGTGCAGTCCCCCGACATTTAAGGGAAATTTAACGCGCCGCGACCGACGATGGCGGTGATGCGCATTCGGCCCCGCGGGGCCGGCTGGGGGCGCGTCAGCGAACATTCGGATCGGGGCGAACGTGGGCAAGAAGCAGGACAGCGGGACACCGGGCGCGATCGCGCCGATGGGGGTGTCCGTCATCGGGCTGGGCAAGCTGGGCGCGCCGCTGGTGGCCGTGCTGGCCAGCAAGGGCCACCGCGTCACCGGCGTAGACCTCAACCCCGACGCCGTGCGGGCGATGGCGGAAGGCCGCGCGCCGGTGGACGAGCCGGGGCTGCAGGACCTGCTGGACCGCTGCAAGGAACGGGTCGGCGCCACGACCGACATCGCCGCCGCGGTGGCCGACAGCGACATCACGCTGATCATCGTGCCGACACCCACCGGGCCCGACGGCCGCTTCATCAACGACCATGTGCTGACGGCGATCCGAGGCATCGGCGAGGCGCTGAAGCGCAAGACCGGCTATCACGTCGTGGTCGTCACCTCGACCGTGATGCCGGGTTCGACCGGGGGCGTCATCGCCGAGGCGCTGGCGCGCCATTCCGGCCGCATCGTCGGCCGCGAGGTGGGCCTGTGCTACAGCCCCGAGTTCATCGCGCTGGGCTCGGTGATCCGCGACATGCTGCATCCCGACATGATCTTGATCGGCGAGTCCGATCCGCGCGCCGGCGGCGTGCTGGAGCGGCTGCTGGCGAGCGTGGTGGAGACCAGGCCGCAGGTCCGCCGCATGAACCTGGTCAATGCCGAGCTGACCAAGATCGCGGTCAACACCTACGTCACCACCAAGATCACCTACGCCAACATGCTGGGCGAATTGTGCGAGCGCCTGCCGGGTGCGGACGCCGATGTCGTCACCGGCGCGCTGGGCATGGATACGCGCATCGGGGGGAAATACCTGCGCGCGGCGACCGGCTATGGCGGGCCGTGCTTTCCGCGCGACAACGTCGCCTTCGCCACCCTGGCGCGCGGTCTGGGCGCGCGCGCCGACTTGGCCGAGGCGACCGACCGCATGAACAGCCACCAGGTGCTGCGCCTGGCCGAGATGCTCGCGCGCGAAGCGGCGCCGGGAGCGAGCGTGGGCGTGCTGGGCCTGTCCTACAAGCCGGACACCGAGGTCTGCGAGGCAAGCCAGGGCGTGATGCTGGCGCAGGCGCTCGCCGCCGCCGGATTCCGCGTCGTGGTCTACGATCCGAAGGCGATGCCGACCGCGCGGCGCGTGCTGGCGAAGACGGTCGAGTACGCGTCGAGCGCGAAGGACTGCGCGCGCCGCGTCGATGCCTTCGCCGTCACGACGGCATGGCCCGAATTCCGCGACCTCGAATCGGACGATATCGGTCCCGGCGGCGCGGTCGCGATCGATTGCTGGCGCGTGCTCGACGACGAGCGGCTGGCGCCCTACTGCCGGGTGATCGTGCCCGGGCGCGGCGACGACCATGTCGCGCGCAAACCGGCCACGCGCAAGCGCGCCGCGGCCTGACCCTGGACCCCATCATGAGCAATCAAGACGACATGATCCTGGTCGCCGGCGCCGGCGGCTTCATCGGCGGGCACCTGGTGGCGCGCCTTCTGGCGCGCGGGCACCGCAACGTGCGCGCGGTCGACATCAAGCCGATCGGCGAGTGGTACCAGGTGTTCCGCGAGGCGGACAACCGCGTGCTCGACCTGAAGAGCCTGGCCAATTGCCGCACGGCGGTGGCCGGCGTATCGCGCATCTACAACCTGGCCGCCGACATGGGCGGCATGGGCTTCATCGAGACGCACAAGGCCGAGTGCATGCTGTCGGTCTTGATCAACACGCACCTGCTGATGGCCGCGCGCGAGGCGGAGGTGGAGCGCTACTTCTACGCGTCGTCGGCCTGCGTCTACGCGGCCGACAAGCAGACCGACGCCGACGTGACGGCGCTCAAGGAAGCCGACGCCTATCCCGCCATGCCCGAGGACGGCTATGGCTGGGAGAAGCTGTTCTCCGAGCGCATGTGCCGGCATTTCCGCGAGGACTACGGCGTCGAGACGCGAATGGCGCGCTTCCACAACGTCTACGGCCCGTTCGGCACCTGGGACGGCGGGCGCGAAAAGGCGCCGGCGGCGATGTGCCGCAAGGTCATCCAGGCCAAGCTCACGGGCAAGCACGAGATCGAGATCTGGGGCGACGGCGAACAGACCCGCAGCTTCATGTACATCGACGACTGCCTGACCGGCAGCATGGCGATCATGGGCAGCCCCATCCGCGAGCCGATCAACCTGGGCTCGTCCGAGTTGGTGTCGATCAACCGCCTGGTCGACATCGTCGAGAAGATCGCCGGCATCACGCTCAAGCGCAGCTATAAGCTCGACGCGCCGAAGGGCGTGCGCGGCCGCAACTCCGACAACGCGATGATCCTCGAGAAGCTGCGCTGGGAGCCGTCGATCCGGCTCGAGGACGGCATGGAAAAGACCTATCGCTGGATCTGGGACCAGATCACGGCCCAGCCGTCGATGCTGCGCCGCGCTTCCTAGGAACCTACTTCACCAGTCCGAAGCTGCGCGGAAGCCACCAGTAGATATCGGGCACGTAGGTCACGAAAAGCAGCACGACCGTCATGCAGGCGAGCAACGGCAGCAGCGGCGGCAGCAGCTTGTCCATCGATATCTTGCCAACCTTGACCGCGACGAACAGGGCGGTGCCCACGGGCGGCGTGGTCAGGCCATAGGACAGGTTGATCACCATGATCAGCCCAAGATGGACCAGATCGATCCCGAACTTCTGCGCCAGCGGGATCAGCATCGGCACCAGCATGATCAGCGCCGGCGTCATGTCGATGAACATGCCCACGACCAGCAGGAACAGGTTCAGGATCAGCAGGAACGCCCATTTGCTGGGGATCAGGTTGAAGAAATTATCGGCCAGCATGCGCGGCAGATTCTCGTAGGTCAGGATCCACGAGAACACCGAGCAGGTTGCGATCAGCAGCATGACGACAGCGTTTGTCTGGCAGCATTCCCAGATGATCTCGGGCAGGTCGCGCCAGCGGATTTCCTTGTAGACGAAGATCGTCAGGAACATCGCGTAGACGCAGGCGGCGGCGCCGGCCTCGGTGGCGGTGAACACGCCCGTAATGATGCCGCCCAGGATGATCACCATGGTGAAGGCGCCGGCCACGCCGTCGAGCACGCGCTTGACCTTCTCGGGGCGCGACAGTTGCGGCAGCGTCTTCTGGTGATAGAGCTTCCCGTGGATGAAGCTCGCCGCCATCAGCGACACGCCGATCATGACCCCGGGAATGATGCCGGCGACGAACAGGGCGGCGATCGACACGCTGCCCGCCACATGGGCGAAGATGATCATGCCGATCGACGGCGGGATGATCGGCCCCATCGTCGCCGCGGTCAGCACGATGGCGGTGGCGAAGCGCCGGCTGTAGCCGTCCTTCACCATCGCCGGGATCATCATGCTGCCGATCGATGACACCTCGGCCACCGCCGATCCTGTGACGCCGCCGAAGAACATCGAGGCGACGCAGACGATCTGGGCCAAGCTGCCGGGCAGCCAGCCGACCAGCACTTCGGCCATCTTGACCAGCCGCGTGGCGACGCCGCCGCGCGCCATCAGCGTGCCGGCGAAGACGAAGAAGATGACGGCGAGCAGCGGAAACGTGTTGAGCGCCGTCAGCATGCGCTGCACGATGGTGGCGTTGTCGACACCCGGCAGCAGCAGGGTCGCCACCACCGAGGCGACGCCGACCGCGAAGGAGATCGGCACGCCGACCGTCATCAAGCCGACGAAGACCAAGCCGAGGATCGAAAGGGTCATGCGCCGGCCCGCCGCTTCAATCGACCGACTGGCCGACGCTGGACTCGCCCCGGCCCAGCAGCGCGTCGGCGATGACCTTCAGCGCGAACAGCATGAACAGCAAGCCGGAGATCGGCATCGCGATGTAGTACCAGTAGTTCGTATAGGGGATCGTCTCCATCAGGTCCGACCCGAAGTCCTCCACGAACACGATGCCGTAGCGGAAAACGATCCAGCCGAATCCCAGGATCAATAGGCCGATCCCCGCGCCAAGACTCCGGCGCAATGGGGCTGGCAGGGCATTGAACAGAATGTCGAAGCCGACATGCTCGCGCTTGGCGACGCCGGCCGCGGCCCCCAGGAACGAAATCCAGATAAGCAGGTAGCGCGGTACTTCCTCGGTCCAGGAGACGGCCTGGCCGAACACGTAGCGCGCGACCACGGCAACCACGACAATGATGAACAGCGCCGTCGCCTGCGCAATGCAGACCAGGCGCACGGCGGCCATGATTCCGCCAACGACGCGGTCGTAGACCTGTAGCAAGCGTCCCTCCTTGGCGACCGCGGGGCGGAGCCGCGCTCCGCCCCGGCGACGCAGGCTAGAACTTCTTGCCGGATTCCAGGATGAAGGCGACCGTCTTCTCGACGTTCAGGCGCTTGGCCTCCGCCGATACCAGCGGGCTGACCGCATCCATGAACGGCTGCTTGTCGACCTCGATGATCTGGGTGAACTTGGCCTTCAGGTCGGCCAGATCCTTGTTCTCCGAGATTTTCCACGCGCCGCGCATGTAAGCCTGGGTCAGCGCGCCGGCCTGCATTACGGCCGCCTTCTGCTGGTCGTTCAGCGAATTGTAGAACTTCATCGACACGACCAGCAGGTCGGGAATGCGCATGTGCTCGTCGAGCGTGTAGTACTTCGAGACCTCGTAGAACTTCTTCGCGACGACCGAGGGATGGTTGTTCTCGGCCCCATCGACCACGCCCGTCTGCAGCGCGGTGTAAAGCTCGGCCCAGGCGACCGGCACGCCCGTGGCGCCCATCGCCTCCATCGTCTTCACCATCACCGGCGAGGCCATCACGCGGATCTTCTGGCCTTTCATGTCGGCGGGGGTCTTGACCGGCTTCTGGGTGAACAGGTTTCGCGAGCCGGAGTCGATGTAGCCGATCTTCTTGACGCCCTTCTCCTCCAGCGCCTTGACGAACTCCTCGGCCTGGGGCTGGGCGAGGTACCACCAGAAATGCGCCTCGTTCTTGAAGATGAACGGCAGCGACAGCATATCCATCGCCGGCACGACCTGGTTGAGGTTCGAAGCCGAGACGACGGTGAAGCCGATCGTGCCGTTGCGCACGCTCTGCACGTTGGCGACCGCGTCGCCCAACTGGGTGTTCTGGTAGGTTTCGACCTTCACGGTGCCGTTGGTCAGTGTCGTGACCTGCTCGGCGAAAAACTTCTCAGCATAGCTCGATGGATGATCGATCGGCTGGATGCCGGACAGCTTGGTGACGATCTGTGCGCTCGCCGCATTCGCGACCAGCGCGGTGGCAAGCGCCACCGATGCCAGCAGTTTCATGGGGTGATCCTCCCTACAGATGATGGCCGGCGCGCTCTTGTTTTGGCTTATTCGCGCCGGGCGGGAGGCCACTATACCGTGTCTTTGCCGCGGCGTTCCAGCGCGGCCGCGGCGATCGCGCCAAGCGGCGGCAACGCGAACGCCGCGGCCAGGACGCCCCATGCCATCGCCTCGCGATTGTCGAACCGCTCGGCAAGCTGCAGCAGGCCGGCGCCCGCCAGCAAAAGCGCGGCCAGCGCGCCGTCGAGCCGGGGAAACGGGCTCGGGGACAGCACGGGGCGTCGACCGAACGCGGCGAGCACCAGCAGCGCGACCAGGAAGCCCAGGCTTGGCACCATGAAGTCCGGAATCGGGAAGTCGCGGAAGCGCCCATCCAGCACGACGTGCAGCCATGACAGGAGCCCCCCGGGCAGGCGGTTGACCCATTCGCGCACCCCCGGCAGGTCGATGCGCAGCGCCAGGCGCCAGGTCTCGACGATGGCAAGAAGGGTGAACACCAGCATCAGCCAGTCGCGCCACCGGCTGGCGCCCGGGTCGGCCAGGGTCGCGCCGGGGCTGCGGATCGGCAAAGGGGCGGGGGCCGCGCCCAGGCGCGCTGCCGCCTCAGCGAAGAGCAGCCCCGCCAGGGCCGCCTGCATCGCGAACTGGATCGCTGGCCCCGCCACGACCGCCTTGTCGTGCCACTGGGCGACACCGGCGCGCGCACCGATCGCCAGCATGCTGGCCAGCGCCTGGGCGAGCACGGCCAGCGCGACGAAACCAGTGGCGCCAGGTCGACGATAGCGCGCCGCGAACACCATCGCCAGCACGCCCAGCAACGCCGCACCGCCACATTCCAGCTGCCAGGACGGACGCTCGACGACCGGCTGGCCGGGCGCGAATTTCGCGTGCCGCTCGGCGTCCACGATGCCCCAGTTGCCGCCGACCGTGCCCTCGTGCGCGGTCTTCCAAGGCTGATTGAAAGCCTCGACGATGTTGTAGTCGAGCCCTTTGTCGCGGGCGAGGGCGGTGAAGGCGGCGAGGAACCGCGCCTGCTCGACGCGGCCCGGCACGGCGCGTTCGCGCGCGCGGCCGGCGCTGGGCCAGCCGACCTCGCCGATCAGGATCGGCTTGTCGGGGAAGGCCTGCTTCACCAGCCCGTAGATGTGCAGGATGTGCCCCATGCTGCCGGCGACATCGACCGGATCGTCCTCCCAGTAGGGCAGGAAATGCACGGTGATGTAGTCGACCTCCTTCGCCAGCTCGGGATGGCGCACCCAGACCTCCCACACATCGGCATAGGAGACGGGCTGCTTGATCGCCTGGCGCACGCGCCGGATCAGCGGCGCAAGCTGGTCGGGCCGCAGGTCGCCGCGCAGCAGCACTTCGTTGCCGACGATGACGCGCGCGATCGTGTCGGGATTTGCGTTCGCCTGGTCGATCAGCGCTTTCGTCTCGACCTCGTTGCGCTGATGGTCGAAGCTGAGCCACGCGCTGTGCGTGACCTTCATGCCGTACTTGGCGGCCAGGCGCGGCACCGCATCCAGGCCTTCGGTCGCGGTGTAGGTGCGCACGCCGCGGGTCTTGCCCATGAGCGAGGCCAGGTCCTCCTCGATCTGTGCGGTCGAAGGATAGCGGTTGAGCAACGGGCTCTGATCGCGCCGGAACGGCGCGAACGACACGCTCTTGAGCGCCTCGTCGCCGCCCGGCCATTCGACGGCGACCGGCCGGTTGGCTGCATGCCACAGGGCGACATTGGCCAGGGCGGCCACGGCGCCGGCCGCGATCCAGCCCAGCCGCGCAATGCCAAGCCCTGCTTGCTCGTTCTGGATGGGATTGCCCCTAATGTGACGGACGCGCCAGTCGATGCCGGGACCGGCGGCTGGCAAAATACCCCTGGCCGACGCTCGGATTCAATCGCCGGCCCCGGGTGGCGAGGCATGCGACGCCAGCATTGCCGATTTGCGCTGGGCGATGCGTGCGAAACCCGCCGCCACGCCACACGTTATCGTAAAATCAAATCAAAAACTGGGCGGCATTGCCCCTCCGAAGGAGAATCGGCCATGCGATGGGAATATGGGCTCGGCCTTGCACTGGCATTGGCGTGCGGCACGGCGCTGGCAGCCGATCTGCCCAAGCAGACGGACATGAATTCAAACGTCCGCGTGGTTTCGCCCTCCGGCGTGACGGCCAGCTATCCGGGCGCCGCCAGCGGCACGCTGCGGACGGACGTCAAGGTTCCGGCGGGCTCGATGGGTGGCGATGGCGGCGGTGGTGGCGGCGGCGGACTCGCGATCGATACGGCGGGGGTTGGCGGGCTGTTCGGCCCGCCCACACCCTATGGCGCGACGAATGCCGTCACGCTGCAGCCGAACGGCACGACCTATGCCCAGAACTCGGCGCCCGTGCAGGCCTTTGCGTCTTCGGCGCCGAATGCCGGCGTCGATTCCGCGCCGACGCCGAACCGGCCGGGCATCCTGAGCGGGCCGGCCTATGAATGGTGGACGTCGACCTTCAATCCTTGCCCCTGGGAATACCGGCGGCGTTTGGGCTGCTGAACGCCCGTCGGCCACATTCCGGAACGCGGCAAAGCGCGGGGCGTTGACTGGCCGGACCTAAACAGGGATGGCGGGTCGATATGCACGCACGGATTTTCGGCTTCTTCCTGATCGCCGCCGCGGCAACAGCGCAGGCGCAAACGCCGCCGCCCGGACCCGCAGCAAGCCCGCCGCCCTCGCCGCAGGAATCGACGGTGCTGGCAGTTGCCGATGCCAATTTCGTGAAACAGGCGCTGCGCGACGGTCTGGCCGAGGTCGAGTTGGGGCGCCTGGCGGCCGAGAAGGCGTCAAATCCGGCGGTGCGGGAGTTCGCGCAGCACATGGTCGCGGACCATAGCAAGGCCAACGGTGAGTTGGCCGAACTGGCGCAGCAGATGAACCTTCAGCCGGCGCCCGCCGCCAACCCGGAACAGGCCAAGCTGCGCGAGCAGCTCGAACAGCTCACCGGCGACGCGTTCGACCGCGCCTACATGGAAAGCCAGGTGAAAGAGCACCTGAAGGCCGTCCAGTTGTTCGAACGCCATTCCAGCGCGGGCGGCGACAAGAACATCCGCGCGTTTGCCGCCGCGAAGCTGCCGGTGCTGCAGCAGCATCTCGAGCAGGCCAAACGGGTGGCAGGGGTCGTCGGCAAGCAGGCCAGGGCTACGGTTCGCTCGACAATTGCGGCCTAGCGGCGGGGCATGCCTCGCGCGGAACTTTGCGGCGGCTGGCGCGTTCGTTTTCCACTCCATTCCTCCAGATGATCGAGGCAGCCCGATGGTCACCGCAGTGCCCGTGCGCCGCTATGTCGGCGTTCTATGGCCGGTCCAGAACGCGGTTCCGTCGCCGCGGTCTCCCGCTCCGCCGCAGCCTGAAGCGCCGGCGACGCAACCGCCGGCAGGTCGTCCGGCCCCGGTTCCGGTCGCGACCGGCTCGTAATGATTCTGCTGGCCTAGTATTGCTCCGCGCTGGGAGGCCAGACGGTCTCCCAGTTGTCGTCGTTCTCGGCCTGAGCAATGACCCGGCACGGCGTGCCTTGCAGGCCGGCCCCAACGGCTGCATCGATCGCCAATCCCGTAGCGTAGCGCCGGCTGGCGAACGGGCCAAGCGTCGCGGCGCCGGCCTCGACGCTCCACTGGTCTCTCGACCTGACGACGTAAAACACTGACATCACACGGAGAACTCCACTCGAAGGCCGCATGTGGCATGGCGCAAGTTTGTGCGCCTAGCGCCTAATGCGCGGCGCGAGGGGTGGTTGCGTGGATAAGCTGACATTCGAGCTAGAGGGTTGAACTCGGGCGACGGCGCGATTTCTAGCTGGGATGTCTGTGCATCCAGCGTTGACGCCGCAGGGGCCGGCGCACCCGTCGCAGCTTGCGCAGGCCGCGCGGCGCCAGGATCTCCGGGGCAAGCCGGGCGGGCGAGCGGAATTCTTCCTCCAACTCCAGGAATACGCCGCCGCCAATGTCCTTGCGCTTCATGCAGGCCGAACGCAACCGGCATTCAGCCGGTTCCGCGGTCGCCGCAGCGGCGCTGGACGCCAGGCCTACTTGCAGCGCTTGTAGCTGATCTGGTCGCGGGTGATGGGCGGGATGCGGCGGCCGTCCACATAGGTGTCCTGCAGGACCAGCGTGTCCTTGTCCGCCATCGCGTAGACCTCGCGCCGCGGCTTGCGGCCCTGTTCCTGGGTTTCCACCGAGAACCGGTCGCCGTCCAGCTTCAAGGTCGCCGGCAGCACCATTTCCTTGCTTTTTGGCGACGCCTTGGGCGGCGCCGCCGGCGCCGCCGCTTGCGCGCCCGGGGCGGGCTGCGCGGGCGGATCGGTGAGCTTGCGCGCGGTGGCGGGGTTGCGCGGCGCCGAGGTGTCGATCAGCTTGCGCGCCGTCGCCGGATTGCGCGGCTGGTCCGGATTTGCCGGGTCGGTCGTCGCGGCCTTGGTCGCGGAGGCGGCATCGGCGGTCTTCGCCGGCTCGGGCGCCTTGGGCGGCGGAGCCGCCGCCGGGCGCGGCGCGGGCGCCGCCTTGCGCACCGCCGACGGGCTCTCCGCCGTCTCGATCGCCTGGAAGCGGTTGCTGAACTGGGTCACCTTGCCGTCGGCGAACATGACCCATTCCTCGCCGCAATCGCCGCGGCTCCATTTGCCGTAGTAGTCGTTCACCGTGGCGGCCATCGCCGTCGCGGCCAGCAGCGTGAGGGCGGGAGCGAGAAGACGCGCGCGCATGCGATCCTTCCTGGTTGCGGCGGCGATGATCGCACGGCGCCGGCGAAGCCGACAAGCGCCGCGCTTGCCGCCGAATCGGGTGACGCGGCCGTATCGGCGCGTATAATCCGGCCATGAAGGAAAAAGGCCGGACCTGCTATTTCTGCCGCTTCTGGATCGGCGAGGGCGTGCGCGAGCGCGGGCCGCATGGCGAATGCCGGCGCTATCCGCCGGTGGTCACGGCCCGCCATCCCGATGGGAAGTTCCCGCGGACCATCAGCACCGCCGCCTGCGGCGAATGGCAGCGCATGGCGGCGGCCGCGACCGAGGAACCGGCGGCCGCCCGGCCGTGAGCCGGGGGCCGAGCCGAGGGCGGCGGGCTTGAACGACGCCGCGCGACCCGGATGGGCCGTCTACGCGCTGGCCGTCGCGGTTCCCGTGGCCTGCGGCTTCGTCTCGGTCTGGCTCGGCCAGGACGCCAACTGGGACCTGCGCAACTATCATTTCTACAACGCCTATGCGCTGCTGCATGGGCGGCGCGGCTTCGACCTGGCGGTCGCGCATCACGCCACCTTCTACAATCCCCTGTCGGACCTTCCGTTCTACGCGCTGGTGACGACCCTGCCGCCGCGCGCCGTCGGCTTCGCGATGGGGCTGCTCCATGGGCTCAACTTCATCGTGCTGCTGGCGCTGGCATGGCGGCTGCTGGCGACGGCGCGCCCGGTCGTGCGGCGCTGGGCGTCGGTCGCGACCGCGCTGCTCGGCATGGCGGGTGCGATGGCGGTGTCGGAACTGGGCACGACCTTTCACGACAACCTGATCAGCCTGTTCACCCTGGGCTCGCTGCTCGGCCTCGTCCTCTACTATCGCCATCTCGTCGAATCGCCGGCGGGAAAGGCGCTCGCCGTCGCGGCGGCGACGGGGCTGCTGGCGGGGCTGGGCGCCGGGCTGAAGCAGCCGGCGATCGTCTTCGCCATCGGCGCCTGCGCGGCCTTGCTGCTGGTGACGACCACGCTGGTCCGGCGGTTCTTCCTGTCGTTCTGCTACGGGCTGGGCGTGCTGGCGGGCATCGCCGCGACAGGCGGGTGGTGGATATGGCGCATGTGGCAGGACTACGCCAACCCGCTGTTTCCCTATTACAACCAGTTCTTCAAGTCGCCCTGGGCGGTGCAGGCCGACTACGTGAACCGCGGCATGCTGCCCCGGTCGTGGTGGGAGGTTGTTGCCTACCCCTTCGTGTTCGCCGCCGACCCGAAGCTGGTGGGCGAGGCGGAATTTCTCGACCTGCGCGCGCCGGTCCTCTACGCGCTGGCGCTGCTGGCGATCCTCGCCTGGCCGGTCAAACGCCGCTGGACGGGGCCGGGAACGGTCACCCTGGCCGACCGCCACCCGGCCAACCTGCTGCTGGCGGCCTCGGCGGTCGCCTACCTGGTCTGGCTGAAGCTGTTCGGCGTCTACCGCTACCTGGTGCCGCTGGAGATGCTGGCGCCGCTCTTGATCCTGGTCCTGGCCGACCGCTTCGCGCTCACGCGCTGGGTGCACGGCGCGGCCCTGGGCGCGGCTGCGGCGGCCTTTGTGCTGACCACCCAACCCGCGAGCTGGGGCCGGGTGCCCTGGGCCGATGATTTCTTCGGGGTCAAGCCGCCGCCGCTGGCCGAGCCCGGGCGGACGATGGTCCTGCTGGCAGGGGCCGAGCCGCTGGGCTATGTCGTGCCGTTCTTCCCGCCGGAAATCCCGTTCCTGCGCGTCGAGGGATGGTTCGTCGGCCCTTCGCAGCCCAACCGGCATATCGAGGTGATGCGCGAACGGATCGCGGCCCATTCCGGGCCGATCTTCGTGCTGTTCCGCACCAAGTTCGAAACCCAGCGGGCGATCGACGCGTTGACCGCCTTCGGCCTGAAAATCCGCCTGGATGCCTGCCGCCCGATGCAGCCGCATCTCGATATCAACGAGAAAGAGATGCTGGCCTTCTGCCCGGTCGACCGGCTATAGGCAGGCGGGAATAAGGCGGGCGGTCCGCCGTTCTAAGCCGGGGGCGTATGCCAAGGGCTGCCCGGCGCGGTCTTGCGCCGGCGCAGGGCCCAGCGCGAGGAGTCCATGACCGACAGCCCGTCCTTCGCCGGCCATCGCATCGCCGTGCTGGTGCCCTGCTACAACGAGGAGCGCACCATCGCCGACGTCGTCGCTGCGTTCCGCGCTGCCCTGCCGATGGCGGAAATCTATGTCTACGACAACAATTCGCGCGACCGGACGGTCGAGGCAGCGCGCAAGGCCGGCGCCATCGTCCGCAGCGAGACCTTGCAGGGCAAGGGCAACGTGGTTCGCCGCATGTTCGCGGACATCGAGGCCGACGCCTATGTCATGGTCGACGGCGACAACACCTACCACGCGCCTTCCGCGCCGACGCTGGTGGCGAAGCTCTTGGACGAGCGGCTGGACATGGTGGTGGGCGCGCGGGTCGATACCGAGGTCGCGGCCTACCGTCCCGGCCACCGCCTGGGCAACAAGATGCTGACGGGCTTCGTCGCCCAGCTCTTCGGCGAGCGGTTCAAGGACATCCTGTCGGGCTACCGCGTGTTCTCGCGCCGCTACGTCAAGTCCTTCCCGGCGCTGGCCAAGGGCTTCGAGACCGAGACCGAGCTGACCGTGCATGCGCTGGAGCTGCGTATGCCGGTCACCGAGATGCCGACCCCCTATGGTGCCCGCCCCGAGGGATCGGCGAGCAAGCTCAACACCTATCGCGACGGCTGGCGCATCCTGATGTTGATCCTGCGCCTGTTCCGCGAGGAACGGCCGCTGCAATTCTTCGGCTATCTGGCCGCCTTCCTGTTCGTGCTGTCCCTGTTGATCTCGATCCCGGTTATCGTCACCTACCTGGAGACCGGCCTGGTGCCGCGCTTGCCGACCGCGGTGTTGTCGACCGGCGTCATGCTGCTCGCGTTCCTGAGCCTGGTCTGCGGCCTGATCCTCGACACGGTCACGCGTGGGCGCCGCGAGCTGCGGCGCCTGTCCTACCTGGCGATCCCGGCGACGGGCCGCGCCGAGGGCGCCAACCAGCGGTGAGCGCCGGCCAAGCCAATCGGCCCATCCACAGCCAGCTTTTCCGCTTTTGCGTCGTCGGCGCGCTCGCCTTCGTGGTCGACGCGGGCGTCGTGCAGGCGCTGGTCGTCTGGGGCCAGTGGAATCCGTATCTCGCGCGCCTCGTGTCCTATCTTTCCGCCGCTTCGACGGCGTGGTGGCTGAACCGGCGCTTCACCTTCGGCGCGGGGGATGATCCGCTGCATCGCGAATGGGCCAAGTATCTGGTGGTCAACACCGCCGGCGGGCTGGTGAACTATGCCACCTACGCCGCGCTGGTGCTGGCGTCCGATCTCGTCCGCGCAATGCCGGCGCTGGGCGTCGCAGCCGGCTCGGTCGCCGGGCTGGTAGTGAATTTCAGCTTGAACCGCTGGCTGGTGTTCCGGCGCGGCGCTTAGGCCGCGAACCGGATCACGCCTTCGCCGTCGACCTGGCGCTTCAGCCTGCCCTGGCCTTCCAGGTAGCGCAGATGCGAGAACGCCTCGCCGACCGCGAAGGTGAGCTGGTGGGTGTCGAGTTCGCGGCCCGGGAACAGGGTCGAGATCAGGTCAGCCGCGGAGACCGGGCGCTCGGCCGCGCGCTTCATCACCCGATCCAGGCGCTCGTCGTGATGCGCGACCAGCATGTCGAGCCGCCCGTGCAACCCGGTGAAGACGCGGTCATGCGACGGCAATACGATCGTGTCGGCCGGCAGCGGCCGGAACAGGTCGAGCGATGCCAGATAGCGCGCGAGCGGGTTGGCCTCGGGCTCGTTCGGCCACACGCTGACATTGGTGGTAATGCGCGGCAGCACTTGGTCGCCCGAGATCAGCAGGCCAAGCCCGGCCGAATAGAGGCAGGCGTGCTCGGGCGCATGCCCGGTTCCCACGATCACGCGCCAGTCATGCTGGCCGATGCGCAGCGTGTCGCCGTCCTCGATCCGCCGGAACGAGCCGGGCAGGGGCAGCACGTGCTTGGGGTAGTAGCTGCCGCGGTCGGCGATCTTGGTCAGGTCGGAGGCCGCCATGCCCTGGTGCTGGTAGAAGGCGACGCGGGCGCGCGCGTCCGAGGGCTCGCTCATGCCGCGGGTCGCGCGCGCGGCCATGTACTCGCCCTGCGTGGTCCACAGCTCGACGCCCCAGGTCTCGCACAGCCATGCCGCCAGGCCCATGTGGTCGGGATGGAAATGGGTGACGAAGACGCGGGTGATCTTGCGGCCCTTGAGCGTCGAGTCCCACACCTGCTGCCACAGCGCCTTGACCTCGTCGCGCGTGATGCCGCAGTCGACGATCGCGTAGCCCTCGCCGTCCTCCACAAGCCACAGGTTGATGTGGTCGAGCGCGAAGGGCAGCGGCATGCGCAGCCAATGCACGCCCGGCACGACCTCGATCGTGCCGCCGGGCGCCGGCAACTGCTTGTCGTAGCGATAGGTGATGGGGGAGCGGGGGCGGGCGGTATCGTCCATGCGGGCAATCTAGCGGCGGCCATGGCCCGACGCTATGCCGATTGCTGGCGGGCACCATGCGGCGAACGCAACCGGAACGACGTCATCCGGCCAGGAAGACGACGGAGCATCGCGCGCGGCCGAGCACGGCGGCCGCCACGTTGCCGAAGAAGAGCCGTTCGCCCTGGCGGCGGTTGACGCCCAGCACGATCAGGTTGTGCCCGTGCCGCTCCGCTTCGCGCAGGATCGCTTCCTGGGGCTGGACATGCGATCGGATCGCGGTGCGGATCGCAACGCCATACGGTTCGCCCATCGCGACGACCTGCTTCAGGACCTCCTCCTCGGGGCCGGTCGGCGCGGCGAAGCCGTGGCCGGGCTTGCCCGCGGCCACCAGCAGCGCCGTCACCGGCGCGCCCGAGGCGCGCGAGAGGGCGACCGCGAGCTCGGTTGCCCGGCGGGAGGCCTCCGTTCCCGTCACCGGCACCAGGATATCAAGGCGCGCGGTCCGCGGCCGTTCGGCATGCGAGCCGCGGGCGAGGACGACGGCGATCGGCCCTTCGAACTTCGCGGCCGTTTCGTCGACGCGGGGATGGAAGCGGTCTTCGGCCCCCGGCGCCTCTTCCATGCCGATCACCAGCAAGTCGTAGCCCTTGCGCGCCTCCTTCTCGACCGCATCGATGCCGGGTTCCGCCTTGGCCTTCGTCGTCACGTCGACCTTGTCGGGCGGGCGCTCGCTGTCGGCGTCATGCGCCTTGGCGCGCGCGGCGGCCTGTTCGAGCGCGCTGGCGGCGGTCTTGGCATCGGCCGGCGATGCGCTCTCCGCGACCAGGCGCAGCATCGTCACCGGCGTGCCCCGCAGCCCCGCCAGGAATCCGGTCAGGCGCGAGGCGAACATGCCCGTGCTGCTGTCGTCCGCGGCGACCAGCAGGCGCTCCAGGCCGGGAATGAACCCGCGCTGCTCGAACTCCTCGCGCTCCAGCCGCGCCTTTTCGGCGTCGCTGAGGGGCAGGCGCGCCAGGGACCAGCGCAGCATCGGCGGCATCGCCAGCGTGGTCACGATCGCCATCGCGACGATCATCGTGAACAGGTCCTCGGTCAGCGCGCCGATCGAAAGCCCGATCGTGGCCACGATCACCTCGGTCGATCCGCGTGCGTTCATGCCGCAGCCGAGCGCGATCGCCTCGCGTCGCGACATGCCGCCGAGTTCGGCGCCGATGAATGCGCCGCCGAACTTGCCGATGCTGGCGATCAGGATCAGGCCGATCGACAACAGCAGCAGCCGCCCGTCGCCCAAGATCGTCAAGTCGGCGTGCAGCCCCGACAGCCCGAAGAAGACCGGCATGAACAGGGCCGTGATCAGGCCGCGAAGCTGCTCGTCGATCTGCCGCGTGAGGATCGGCGACTGCCCCACAAGCACGCCGGCGACGAAGGCGCCGAGCACGCTGTGCACGCCGATCAGGTGGGTGGTCAGCGCCATGCCGCCGGCGATCGCGAGGATCATGGTGATGACGGCCGCCTCGCTGACGAAATTGTCGTTCACCCAGCGGATCAACAGGAACACGACCCGCCGCCCCACGGTGATGCTGGCGGCGAGGAAGAACAGCGTGCCCAGGACGGTCTGGGCCAGGGCCACGGGCTCGACCGCTCCGTTCAGCGCGATGCTGAATGTCATGGCGATGATGATCCAACCGATCGAATCGTCGACGATCGCGGCGCCGACGATCACCTGGCCGACGCTGCGGCGCATGAAGTTCATCTCGCGCACGACCGCGGCCACGATCTTGACCGAGGAGATCGACAGGGCCGTGCCCAGAAAGAGCGAGGTGACGAGCCGCTGCTGGGGATTCGGCAGGATGGAATCCGGCAGGAATTCGCCGAGCGCGAAGCCGCAGGCGAAGGGAATCGCGATGCCGGCCAGCGACACCGTGAACGCGGCGCGGCCGGCGCGGCGGACCAGCGGAACGTCCGTCTCCATGCCGGTCAAGAGCAGGAGCAGCAGGATTCCCACCTGCGCGATGCCGTCCAGCATCGCCTTCTGCTGCGGAAGGTCGGGGAACAGCGCGTGGTGGATCTCGGGAAATGCCGCGCCCAGCGCCGATTTGCCGAGCAGGATGCCGGCGAGGAGCTGGCCCATGATGCTGGGCTGGCCCAGCCGCGCCAACGCCTCGCCCATCAACCTGCCCGCTACCAGCAACACGACGACCTGGCCGAGGAACAGCACCTCGGACGGCGCGTCCTTCTGGCCCGTGGCAGCCATCGCGGCGGCGGGGAGCGCGACGGCGGCCCCGGCCCAAAGCCATGGTTTCAGCGACATCGGTCCCCCAAGCGTAGCCGAAGCCCAGGGCAAACGGTCCGGCGCCGGGGCCGTTCCCGGGGCGTTCGGAGGCGAGGGGCTTTGCCGGCCCCGGTCGCTGGCATCCCCGGCCCCGGCAAGCTACATTGCCGGCCGCCAGCCGGCCAGAAACGCGCGAGGGACAGTGAGTTTCCAGGAAATCAAGTCGCCGATCCCCGAGATCATCGAGGAAGCGCGCAACGGGCGGATGTTCGTGCTTGTGGACGACGAGGACCGCGAGAACGAGGGCGACCTTGTCGTTCCCGCGCAGATGGCGACGCCGCAGGCGATCAACTTCATGGCCAAGCACGGGCGCGGCCTGATCTGCCTGGCCTTGACCAAGGCGCGGGTCGAGCAGCTCGGCTTGAAGCTGCTGGAGCAGCAGAACTCGTCGCGCCATGCGACCGCCTTCACCGTGTCGATCGAGGCGCGGCACGGCGTGACCACGGGCATCTCGGCGCCTGACCGCGCGCGCACCGTCGGCGTCGCGATCGACCCGTCCAAGGGCATGGCCGACATCGCCACGCCCGGCCATATCTTCCCGCTGATGGCGCGCGAGGGCGGCGTGCTGGTGCGCGCCGGCCACACCGAGGCCTCGGTCGACATCGCCCGCCTGGCGGGGCTGAACCCGTCCGGCGTGATCTGCGAGATCATGAACGACGACGGCGAGATGGCGCGGCGCGACGACCTGGTGAAGTTCTGCCAGTTCCATGGGCTGAAGATCGCCACCATCGCCGACCTGATCCGCTATCGCCTGCGTCACGACCGCATCGTCGAACGCCTGCTGGAAACGCCCTTCGCCAGCCGCTACGGCGGCGAGTTCCGCATGGTGGTCTACGTCAATCGCGTGAGCTATGCCGAGCATATCGCGCTGGTGCGGGGCGACATCACCAGCGGCGCGCCGGTGCTGGTGCGCATGCATGCGATGAACATCCTGGACGACGCGCTGGGCGACGCGCAGAGCGGGCGCGGCAGCGACCTGGAGCTGTCGCTGCGCGACATCGGCCGGGCAGGGCGCGGCGTGCTGGTGCTGATTCGCGAGCGCACGCCGACCAGCCTGTCGGACCGGCTGCGCGGCAGGCTGGGCGACGGCGGGGCGGAGCAGAAATCGCCGCCGGAACTGCGCGACTATGGCGTGGGAGCCCAGATCCTGCTCGATCTCGGGGTCCGCGAGATGATCCTGCTATCCCATGCCAAGCGCACGATTGTCGGGCTCGACGGCTATGGCCTCAAGGTGGTCGAGCACCGGCCGATCGGGCCGGCCGGGGCGTGACGCCCCGCCAGGTCGCCGCGATCACTATTTCGCTAGGCCTTAAAAACGCGCCTTCGATGGCTTAGATTCTGCCTGTCACTACGGGTGAGCGTGCAATGGCGGTCGAACAGGACTGGGAATTTCCGCGGGACTTGCAGCCGAAGCCGGCGGAACTCGGCTTCGACCTGGATGCCGTGCTGGCGTCGGTCCTGGGGCTGCACGCCGAGGTTGCGGAGGATGCCTTCACGGCCGGCACGCTGGGCACCGAGCGGTCCGGCAACGGCATCGTCATCCGCGAGGACGGTCTGGTGCTGACCATCGGCTACCTGATCACCGAGGCGAAGACGATCTGGCTGACGACGCACAAAGGCACGGCCGTCGGCGGGTATCCGCTGGCCTATGACCAGGCCACGGGGTTCGGGCTGGTCCAGGCGCTCGGGCGCCTCGGCCTGCCGGCCCTGCCGCGCGGATCGGCCGCGAACGTGAACCGCGGCGACCCGGTGATCCTGGCCGCGCATGGCGGGCGCGGCCATTGCCTGAAGGCCAAGGTGATCGCGAAGCACGAATTCGCCGGCTACTGGGAATACGTGCTGGACGAGGCGCTGTTCACGGCGCCCGCGCACCCGCACTGGGGCGGCGCGGCGTTGATCGACCAGACGGGCAAGCTGGCCGGCGTCGGCTCGCTGCTGGTCGAAGAGAAGTCGGGCGACAAGGAGGTCCAGGGCAACATGGTCGTGCCGATTGACCTCTTGGAGCCGATCCTCGACGACCTGCTGACCTATGGGCGGGTCAATCGTCCGCCGCGGCCGTGGCTCGGCTTCTACGCCACCGAGATCAAGAGCCACGTCGCCGTCGCCGGCCTTGCCAAGGGCGGTCCCGCCGAAAGCGCCAAGATCGAGGTTGGCGACGTCGTGCTGGAAGTGGCGGAAGAGCCGGTCGTGTCGCTCGCGGATCTGTTCCGCAAGATCTGGAAATGCGGCGATGCCGGGGTGGAGGTGCCGCTGACGCTCGCGCGCGGCGGCGGCCAGCTTCACACCGTCAAGGTCCGCTCCGCCGACCGCGCCTCGTTCCTGCAGAAGCCGAAGCTGCACTAGTGCCCCGAACCCGAAGTTCGTACGACGTGCGTCGCAAACACTGACGAACTTCGGAATCGGGACACTAGTCGCGCGATCGGGTTCCGGTCAGAGTCCAGTGCGGCGTCGGGTCTCGCTCGGGTTCGCTGGTGGCGATAAGGCAGATCGCCGTCGCGAGCGCAGCCGGCAGCACGGTCACGATCGCGCCGGCGAGAAAAATCACCAGAGTCGAGGGTTCGACGGAAGCGGCAATCAACGTGCCGATGCCGGCAAGGTCGAGCGCGAGGATGCCCAAGCCCACCGCCATCGCGAGCAGGCATCCGCCCGCGCATTGCGCGAGCAAATAGCGCACCAAGGCGGAGCGAGGGGATCGTCCCATGGCCGCTTCCCGTGGATGGACGCCAGGATGAACGAGGCCCCGCGGGGTGCAGGGCCTCGATCCTCGATGGCGTCCAGGCGCTAGCTGTTGGGCAAACCCTTGCCGTGGCTCTGGCCCGGCTTCTGGCCGGGCTTCACGACCTTGCCGTCGCCGTCCGTATCCTTGCCGACCATGTCCTGATCCTTGCCGATCTGCTGGCCCTTCCTTGGGTCGATCTGCGTGGCCGAATTCGGGTTCTTCTCAGGGGTCTGCTGCATTGCCTTCCTCCTACATGTGGGGGGTCGCACCCGCTCGTCGCCACAAAACTGGCGTGGCACGGGCGTAGAGGGAGAACGGCAGCGCTGCTTGGGAGTTCCTTAACGAAGCCGGCCGGCCCTGTGGCCCGGGTCATGGGCTGAAAAAGAAAGGGGCGCCCGTAGCGCCCCTTCCCTGGCTGTCCGAAGCTTCCCTGTATTATGCGTACACCTCGTCGCCGTTCATGGGATCACTTCGCCGTGCAGGGCGCGATCGAGGCCCTCGATCTCGTCCTGCTGGTCCACTCTTAGCCCCACCAGCACGTCCACCACCTTGAGGATGATCAGGGAGACGATCGCCGCATAGACGGCCGTCACGATCACGCCCACGACCTGGGCAACGACCTGCATCGGCGCGCCTTCGAGCAGGCCCTCGGCACCGCCGATCGCCTTGGCCGCGAAGACGCCCGTGAGGATCGCGCCGGTGGCGCCGCCCATCGCGTGGATGCCGAAGGCGTCGAGCGCGTCGTCGTAGCCGATCTGGTTCTTGAGGATCGTCGAGGCCCAGAAGCAGACCGCCCCGCCGGCGATCCCGATCGCCAGCGCGCCGCCCGGGGCGACGAAGCCGCTGGCGGGCGTGATGGCGACCAGGCCCGCGACCGCGCCCGAGACGATCCCGAGCAGGCTCGGCTTGCCGCGCAGGCCCCACTCGCAGAACATCCAGGTCATGGCCGCCGCGGCGGTCGCGACATGCGTGACCAGGAAGGCCATGCCGGCGCGCCCGTCCGACGCCACCGCCGAACCCGCGTTGAACCCGAACCAGCCCACCCACAGCAGCGAGCCGCCGATCAGGGTCAGGGTCAGGTTGTGCGGCGCCATCGGTTCGGTGCCGTAGCCCTTGCGCTTGCCGATGACCAGCGCCGCCACCAGCCCGGACACGCCCGAGATGATGTGCACCACCGTGCCGCCGGCGAAGTCGAGGATGGCGCCCAGGCCGAGGAAGCCCGGGTAGTCCTTGATGCCCGTGCCGCCGAGGAAGCCGCCGGGGCCCCAGACCCAGTGCGCGACCGGGCTATAGACCAGGAGCGACCACAGCCCGACGAACAGCATCATGGCCGAGAACTTCATGCGGTCCGCCACGCCGCCCAGGATCAGGGCCGGCGTGATGATCGCGAAGGTCATCTGGAAGGCCATGAACACGGTTTCGGGGATCGTTCCGCTGAGCGTGTCGACGCCGACGCCCTTCATCATCACCCGCGACAGGCCGCCGATGATCGACCCGCCTTCGGTGAAGGCCAGGCTGTAGCCGACCGCCAGCCAGATGATCGACACCAGACACGCGCAGGCGAAACTCTGCATCAGCGTCGCCAGCACGTTCATCTTGCGAACCATGCCCCCGTAGAACAACGCCAGGCCGGGAATGGTCATCATCAGGACCAGCGCCGTTGACGTCAGCATCCAGGCCGTGTCGCCCTTGTCGAGCTTGGGCGCCTCGTCGGCCAAGGCAGAGGTCGCCATGGCCAGGGGAAGGATGACGCCGGCCGCAGAGCCGACCAACAGATTGCCGCGCAGAATTCTCATTCCGACCTCCGAATGGCGCGCCGATCTGAACCGTCGGTTCCCATTCGGGCCGCGGGTCCGTGACGCTTGGAGGACGGATAGATCAAGTCCCGTGCCACAATGCGCTGCCGCCTTCGCATTGCGGAAAAGCTTGGATAATCGGGCAATTGACCGCGGGAGGCCGATTACCGGTTGGGCAAACGACCCCTGCTGCACAAAAATTAGGCGACGGTTGTCAGTCGGCCGTGGTTGCTCCGGATTCGGTCCGGATCGGCGCCAGCGCACGGCGAACCCAGGCGAAGGACGGGGCGGCGGCGATCATCGACTGCAGCAGAGCGGCGCCATAGGGCACGCACTGGACGATCAGCATGGCCGCCCAGGCCCGCGCATCGGGGAAGACCTGGCCCTGCAGGACCAGCACGGCGATGGCGGCGAACAGCGGCACCGCGAACAGCACGGTCTCGTGCGAGGCCATCTTGATGCCCTGCACCAGGGCCGGCGCGTCCTCGCATTTCGGCGTGCGCAGGAAGGGCTGGGACCGCCGCGTCAGGAAGCCCTGCATCACCGCTCGCCCGATCGTGTAGGTCAGCGACAGCCCGGCGATGCCCGCGCCCAGGCGCTGCCACGGGTCGCACTCCACCCGGCGCGCATAAAGCAGCAGGAAGCGCACGGTCTTGAACAGGAACACGGCGATGGTCGGCAGGACGAACAGGATCAGCGGGTATTCGAACCGCTCGGCCCATTTCTGCAAGCTGGCCGCCAGCGCGGTCAGGTCCGCCGGCGTGGCCCAGGTGGAAAGATTGGGCCACAACGCGTCGACCGGGTTGACCGTCCCGTAGCCGATCGAGGCCGGCTGGAACAGGCTGGCGAGCCAGGTGCTGTTCAGCACCGCGGCAGCCGTGCCGACGGCCACGACGGGTATGGTCCAGATCAGGGCAGCGGCCAGCAGCACCATGTTGAGCGCGTCGGCGAACCACGGAATCCAGCCCGCCAGGAAGTGGTAGCGCTGGCCCCAGGTCAGGCGCGAGCCGGTGAACGGCATCATCCAGCGCCAGTAGCGCTTGACGATCTGGACCGCGCCGTAGGCCCAGCGGTGGCGCTGGCGCTTGTAGCCGGCGAAGCTGTCGGGAACCAGGCCGCGGCCGAACACCTCGGTGCAGTAGGCCGACTGCCAGCCGGCCTCCATCAGGCGCAGGCCCATCTCCGCATCCTCGCAGATGCACCACTCCGACCAGTGGCCGACCTGGTCCATGGCGGACTTGCGGATCAGCGTCATCGTGCCGTGCTCGATGATCGCGTCGCGTTCATTGCGGTGGACCATGCCGATGCGGAAGAACCCGGCATACTCCCAGTTGATCATTTCCTTGAACGGATTGCCGCGCCAGTCGCGGTGATCCTGCGGGCTCTGCACGAACCCGATTTCAGGCCGCTCGAAATACGGGATCACCGAGCGCAGCCAGTCTGCGCGCACGACATAGTCGCTGTCCACGACGCCGACGATCTCGGCGTCCGCGGCGGTCTGCTTGAGGGCGAAGTTCAGCGCCCCGGCCTTGAACCCCGGCCACTTGCCGAGATGGAAGAAGCGGAACTTCTCGCCCAGCGCCGCGCAATGGGTTTCGACCGGCCGCCAGACCGCCTCGTCCAGCGTGTTGTTGTCGATGACCAGGACCTCGAGATTCGGGTAGTCGAGCTTGGCCAGCGAATTCAGCGTCTCGATCACCATCTGCGGCGGTTCGTTGCAGATCGCCAGGTGCAGCGACACCTTGGGATGGCGGGTGGCGGCGCCGGGCGGTAGCGGCGGGAAGTGCCGCTTCCATTGGCCGATCCACAGCATCTCGACCATCTCGAAGCCCTCGGCGAGCACGATCGCGATCATCAGCAGCAGGGCGACGATGGTGACCGACCACACCGCGAGCGACGCCCAGCTCTGGTACTGGCCGATGCCGACGTAGATCATCCAGAACACGGTGCTGACGCAGAGCTGGATCATGCCGGCGAACACGGCGTGGCCGGTCGGGCGCAGATGGTTGAAGCGCGCGAGGAACAGCGCCACCGGCCCGGCAGCGACCAGCGTGGACAACAGCGCCAATACCCACCAGCGCGAAGCCGGCTCGACCGGGCCGCTGACCGGGAACTTGGCGTGGCGGTCGGCGGTGAAGATGCCCCAGTAGGCCCCGACGCGCCCTTCGATCGTATCCTTCCAGGGCTGGTCGAACGCCTCCATGATGAAGAAGTCGATGTTCTGCCGGCGCGCCTTGTTCAGCCACAGGCGGATGAACTGGGCCTGGTTGTCGGTGGACGGCACGCCCAGGCCGCGGGTGCGGCCGTCGCTGGGCCAGCCGATCTCGGTGATGACGATGGGCTTGTCCGGGTAGCGCGCCTGGAGCTCCTGGTAGCGTTCCCAGGCATAGCGCACTGCCTCCTCGACATAGTCCCGGCTGCGGTCGAGATGGAACGACCGGTCGTTCTGGATCCGGTCGCCTTCCCAGTAGGGCAGTATATGGACCGCCAGAAAGTCGACCGCATGGGCGAGGTCGGGATTGTCCAGCCACACATGCCACGGCTCGGCGGTGCTGACCGGCACCTTCACCTGGTCGCGCACCTCGCGGATGTAGTTGATCAGCCGGCGGACCGGCAGGTCGTTGCGCAGGATCGACTCGTTGCCGACCAGGACGCGGTTGATGTTCTTGTTGTGGTTGGTCAGATCGACCAGGCTGGCGATCTCCTCGCCGTTGCGCGCCCATCGCCCGTCGATCCAGGCGCCGGCGGTCATGCGCAGGCCATATTTGCGCGCGATCGACGGCACGACTTCCAGGCCGTTGATCGCGGAATAGGTGCGGATCGCGCCCACGCGTCCCTGCAACAGGCGGATATCCTGCTCGATCATCTCGCGCGTCGGCTGGTCGGCGCGGGTTTCCGGCTCGGCGGCCGGCATGCCGGACCCCTGGCCGAGCCCGGAGGCCGCGCGCGCGCTCGGCTCGTTGCGCTGCGGGCTCTGGTCCCGCTGATAGGGGCTATACGCGACGCCCCGGACGATGCCTTGCCACGCCGGCGCTTCGTATGGCCGATTGAGCGCCCACCAAGCGGCCAAGTTGCCGCCCAAAACGAGCAGAAGGACGAGAAGTGCAGATTTGCGCATGGTCCTCAGTTGTGCCCCCGCCGGCGTCGCGCATCTGCCCCTGTGGCACGCTCTCGCACCCGGCGGTTGCCGCGCTTGATAACGCGCGGTCCCACCGAAGTATTCCTTGGGAATTCATTTCCCTGGGCGAGCGGTGAAACAGAAGGCGGCGCGGTTCGTTCCGGCCAATACCTCTTAGCGGTCGTACCCCGTCAACGACGCGCGTCAGGTGCCCCCGAAATCCGACAGCCCAGGGCCGGCGGCTAACGACTGACGCTCGCTTGTCTTTTAGCCGATGGGCTCCTGCATTGTCGATAGGCAAAGGGCTTCGTTGCACGGGAACCCGGCAGCGAACATGGTCAGTGTGACCCGGTGACACCAGTCGACAGCAGGCCCGGCGGCATTAAATTATCGTCATGTTTTCCGATGCGGCAGGTTGTCGCGTCGGCGGCCAGAGAGGGCTCGTGATGCGCGACAACCGATCGGCTTGGAGCGCGCCGAGAGTGGCGCAGAACTACCTCCACGACGAGGGCTTGCAGGCGCCTGAAAAGGCAGCCCTAGCCCTGGTAGGTGACCGCGTGCATAACCGGCCGATCCTCGATATCGGGGTCGGTACCGGACGCACCACCGCGGCGCTGCGCGCGATCAGCTCGGACTATGTCGGGGTCGACTTCTCCGCCGACATGGTTGACGCCTGCCGCATCCGCCATCCGGGGGTCGACATCCGCCAAATGGATGCTCGTGATCTTTCGGTGTTCCCGGATCGCCGGTTTGGCCTGGTCGTCTTCGCCTACAACGGCATCGACTATGTCGGGCACGCAGACCGGCTCCGCATGCTCGCAGGGATTGAGCGCGTGCTCGCCGACGACGGATGGTTGCTGTTCTCCTCGCATAACCGAGCGGTGCGGGTGCGTCGACCCTGGGCGCTATCCTTGCTGCGCCAAGTGAACCCGCCCATGGGCAAGGCCAGGCGGCTGGCCGGCTGGCTGGTGGGGATCGCCCGCCACCTGTCGCGGCGGCCTTTCGAGCAGGCGCGCCCGGACCATGCGATCGTCAACGACGACGGCGAGAATTTCCGGTTCATGACCTATTACATCGATGTCGCCAGCCAGCGCGCCCAACTCGAGAGGGCCGGCTTCGGGCCCGCCGCGGCGTTCGATCTGCACGGCCGCGCGATCGGACCCGGCGAGACGGCGGCGGACAGCGCCTGGGTCTACTATCTCGCCGGCAAGGCCCGCGCCTGAGAGGCGCGAGGCTGCTCCAACGCCGCGTTACTTCAGCGTCTTCAGGTAGGCGACCACGTCCTCGATCTGCCCGGCGGTCAGGATAGGCTTGCCCTGCAAATCCTTGCGCACGCGATAGAGCCCATCGACGCGGTAGTAGGCCGGCATCGCGGTCTGCGCATCGACGATCTTCGGATCGACCACGCGCAGACGCAATTCGCCTTCCGTCAGGCGGGCGCCGACACCCCTGAGGTCCGGTCCGACATCGCCCTGCGACGGTTGGTCGACCGGCATGGCGTGGCAGGCAAGACAATTGCCGAGCGCGCGATCGGCCGCGACGGCAAGCCCGCGCGCGGCGTCGCCGGGACGGCCGGTCAGCGCGGCAGGAATCGCCTTGTTCTCGACGATGCGGAACGAGGTCAGTTGTTCGGTCGCGACCGCCGTCGCGACGGACGCCCCCAGGCCAAGACAAACGACTGCCACCGCGAGCCGCAACTATTCCTCCCGGTCGATTGCGCGAGTATCGGCCGGATGGTGGCGCCGTCAACCCGCGGGCCCGCGATCGATCACAGAGATGGCGCGACGGCCGGGAGATCGGCCGGTATAGTGACGCGTCATCACCCCCGGAAGTCGCTCAACAGCCGTGCGTAACGACCGCGAGACGCCGACGGCGCCGCCCGCAGCTGCCGCCGGCGCGTCACCCCGTATACCCACGGAGGCATCCGTGGGCGCGGCGCGCGGCTCGGTCATGCGCGGGATCGGCTGGATGCTGCTCGCGACCGTGCTGTTCGTGACGATGCACATGTCCATCCGCCAGCTCTCCGGCGAGATTCATCCGTTCGAGATCGCCTTCTTCCGCAATTTCCTCGGCATCTTCTTGCTCGTCGGCTGGTTCACCCGGATCGGCTTCGGCGCTTTGAAGACCGGCAACACCAGCCTCCATCTCGCGCGGGCGGCGGTGAACGCGGTCGCGATGCTCTGTTTCTTTTCCAGCCTGTCGCTGGCGCCCTTCGCCACGGTCACGGCGCTGGGCTTCACCTCGCAGCTCTTCGCGGCGCTGGGCGCGGTCGTGTTCCTGGGCGAGCGGTTCCGCCTGCGCCGGACGCTGGCGCTCGGGCTGGGGTTCCTGGGCGTGCTGGCGATCGTGCGGCCCGGTTTCATCGCGGTCGGGCTGGGCGAGACGCTGGTGCTTACCTCGGCCGTCGCGTGGTCGATCGCGCTGCTTCTGATCAAGACGATGTCGCGCACGGATTCGAGCTGGACGATCACCGCCTACATGAACCTGCTTCTGACGCCGATCACGCTGGCGGTCGCGGTGTTCGTGTGGCAGTGGCCGAGCTTCGTCCAGTTCCTGTGGCTGGCGGCGATCGCCGTGATCGGCACGCTGGCCCAGACCGCGCTGAACCAGGCGCTGCGCGAGGCCGAGGTCGCGATCGTCATGCCGTTCGAATTCCTTCGCCTGGTCTGGGCCGGGTTGATCGGCGTCTTCGTCTTCCACGAGATGCCGGGCCCCTGGACCTGGCTCGGCGGTGCGATGATCGTGGCCAGCACCAGCTACATCGCCTATCGCGAGAGCGTCCTGCGCCGCGGCGCGGCTGCGGGAAAGCGGGCCGGCTAGGCGACGCCCGCGCGCGCGGCAGCCATGGCCGCCCGCAGCACGCCAAGGTCGCCGACCTGATTGGCGAGCAGCAGGATGAGCTTGGCATTCACTAGGCGGCTCTGCTCGTCGCTGAGTCCGCGATGCAGCTCGATCAGCTCGGCATAGAACGCATCGGGCGTCGGTATGTTCGGATGGGCGGCAAGGCTCGTGCTCATGCGGCTCTCCCCTGCGCGCGCGCCAGGGCGGCGCGGATGGCGTCGAGGTCGGGCCGGCGCCAGCGCGCGGCGACGTGCTGGTCCGGGCGGATGAGATAGGTCGTGCCGGGCCCGGCGTCGTAGCGCCGCGCCGCCAGCCCCTCGGCATCGCGCAGCATCCCGGTCGCGCCATTGAGGCCGACGGTGACACAGGACACGCCCTGCAGCTTTTCCATCGGCGCGACATCGGCACGGTGCTCGTCCGAAGTCGCCGCGAAGCGCAGCACCGTGAATCCGTCCTTGCCCAAGCGATCGAGCAGCCAGAGCGAGCGGTTGCCGTCGAACAGCGGCGCGTTCGCGGCAGGCGAGCCGGGGCGCATCGCCGCGGCAAAATTCTGGTCGGCGGCGTCCGGCGTGTTCAAGGGCGATGCGTCGTGGGTGGCCGGCAGCGACAGCCGGCCGCTGTTGACCAGCGCGCGGGCGAAGGGATGGTCCTGCGCCAGCGCCAGCGCGGCATCGCGGAAGGCGCGGCTGGCGGCGCTCTTCGGCGTCAGGAAATCGGTGCTGCGGGTCGAATTCAGGATGTTCTCGTCGGCCGCTTGCACGCGCTCGGCGTCGTAGCTGTCGAGCAGCGATGGAGGCGCGGCGCCCTGGAGCACCGCCGCCAATTTCCAGGCCAGGTTGTCGGCGTCCTGGATGCCGCCATTGCCGCCACGCGCCCCGAACGGCGACACGACATGCGCGCTGTCGCCGGCGAAGATCACGCGGCCCTCGCGGAAGCGCGCCAGCCGCCGGCACTGGAAGGTGTAGACCGAGGCCCATTCGAGCGAAACCTCGGCCTGGGGCCCCAGCATCGCCTTCACGCGGGCCAGCACGCGCGACGGCTCCTTCTCGCGCTCCGGATCGGCGTCTCGCCCGAGCTGGAAGTCGATGCGCCAGACGTCGTCGGCCTGGCGATGCAGCAGGGTCGACTGCCCGGGATGGAAGGGTGGATCGAACCAAAACCAGCGCTCGGTCGGGAAGCTCGCCTTCATGCGCACGTCGGCGATCAGGAATCTGTCCTCGAAGACCTGGCCCTGGAAATCAAGCCCGATCGCGCGCCGCACGGCCGAGCGCACGCCATCCGCCGCCACCAGCCATGCGCAGTCCAGCACGTACTCCCCGTCGGGCGTGGCGATGGTGGCGCGCACGCCGTCGGCGTGCGGCTCGATCGCGGCCAGGCCGTGCTTCCAGCGCACGTCCAGCCCGGGCATCGCCATCGCGGCCTCGGCGAGGAGCTGCTCGACGTAGTACTGCTGGAGATTGATGAAGGCGGGGAATTTCTCGCCGCCCTCGGATTGCAGGTCGAACGAATAGAGCGGCCCGTCACGCAGGAAGACGCGCCCGCGGTTCCAGGTGACGCCCTTGGCCACCATCGGCGCCGCGACGCCGAGCCGGTCCCAGATCTCCAGCGTGCGCTTGGCCCAGCAGATCGCCCGGCTGCCGACCGAGACGGTGTCCTTCTCGTCGATCAGCGTGACGTCGACGCCGCGCCGCGCGAGGTCGAGCGCGACGGTCAGCCCCACCGGCCCGGCGCCGACCACCAGGACGGGACAGCGCTTGCCGTCTGCGCTTCGACCCGGAGGACGGTAGGGAAAGGTGACGCGGGTAGGGGTGCCCACGCTGTCTGCCTCGCGCGTGATTGCCGGCGCGAGCATAGTCCAGCCAACGGCGGCCTGTCGTGCGGCGAGAGGTTCGGCCCGGTTTGGCGGCGCGGCGTGCAAGAACAGTGAAAAATCCGCCCGATGCAAGGGGTTGTCGGCGATTTCATTAATGGCACGTTAAGCCAAGTGCGGTTCAACTAACGTGGGCTCGTCGGCGCAACCTTCGCCAGCCTGCGCGCCTTGTCAGGATGCCCCCTCGCAACGCAAAGTCTCCCTATGCCCGACACCTCCACCGCGACCCGACCCTCGACCAAGCTGCTGGAGCGGACGCTGTCCAACCTGCGGACGGCGTGGCGCGACGTGGCGGCGTCGGCGCGCGGCGCGTTCGGCAGCAGCCTCAGGCCCGATCTGCCGCCCGAGGATGCCGACAGGCTGCGCCAGCAGTTCCGCGATTGCATGGAGGCCAAGGGCGGCGAGGTTTCCGCCCGCGCGCGCGCCGCGGCGCTGGGGCGCACCTATCTCGGCCTCAGCCCGGCGGGCAGGCGCCGTTTCCTCGAGATATTGGCGACGGATTTCGATACCGACCAGCAGGCGGTCGATGCGGCGATCGAGGTGCTGCGTGCGGCCAAGGAGCCGATGGCGCGCCGCGCGGCCGAGCGTGCGTTGCGCCAGGTGCTGCTGCCGCCGCGCCGGCGCCTGCTGACGCATTTCAACGCGCTGCCGGAGGGCGTGAAGTTCCTGGTCGACCTGCGCGCCGAGCTGATCCCGATGGCGCGGGACGATGGCGCGCTGGCCTCGCTCGAGGACGACCTGCGGCACCTGCTGGGTGCGTGGTTCGACGTGGATTTCCTCGAGCTGCATCGCATCACCTGGCAGTCGCCGGCGGCACTGCTGGAGAAGCTGATGGCCTACGAGGCGGTGCATGAGATCCGCGACTGGAACGACCTGAAGAACCGCCTCGATTCCGACCGCCGGCTGTTCGCCTTCTTTCACCCCCGCATGAAGCTGGAGCCGCTGATCTTCGTCGAGGTGGCGCTGGTCAACGGCATGAGCGGCAGCATCCAGGAATTGCTCGACCCGCAGGCGCCGCTGGGCGATCCCGGCGCGGCCGACACCGCGATCTTCTATTCGATCTCCAACGCCCAGAAGGGACTGGCCGGCATCAGCTTCGGCAACTTCCTGATCAAGCGCGTGGTCGACCAGCTCGCCGCCGAGTTCAAGGGCCTCAAGACCTTCGCGACCCTGTCGCCGATCCCCGGCTTCCGCCCGTGGCTGAAGGAGCGCCTCAAGGAAGAGGGCGACGGCTTGCTGCTGCCAACGGAGAAGCGCGCCTTCGCCGGCTTCGGCGACGGCACCGACGTGTCCATGCTGATGGACGCCGACGGCTGGGTCGATGAGCGCGCGATGGCGGCGGTGAAGCCGCCGCTGATGCGGCTCTGCGCGCGCTACCTCGTCAACGAGCGGGCACGCGGCCGGCGCGCGCTCGACCCGGTGGCGCATTTCCACCTCAGCAACGGCGCCCGCATCGAGCGGCTGAACTGGCGCGCCGACCTGTCGGGCAAGGGGCTGCGCCAGTCATCGGGCATGATGGTCAACTACCTCTACCGGCTCGACCGGATCGAGGCCAACCACGAGGCCTATACCGGCGAAGGCAAGGTCGCGGCGTCCTCGGCGATGCGCGGCCTGATCGGTGGATAGATTGCGTTTGATCAGCATTGATTCGAATCAAATTCCCGGACAGGATCAACCCGTAGCCAACGAACCTAAATTCGCGTCTTGGGGGAAATTGGGGCGGGAAATGCGCAAATCCAGCGAAACGATGCGGCGTGGCCTGAGCCAAAGCTTTTTCGTGCGCCGCGGCGGCCAGTACGAGTACATCAAAGCGGGCGACGTGTTCCGCCAGCGCAGTGGCGTGGCCAGCAGCGAAACCGCGATCGTCGTGTCGCTGGGTCTTGACGGCCAGCAGATCCCTCATGTCCGCTACCGGCTGAGCTTTCGCCGGGGGCGCGGGGTCAAGTTCGACGGCGGCTCGCGCATCATGGCGCTAAAGCCGTTCCTCAAGCTCTATTGCGACCGGGTGGCGGTGGCGCCGCCGGTGACGGCCTCCGCCATGTCGCCCGGGGCCTCGCCGGCCGAAGCCGCCGACTGACCGTCAGCCTTCCAGCATTTCCCGGTACCGTCGCTGCGGCCGATCGCCGAACGCATCGAATGTCGCGCGCATGCGGGCAAGCGCCGTGTCGCGGTCGCCCGCGGGAAACAGCCGGTCCTTCGCGAACGCCCGATAGACGGGGCTGAACAGGCCCGCGCCGCGATGACGCTTGGCGAACAACCAGGCGCGGCCGATGCAGCGCGACGCCGCGAGCCGCATCCGTTCGAGCGGCAGATCGTGCTCGCGGCAGAACAGCCAGACCGTCAGGTTGGCATGGAACAGCATGTTGGCGTGGTCGTCGGTCAGCCGGCCGCCCTGCTGGCGGGGAAAATAGCAGACCGTCGCCGTCGAGCGCGCGAAGCGATGCTTCTCGGCGAGGCGCAACAGGAAGGGATAGTCCTGCACGAAAATGCGCTCGTCGAAGCCGCCCGCCGACAGGCATGCGTCGCGGCGGACGAGCACTTGGCTGAGGTTGCAGGGCGGGCTGGTCAGCACGAATCCCAGCGGATCGGGCACGGCCTGATCGGCATTCTCGCGCTGCGGCGCCGCCGGCGATGGCGCCGGCGCCTGGCCGAGGTCGTAGTGGCCGCCGGCGCCGAAGGCGAGGTCGGCATCGTGGCGGCGCGCGACGGCAAGCAGATGCTGCGTGGCGTCGGGCGCCAGCACGTCGTCGCCGTCGACGAACTTCACGTAGTCGCCAGACGCGCGCGCAAGCCCCGCGTTGCTGGCCTTGGAAGGGCCGGCATTGGCCTGCGCGACGATGATGGTGTCCGGCCAGCCCGCGGCACGCGCGCGCAGCATCGCCAGGGAATCGTCGGTCGAGCCGTCGTCGACGAACACGCATTGCCGCGCGAAGTCGCCCTGTTGCGCCGCGATCGCGTCGAGCACCTGCGGCAGCCAGGTCGCCTTGTTGTAGACCGTGACGACGAAGGAGACCGTGGGACGGCCGGATGTCATGCCGGTCGCTTAAGCGGCGCACCGGGCGATGTCAATGCGCGGCGAAGCTCGACCGCCTGCGCGTTCCGGTGCTAGGAGGGGCGATGGAGTCGAGCAACGACGCCGTGACAGCCGGTCCTGCCGCGCCGGGCGTCTCCTTCGTCTGCCCCGTCTACAACAAGGAGCGGTACCTGGCGGCGGTCTGCGCCGCCATGCGCGGCCAGGAAGGAGGGTTCGACCGCGAGTTCATCTTCGTCGACGACGGGTCGAACGATCGTTCGGTCGAACTGCTGCGCGACGTCACGCGGGACTGGCCGGACACGCGCATCGTCGTGCAGGCGAACCAGGGGCCCAGCGGCTCGACCAACACCGGCTGCGACCTGGCGCGGCTGTCGCATATCAAGCTGGTGGGCAGCGACGACCTGCTGGCGCCCTTCGCGACGGACCTGCTCTTGCGGCGGATCGAGGAAACCGGCGTCGGCGCGATCTATTCGATCCAGCGCTACTACCGCGATGCCGCCGAGATCGCCTACGACCGCGCGGCGGCCTACGCGGAGAAGCCGCGCGTGGTCGCGGACCATCTCTACCAGGCGATGCGCCACAACTTCTCCGGCACGACCGGCACCTTGTTCCGGCGCGACGCCTTCATGGCGGCCGGCGGCTGCGACAAACGCGTCTTCGCCGAGGATTTCTCGCTCTGCCTGCGCATCTGCCGGCACCGGCCGATCGCGATGCTGGAGGCGGTGACGTGCTGGGGACCGGGCGAGGATCCCAACCGGATCATGACCGGGCGCAAGAACCAGTTGCTGCACGACTACAACGCCGCGCTGCACTACTTCCTCGGCGACAATCCCGACCTGCCGGCGCGATACGGACGCCTGGCGTTCCGCCGCTGCGCCGGACGTGCATGGAAATGGGCCAGCCGCGAGGAGGGCAGGGGATGGTTCTCGCGCTTCTGGTGGCTCAATGCGTGGAGCTACGCCCCGCTGTTCTGCGATTGCGCCTCGGCGACCGGCGAGACCTTGAAGGCCTTCTCGCTCAGCCGCCCGATCCGGGCGGGATATGGCGCGGCCCGGGGTTCCGGGCCGTCATCGGGCGCGTGAGCATGGCGCGCCCGGACATGGTCGGGGGAAGACGCGATGGGCCTTCTGAGCAAGGACGAGCCGGCGAGGCTGCAACCGGCCGAGACCGCCGCCTGTCCCTCGCCGCCGATCTTCGGCCTCAACTCGACGAAGATGTACAACCACGACATCAAGCGCGCCGGGCTGGAGCGCGACCGTGTGACGCAGGCCAAGGCGCGCTGCGAGGAGAACGGCTGCGATCCCAGCAATCTGCGTTGCGGGTATGTGCTGCAAGGCTGAACACGGGCCCGGACCTCTCGCTCGCGGCACAATTGCGTAGCTTGCCGGTTGAATTGCGTTTATGGTGTGCGGCGCTCTGCAGCCAAAGACGCCGGAAAGGCGCGCTCTTGAGTGCTCCCCGAACCACACGGACGTAGATCCTCGGATGCCCGACCGTCGCGCCCTCGACGCTGCCCTCGCGGACACGCGTGAGCCCAGCCAACCGCCTTGCCTGTCGACCAACGAACGTTCGCGCTGCATGCGCGAGCTGGTTAAGCCCTACGCCAAGCCGGAAGCGTGGCGCGCCGTGTTGCAGCTCGTCGGCACCGGCCTGCCGTATCTCGCGCTGATGGCGGCGATGCTGGTCGGGCTCGCCTACAGCATCTGGGCGCTGCTGGTTGCCGTGCCGGCTGCGCTGTGCCTGGTCCGCCTGTTCATGATCCAGCACGATTGCGGCCATGGCTCGTTCTTCCGGTCGAGCTGGGCCAACAACCTGGTGGGCAATGTGCTGGGGGTACTGACGCTGACCCCCTATGTCGATTGGCAGCGCTGCCACGCGGCCCATCACGCCACCAACGGGAATCTCGACCGCAGGGGCATCGGCGACATCACGACGCTGACCGTCCGGGAATACCTGGGCAGTTCCCGGCTCCAGCGTCTTCGCTACCGGCTCGGCCGGCATCCGCTGATCCTCTTCGGTGTCGGCCCCGCCTTCCAGTTCCTCCTTCGCCACCGCATTCCCGGGGCGCGCCAGTGGCGTCGCATGGCCAATTGGCTGAGCGCGATGGGAACGAATGCCGCGATCGCGGCCGTGGTCGGCGGCGTGGTCCTGACCCTGGGCATCAAGCCGGTCCTGCTGGGGTTCATTCCGGTCATGGTGCTGGCCGCGACGATCGGCATCTGGCTGTTCTACGTGCAGCACCAGTTCGAGGAGACTTACTGGGAAACCGGCGAGCGCTGGAACTACGACGCGGCGGCGCTCGAAGGCAGCTCGTACTACGACCTGCCGCGTTTCCTGCACTGGTTGACCGCCTATATCGGCTTCCACCACATCCATCACCTGTCGAGCAAGGTGCCGAACTACCGCCTCAGCGAATGCTTCCACGAAAACCCGCCCCTGCACGCGGCCAAGCGCCTGACGATCCGCGAGAGCTTCAAGTGCCTGCGCCTGGCCCTGTGGGACGAGGACGCGCGCCGCCTGGTGCCGTTCAAGGCGCTGCGGCAACGGCGGGGTAGAGGAAACCAGGCCAATACGAAGTTGGCGAGAGTTTAGCGACCGGGTGCCGTGCAGGGATTGGGCGGTTTGCTGGTGTTCGGCGAAATGTAGGGCCAGAAGTCCGGTTCGATTGTACTCCGCATAAACCCGAAACCAAGGTCGTGGATGTAAGCAAGCGACATTCCCTCCAGGCAGGCAACGCCGTCCCCACGTCGGACACGCGACACTCCGCGGCGCGGTTCGTTGGGACTTCGCTCGCCATGGGCGCATCGCCAAGCGGCGCCGCCGTACCATCCAGTCGATTTTTTCGTCGTCGTTGCGGAAGGGGTTCGATGATTGCCCGTATCATATCGATATAGTATCGATGTATCGCCCCCGCATGACAGGGGGTTACCTAAAATATTCTTCTGAAGGTACCGGTCGCGATCGAAATGGCTGAATTCCGCCTGACACGCTGTGCCGTTTGCCCCGCTGGCCACCCCGTCTACAATGCCCGCACCGAGGCCGGGAGTACCCGAGAATGCCGGACAGCACCAAGGGCGGCGGGCAGGCGCCAGAATCCGCCGACCGGCCGCCGATTGGCCCGCAGCGCCTGGCGCTGCTGGGGGCGCTGGAGCGCAAGGTCCTGTGGCTGTCGGCCTGGACCATCCATCACGCCAACCACATCCGGCCGAATCGCGACGGGCTGAAGGTCGGCGGGCACCAGGCGTCGAGCGCCTCGGTCGCGACCCTGATGACCGCGCTCTACTTCGATGTGCTGCGCCGGCAGGACCGCGTCGCGGTCAAGCCGCATGCCAGCCCGATCTTCCACGCCATCCAATACCTCCTCGGCAACCAGACGCGCGAGAAGCTGGAGCGCTTCCGCGCGCTCGGCGGGGCGCAGTCCTATCCCTCGCGCACCAAGGACGCCGACGACGTGGATTTCTCCACCGGCTCGGTCGGCCTCGGCGTGGCGATGACCAGCTTCGCCGCGCTGGTGCAGGACTACCTGCGGCTGAAGGGCATGGGGCAGGGCGTCCAGCCGGCCGGACGCATGGTGGCGCTGGCGGGCGACGCCGAGCTCGACGAAGGCAACATCTACGAGGCCATGCTCGAGGGCTGGAAGCACGACATCCGCAATGTGTGGTGGGTGATCGACTACAACCGCCAGAGCCTGGACAACGTGATCAGCGACCGCCTGTTCGGCCGGATCGACGGGCTGTTCCACACGATGGGCTGGAACGTCGTCACGCTGAAATACGGCAAGCTGCTGCACGCCGCCTTCCGCCGGCCGGGCGGCGAGGCGCTGATGCGCTGGATCGACGACTGCCCGAACAGCCACTACTCGGCGCTGACCTACAAGGGCGGCAAGGGCTGGCGCGAGCGGCTGAAGCGCGACCTGGACGGCACGCACGGCATCAAGGAGCTGCTCGACACGCACGACGACGACGCGCTGCACCGGCTGATGACCAACCTGGCCGGGCACGACATGCAGACCGTGCTGGAGGGCCTGCACGGCATCAAGGACGACCGGCCGGCCTGCGTCATCGCCTACACGATCAAGGGCAAGGGATTGCCCTTCGCCGGGCACAAGGACAACCACGCCGGGCTGATGAACCCCGAGCAGATGGACCTGTTCAAGCGGTCGATGAAGATCCCGGACGGCGCGGAATGGGACCGCTTCGCCGGGTTGGACGACGACGTGCCGGCGATCGAGCGGTTGCTGGCCGAAAATCCCTTCGTGCGGGCCACTGGCGCGGGCAACCTGCCGCCGCGCCGCCACCGCGCCCAGCCGGTGCCGCTGCCCGCTTCGCTGCCGCCGCCCAAGGCCGACCGCATGTCGACACAGGAAGGCTTCGGCCGCATCCTGTTCGACATCGCCGGCGCCGACAGCGAGCTGGCGCAGCGCATCGTCACCACGTCGCCCGACGTGACGGTTTCGACCAACCTGGGCGGCTGGGTCAATCGGCGCGGCATCTTCGACCTGACCGACCGCGGCGACGCGTTCAAAGACGAGAACGTGGTCTCGGCCCAGCGCTGGATCATGTCGCCGAAGGGCCAGCATATCGAGCTGGGCATCGCCGAGAACAACCTGTTCATCGCGCTGGCGGCGCTGGGCTTGAGCGGCCCGCTGTTCGGCGAGCGCCTGCTGCCGATCGGCACGCTCTACGACCCGTTCATCTCGCGCGGGCTCGATGCGCTGAACTATGCCTGCTACCAGGATGCGCGCTTCATGGTGGTGGCGACGCCCTCGGGCGTCACGCTCGCGCCGGAGGGCGGCGCGCACCAGTCGCGCGTGACCACGTTGATCGGCATGGGGCAGTCGGGCCTGGCCTCGTTCGAGCCGGCCTTTGTCGATGAGCTGGCCGTTGTGATGCGCCACGGCTTCGAGTGGATGCAGCGCGACGACGGCGGATCGATCTATCTGCGCCTGTCGACCCGCCCGGTCGACCAGCCGCCGCGCACGCTGGGCGAGGCGGAGCACGCTGCCGTGATCGACGGCGGGTATTGGCTGAAGCCGCCCGGGGCGGGCGCCACCCTCGCGATCGCCTACCAGGGCGCGGTCGTGCCCGAGGCGATCGAAGCGCACCGGCAGATCCTGGAGGACGTGCCCGGGGCGGGGCTGCTGGCCGTGACCTCGGCCGAGCGCCTGCACGCGGGCTGGCGCGAAGCCCAGGCCGAGCGGCGCGCGGGCAAGGCGACGGCGCTGGCGCCGGTCGAGCGGCTCCTGGGCCAGCTCGTACCGGCGGCCGGGCTGGTGACAGTGATCGACGGCGACCCCGCCACGCTCGCCTGGCTGGGCGCGGTGCGCGGCCACCGCATCCAGTCGCTCGGCATCGACCGCTTCGGCCAGTCCGGCGACGTGCCGGACCTTTACCGCTACTATGGGCTCGACGCCGAGGCGATCATCGACGCGGCGGCGGCGGTGTGCCTGGGGCGGTGAGGCGTTACCAGAGCGTGGGGACTTCGTAGCGCCGGAATACCGGATCGCGCGTCACGATGGTCAATCCCTCGCGAAGAGCCTGCGCGACCAGCAGCCGGTCGAACGGATCGCCGTGATGATGCGGCAAGCTACGGATCATTTCGGCGTCCTCGAATGCGATCGTGCGCGGCTCGAATCCGCACGAAGCGATGGCGGCCGCGAGGTTTGCCGGCGCGGCCAGTTTTCCCAGCGATACTTTGATTGCGATCTCCCATGCCGACACGACGCTGGCAATGACCCTATTCTCGGGAAACGCGATTGCCTGCCTTGCGCGGTGCGACAGTTCGGGCATGTTTGCCGTCGCCCATAGCAGGGCGTGCGTATCGAGGAGCAGGTTCATTTTGTGGGATCAGGGGGGAAGATCGGTCCGTTGTAGAAAAGGTCCAGCAGTTCCTCCGGCAGTGGCGCGTCGAAGTCGTCGGCCAGCTTTACCTTGCCCTTCCATATGCCCAGCTTGCGCGGCTTCATTTTCTGCCGCACCGGCACGAGCCTGACCATCGGCTTGCCTGCCTTCGCTAGGACGACGTCATCCCCGGCGATCGCGTCTGCGACAAGGCGCGACAGCGTCGTCTTGGCTTCGTGCATGTTGACGACCTTTGTCTTGGCGTCCATCGGCTCCGTCCTTCTCGACCCATCGCGTTGCCGGTTAGCTAATATTAGCTAATATGGTAGCGAGAAGCAACGGTGGAGGTTCGCTCATAAACCATTGCCGACAATGGAAAAACTGTTGGAGTGCGGGGTGAAGCAAGCATGTGGAGAACGGGGCGCCTGTGCATGCAAACGCCTCATCGGCACGGCAAATCGCATTCCGTTGACTAGCCAAGCGCCTTGCCCCAATGATCCGTGCAACGGGGCGCGGGGGTTGCGCCCGTAAGAGGCTTCCAACCTGGGGAGATTGTGGATGTTCGACAGCATTTCGATCGGCCGTCGTGCGGCGCTGTTCGCCGGCGTGGCCGTGGCCGCGCTTGGATTCGCCGGGCCGTTGGCGGCGCAGACGCCCAAGGACACGATCGTCATGGCCAAGCAGATCGACGACATCATCTCGATGGACCCGGGCGAGTCGTTCGAGTTCTCGGGCAGCGAAGCGGTCACCAACATGTATGACCGCCTGATCCGCTTCGACCTGACCGACGTCAGCAAGCTTTATGGCAGCCTGGCCGAGAGCTGGAGCGTGGCGGCGGACGGCAAGACCTACACCTTCAAGCTGAAGTCGGGGCTCAAGTTCCACTCCGGCAATCCGCTGACCGCCGAGGACGCGGCCTATTCGCTGCAGCGGGCGGTGGCGATCAACAAGTCGCCGGGCTTCATCCTGACGCAGTTCGGCTTCACCAAGGACAACATGAAGGACCGCATCAAGGCGACCGATGCGCATACCCTGACAATCATCGTCGAGAAGCCGTTCGCGCCGACCTTCTTCTACTACTGCCTGACCGCGACGGTTGCCTCCGTGGTCGACTCGAAGCTGGTGAAGCAGAACGAGAAGGACGGCGACTACGGCAATGCCTGGCTGAAGGCCAATTCCGCCGGCTCGGGTCCGTACAAGCTGGTGTCGTGGAAGGCGAACGAGAGCTACACGATGCAGGCGAACGAGAGCTGGTTCCGCGGCAAGCCCGCCAGCAAGCGCATCGTCGTGCGCCATGTGGCCGAGCCCGCCTCGCAGCGCCTGCTGCTGGAGAAGGGCGACGTCGATTACGCCCGCAACCTGAACAAGGACCAGCTCGAGGGCATCAAGAAGAACGCCAACATCCAGATCGAGCAGGGCCGCAAGGGCGCGATCCTGTATCTCGGCCTCAACCAGAAGAACGAGAAGCTGGCCAAGCCCGAGATTCGCGAGGCGTTGAAGTGGCTGACGGACTATGACGCCATCGAGGCCAACATCGTGCGCGGCCGCTTCGTGCCGCACCAGTCGTTCCTGCCGCAGGGTTTCCTCGGCGCCACGACCGATCGGCCGTACAAGTACGACCTCGCCAAGGCCAAGGCGCTGCTGGCGAAGGCCGGCCTGGCCGACGGGTTCTCGGTCACGATGGATACGCGCAACAACGCGCCGATCATCGACATCGCCCAGGCGATCCAGGCGCAATGGGCCAAGGCCGGCGTGAAGCTGGAGATCATCCCGGGCGACGGCAAGCAGACGTTGACCAAGTACCGCGCCCGCAATCATGACATCTATATCGGCCAGTGGGGCCCGGACTACCAGGACCCGCACACCAACGCCGAGACCTTCGCGATGAACGAGGACAACACCGACAACGCGAAGTCGAAGACCCTGGCCTGGCGCAATGCCTGGAACATCCCGGACATGACCAAGAAGACGGCGGCGCTGGTGCTGGAACAGGACGCCAAGAAGCGCGAGGCGGGCTACCAGGAGATCCAGCGCGAGCACCAGAAGACCTCGCCCTTCGTGATCATGTTCCAGGAGATCGAGGTGGTCGCCCACAACAAGAACGTGGACGGCTTCATCCTGGGGCCGAGCTTCGACAACAACTTCTACTACAACATCGCGAAGAAGTAGCGGCGGCAGGGTGCGCGACGACCTCATCCTTCGAGACGGGCCCCATGGCGCAATCGATGGGGCCCTCCTCAGGATGAGGTCGTCGTCGACGCACCGGGTAGCCTCACCCTGAGGAGGCCCGAAGGGCCGTCTCGAAGGGCGAGGCAATCCGTATGCGCGGTGATACCCGATAGATGAACCAAGCGGCTATTCTAGGCCTCTTAAAATCCGCCGCCCGCATCGTGCTGACGGTGACGATGACCTTCCTCGGCCTCCTGCTGGTCACGTTCCTGATCGGGCGCGTGGTGCCGATCGATCCGGTGCTCGCGGCCGTGGGCGACCGGGCGCCGGCGGAAGTGTATGAGCGCACGCGTCTGGAGCTCGGGCTCGACAAGCCGCTGTGGCAGCAGTTCTGGCTCTACATCGCCAAGGTGTTCCAGGGCGATTTCGGCCACTCGGTGCTGACCTCCAACCCGGTGATCGCCGATATCGCCCGCGTCTTCCCCGCGACGCTCGAGTTGGCGACGGTGGCGACCTTGATGGGCGTGGCGCTGGGGATCCCCGCCGGCGTGATGGCGGCGGTGCACCAGGGGCGCTGGCAGGACCAGCTCGTGCGCGTGCTGGGGCTGATGGGCTATTCGATCCCCGTGTTCTGGCTGGGGCTCATGGGACTGCTGCTGTTCTACGCCAAGCTGGGGCTGGTGGCCGGGCCCGGGCGGCAGGGCGTGGCGTTCGACGACCTGATCACGCCGATCACCGGCGTGATCCTGCTGGACAGCGCGCTGCAGGGGGAGTGGGAGGTGTTCCAGGACGCCTTCAGCCACGTCATCCTGCCGGCCTCGGTGCTGGGATACTTCTCCCTCGCCTATATCAGCCGCATGACGCGCAGCTTCATGATCGAGCAGTTGCGCCAGGAATACGTCGTCACGGCGCGCGTGAAGGGCCTCAGCGAGCGCCGCGTGGTCTGGCGCCATGCGCTGGGCAACGTGATGGTGCCGCTGCTGACGGTCATCGCGCTGTCCTACGCCAATCTGCTGGAAGGTTCGGTCTTGACCGAAACCGTCTTCGCCTGGCCGGGCCTCGGCCAGTACATCACCAATTCGCTGCTGAGCGCCGACATGAACGCCGTGCTGGGCGGCACGATCATGGTCGGCATCGTCTTCATCGGCATCAACATGCTGACCGATATCCTCTACCGCCTCGTGGACCCCCGTGCGCGATAGGGGAGCACGATGACCGTCGCGGTCGATACGCCGATCGGATGGCGCGCCTGGCTATTGGCGCGCGAGCCGCGCTCGCGCACCCAGGCGAAGCTGGGCCAGGCCTATCTCGGCTGGCTCGCGTTCCGGCGCAACCCGCTGGCGATGGTCGGGCTTGGCATCATCCTGGCCTTGCTGGTCATCGCCGCCTTCGCGCCGGTGTTCGCCCAGCAGTCCCCGGTGGCGCAGGACCTCGCCGAGCGCCTGCGAGAGCCGGATGCGACCTACTGGTTCGGCACCGACGAGCTGGGGCGCGACATTTTCTCGCGGGTGATCTGGGGCGCGCGCATCACGCTGACGATCGTGGGGCTGGTCGTCGTGATCGTGGCGCCGCTCGGCCTGGTGGTCGGCACGGCCGCCGGGTATTTCGGCGGCTGGTTCGACGCGGTGTTGATGCGCGTCACCGACATCTTCCTGGCCTTTCCGCGCCTGATCCTGGCATTGGCCTTCGTCTCGGCCCTGGGGCCGGGCATCGAGAACGCGGTGATCGCGATCGCGCTGACCGCCTGGCCGCCCTATGCCCGCATCGCGCGCGCCGAGACGCTGACGATCCGCAA
>JADLEG010000152.1 GCA_020846275.1 Alphaproteobacteria bacterium
CCCTTCATCGACACGTCGTCGAGCAGCGGGTTGGCGATGGCGGCCTCGGCGGCGGCGATGGCGCGCTTCTCGCCCTCGGCCTCGCCGGTGCCCATCATCGCCTTGCCCATCTCGGTCATGACGGTGCGGATGTCGGCGAAGTCCAGGTTGATCAGCCCGGGCATGACCATCAGGTCGGTCACGCCGCGCACGCCCGAGTAGAGCACGTCGTCCGCCAGCTTGAAGGCCTCGGCGAAGGTCGTGCGCTCGGTCGCGATGCGGAACAGGTTCTGGTTCGGGATGATGATCAGCGTATCGACGAACTGGGTCAGCTCCTCGATGCCCTGCTCGGCGATCCGCATGCGGTGCGAGCCCTCGAAGTGGAAGGGCTTGGTCACCACGCCGACGGTCAGGATGCCGTGCTCGCGCGCCGCGCGCGCGATGACGGGCGCGGCGCCGGTGCCGGTGCCGCCGCCCATGCCGGCGGGGATGAACACCATGTGCGAGCCCTGGCTGTGGTCGAGCAGCTCGCCCATCGCCTCCTCGGCGGCCTCGCGGCCGACGTCCGGCCGCGCGCCGGCGCCGAGCCCGCGCGTGATGCCGATGCCGAGCTGGACCTTCCGCTCGGCGGCGGACTGGGCCAGCGACTGCGCGTCGGTGTTGGCGCAGACGAAGTCGACGCCCTCCAGGTTCAGGTGGATCATGTTGTTGACGGCGTTGCTGCCGGCGCCGCCGACGCCGATCACGGTGATGCGGGGCTTCAACTCGTTCTCGCTACGGGGCACGCTCAGGTTGATGGTCATCTCTGATCCTCCGGGTTGATCAGTCGTGAGAGGTTGCGTTGGTGCGTCGACCGGTGCCTGGCCGGCAAGACGCGTGGAGACGGGTTTGCTGCCCGCTTCCGGTTTGGAACTCTTCGTGTGGTGGTTGTTAGAACGCCGCACGAAACCACTCCCCGATGCGGCCGATGAAGCCGGCCTGTTGTTCTGGTGGCGGGCCGAAGAGGCTTGCTCCGGCATCGGCTTCGCGCCGGCCGGCATAGCCGACCAACCCTGCCGAGGTAGCGAAGGCCGGCCCGCTGGTCGCCTCCGCCAGGCCGCCCAGTTTCAGCGGGCGGCCGATCCGAACCTGTTTGTCGAGGATGCGCGCCGCGAGGTCGCGCATGCCCGCGAGCTGGCAGGCGCCGCCGGTGAGCACGGCGCGCCTTCCGGCCAATTTGTCGAAGCCGCCGGCCTCCAGCCGCCCGCGCACCAGCTCGAGGGTCTCCTCGACGCGCGGGTGGATGATGCCCACGAGGAGCGACTTGGGGATCTGCGTCACGGCGCTGGTCTCGTCCTCGCCCACCAGCGGCACCTCGATCGCCTCGCGATCGTCGGCCGGACTGGCGACGGCGCAGCCGAACAGCGTCTTGATGCGCTCAGCCTGGGCCAGCGGCGTGGACAAGCCGCGCGCGATGTCGCTGGTGACGTGGCCGCCGCCGACGCGCACGCAGTCGGTGAAGACGACATTGCCGTCGAAGAACACGGCGACCGAGGTTGTGCCGCCGCCCATGTCGATCACCGTCGCGCCCAGGTCCATCTCGTCTTCCACCAGGCATGCGAGCCCGGCGGCGTAGGGCGAAACGACCATGGCGTCGATCTCGAGGTGGCAGCGCGCGACGCAGGCCGCCAGGTTTCGGATGGCGCTGGCCTGGGCGGTGATCAGGTGCATGTCGACGCCGAGGCGGTCGCCGAACATGCCGCGCGGGTCGCGGATGCCGCGGCTGCCGTCGATCGAGAAGCCCACCGGGATCGAGTGGATCAGCTCGCGCTCCTCGCCGTCGTCGTCCTGGTGCGTCTGGCCCAGCGCGCGGCGCATGTCGCTGTCGGCGATCTGCTGGCCGGCGATCGAGACTTCGACGCCGACCGTGCGGCTCGCGGGCTGGCCGCCCGAGACGTTGACGATCACGCCCTGCACCGTGGTGCCCGCCATCTGCTCGGCGGCCGACACGGCGGCGCGGATCGATGCTTCGGCGGCCTCGAGGTCGACGATGGCGCCGCTGCGCACCCCGCGCGCGGCCTGGTGGCCGATGCCGACGATGCGGGCGAGGCGCTGCCCGCCGCGCTGCTCGTCGAGCCGCGCGATGAAGCAGCAGATCTTGGTGCTGCCGATGTCGAGCGCGGCGACGAGGCCGCCGCGCGACCTGATCCGCGCCTTGGCGCCGGATTTTCCGATCGAACGGGACGACGGGAATGTTGCCACGGTTTTCGAGCTCCCTCGGCTCAGGCTTTCTTCTGCGCCGGCCGGCCCGGCGCGGGCGCGGGCGGCAAGGCGCTGGGATTGGGCTTCAGGACCACGCGGTCGGGCAGACGCAGGTCGATCGCCTTGACGTCGCGCCCCAGGATCGCCTGCTCGCGCTCATAGGCGGCGAGCTGCATCCAGGCGGCGGTCGCGTTGTCGGCGGGCAGCATCACGTCCACGCCGTTGTCGAAGCGCAGGTTCCAGCGGCGGCCGCCGACGCGGATCGCGGCCACCACGCGGCGCTCCAGCGCCGGCTCGGCCGACAGCATGCGCAGCAGCTCGCCGGCCGCCTCGCCGGCGTTCTCGCCGACGATGTGCGGCAACCGGTCGAAGCGGCCGACCTCCTCGGTCTCGATCTGCACGCCGTGGCGGTCGATCAGCACGAAGCGGCCGTCGTGCTGCCACAGCGCCATCGGCACGCGCTCGATCAAGCGCACCGAAACCAGCCCGGGCAGGCGGCGCTCGACCGCGGCCTCGCGCACCCAGGGGATCTGCTCCAGGCGTTCCTTGGCGGCGCGCGGATCGACCGCCAAGACCGGCATGCCGCGCTCGACCTGCAGCGCCGCCAGCACGTCGCGCGTGCGCGTCTCGACCCGGCCCTCGACGATCACGTCGTCCACGACCAGGCCGACCATGCCGGTGAAGTCGACGAACGCGGTCTCGACGCGCTCGATCGTGCGCTGCGCGATGCCGGCCCGCCACAAGGCCCAGGGACCGCCGACCGCAAGCGCGGCCAGGCTCGCGACCGCGCAGACCTTCGCGGTCGGCGCGACCCAGCCGGGCAACAGCGCGCGCCGGCGCGCCGGCCGGATGGCGGGGCGGGAGCGGGCCGTCACGCGTCGCATTGGGCGTGCTCCACCATCCAGTCCACCAGCTCGACGAAGGGGATGCCGACATGCGCGGCCTGCTCGGGCACCAGCGACAGCGGCGTCATGCCGGGCTGGGTGTTGACCTCGAGGAGGTACAGTTTGCCCGGGCCGTCCCTGGTGTCGTCGTAGCGGAAATCGGCGCGGCTGACGCCGCGGCAGCCCAGCGTCCGGTGCGCCAGGACGGCGGTACGCATCACATCGTCGTAGACGGCCGGGGGCAGCGGCGCGGGGACCAGGTGGTCGGTCTTGCCGGCCGTGTATTTCGCGGCGTAGTCGTAGAAGCCTTCGTGCGGGCGCATCTCGGTGACCGCCAGCGGCCGGTGGCCCATCACGCCGCAGGTCAACTCGCGGCCGGGGATGTAGCGCTCGACAAGCACCTTGCTGCCATAGCGCCAGCCTTCGTTGTGGAAGCGCGGCAGGCCGCCGTCGGCCACGATCGTCACGCCGACGCTCGATCCCTCGTTGACCGGCTTGACGACATAGGGCGGCGGCATCGGGTGGCCGCGCAGCACTTCGTCGCGGTCGACCACGCGGCCTTCGGCGCAGGCGATGCCGGCGCCGGCGAACTGACGCTTCGCCGCCGGCTTGTCCATCGCCAGCGCCGAGGCGAGCACGCCGGAATGCGTGTAGGGGATGCCGAGGATCTCCAGCAGACCCTGGATGCAGCCATCCTCGCCGACGCGCCCGTGCAGCGCGTTGAAGCACACGTCCGGTCTGACGCGCGAGAGCACCTCGGCGATGTCGCGACCGACATCGATCTCCGAGACGGCGTAGCCCGCCTGTTTCAGCGCAACGCCGCATTCGCGTCCGCTCACAAGCGAGACCTCGCGTTCGGCGGACCAGCCGCCCATCAGCACGGCGACGTGCTTCTTCATGCAGTCGCGTCCCTGGCCAGCGGGCCCGAGGGCACGCCGATGCGGCGGATTTCCCACTCCAGCGTCACGCCGGTCGCCTCGAAGACGCGCCGGCGCACTTCCTCGCCCAGACCCTCGATGTCGGCCGCGGTGGCGTCGCCGGTATTGATCAGGAAGTTGCAGTGCTTCTCCGAGACCATCGCGCCGCCGCGCTTCAGACCGCGGCAGCCCGCGCGGTCGATCAGCTCCCACGCCTTGCGGCCCCCGCCTGCGCCACTGGGCGGGTTGGCGAAGGTCGACCCGCCGGTGCGCGTGCGCACGGGCTGGGTGTCGGCGCGCTCGGCCTGGATGTCGGCCATGCGGCGGATGATCTGCGCCTTGTCGCCGGGGCGGGCCCGGAACCGGGCGCTGGTGAAGATCCAGCCTTCGGGCAGGCTGCAGCGGCGGTAGGCGAGGCCGATATGCTCCGGCGTCAGGCAGTAGCGGCGGCCGCGCGGATCGAGCGCCTTGGCCGACACGAGAACGTCCTTCACCTCCGCGCCATAGGCGCCGGCGTTCATCCGCAGCGCCCCGCCGATCGTGCCGGGGACGCCGCACAGGAACTCGAGCCCGGCGAGGCCGGCTTCGGCCGCGACATGCGCGACGTTGAGATCGAGCGCGCCGGCGCCGGCGATCACGACGTCGCCCTCGACGCGGATGTCGGCGAAGCCGCGGCCCAGGCGGATCACGACGCCCGGCACGCCGCCGTCGCGCACCAAGAGATTCGAGCCGACTCCGACCACGGTGATCGGCACGTCGGCCGGGTGCGCGGCCAGGAAATCGGCCAGGTCGTCCAGGTCGGCCGGGCGGAACATCACCTCGGCGGCACCGCCGACGCGGAACCACGTGGTGTTGGCCAGCACCGTGCTCTCGCTGTACCGCCCGCGCACCGCGGGCAGGCGCTCGATCAGGGAAGGGGTCGACTTGCGCGCAGGCATCATGGTCAGGCTCCCGTTTTGCGCAGGGGCCTGTTGGTCCTGCCGTTCGCGAAGGCGCGGTCGAGCTCGCCGGGCAACGCGTTCGCCCAGGCCGTGATCGAACCGGCGCCAAGGCAAACGACCAGGTCGCCCCCTTTCGCCATGCCGGCGACGAGGCCGGCGAGATTCTTCGGATCGTCCAGCGCGATCGCGCGGCGATGGCCGTGCGCGACCAGGCCCTGCACCAGCGCGTCGCGGTTGGCGCCGTCGATCGGCTCCTCGCCGGCGGGATAGACGTCGGCCACGATCACCGCGTCGGCGTCGTTGAAGCAGGTGCAGAATTCCTCGAACAGGCTCTTCAGCCGCGTGAAGCGGTGCGGCTGGACCACGGCGATCACCGCGCCCTTGGTGGCGCCGCGCGCGGCCTTCAGCACCGCGGCGATCTCCACCGGGTGGTGGCCGTAGTCGTCGATCACCCTGACGCCGTGCGATTCGCCCGTGAGCGTGAAGCGGCGCTTGACGCCGGCGAAGTCGGCCAGCGCCTTCTTCATCGTCGCCTCGTCCATGCCCATCTCGTTGGCGACGGCGATGGCGGCGCAGGCGTTCTGCACGTTGTGCGCGCCCATCATGCGGGTGGCGAAATCGCGGATGCGGCGCGGCTCGGCGCCGCGCACCTGGATCGTGACGTCGAACTTGGCGCCGTCGGAGCCCAGGCGCAGGTTCTCGGCGCGCACCTCGGCCTGCGGGCTGAAGCCGTAGGTGATGATGCGCCGGTCGGTGATGCGCGCGATCATCGCCTGCACCGCCGCGTGGTCGATGCACAGCACCGCGAAGCCGTAGAAGGGGATGTTCGAGACGAAGGTGTCGAACCCGGCCTCGAGCTTCTCGTAGCTGCCCCAGTAGTCCATGTGCTCGGGATCGATATTCGTGACGATCGCGACGGTCGCCGGCAATTTCATGAAGCTGCCGTCGCTCTCGTCGGACTCGACGACCATCCAGTCGCCCTTGCCGAGCCGCGCGTTGGTTCCGTAGGCGTTGATGATGCCGCCGTTGATCACGGTGGGATCGAGCCCGCCGGTCTCCAGCATCTGGGCCACCAGCGAGGTGGTGGTGGTCTTGCCGTGCGTGCCGCCGATCGCGATCGACCATTTCAGGCGCATCAGCTCGCCCAGCATCTCGGCGCGGCGCACGACCGGGATGAACTGGGCGCGCGCGGCCTTGACCTCGGGGTTCTCGGCCTTGACCGCCGAGGACACGACGACGACCTGCGCGCCGTCCACGTTCTCGGCCTTGTGGCCGATCGCGACCTGGATGCCGAGGCCGCGCAGGCGCTTGACGTTGGCGCTGTCGGCCAGGTCCGAGCCGCGCACCGTGTAGCCCTGGGTGTGCAGGATCTCGGCGATGCCGCTCATGCCGATGCCGCCGATGCCGACGAAATGGATGGTGCCGATGCCGAGCGGAAGGGCCTTCATTGCGCCGCCTCCAGCCGGGTCTCGCCGTGCTTGGCGTTGCCGTTGGTGGCGGGCAGGAACTGCTCGACCACGCCGGCCAGGCGCTCGGCGGCGTCGGCGATGCCCAGCGCGCGGGCGCAGGATGCCGCCTCGACCAGCGTCGACGGATCGTCGAGCGCGCGCTGCAGCATCGCGGCCAGCGTGTGCGGGGTGAAGCCGTCCTGCGGCATCAGCCAGGCGCCGCCGCCCGCGGCCAGGGCCTGCGCGTTGGCCGTCTGGTGGTCGTCGGTGGCGTAGGGGTAGGGCACCAGGATCGCCGGGCGGCCGGCGCAGGTCAGCTCCGCCACCGTGGTGGCGCCCGAGCGGCCGACCAGCAGATGCGCGTCGCCCAGCCGGCCCGCCATGTCGGGGAAGAAGGGTTGCAGCGTCGCGCCGACGCCGATGGCGGCATAGGCCGCCTGCGTCGCCTCGAGCTGCTCCTGCCGGCATTGCTGCACGATCTTCAGCCGCTGGCGCTGGGCTTCCGGCAGCAGCGCCACGGCGGCGGGAACGATATCGCCGAACACGCGCGCGCCCTGGCTGCCGCCGGTCACGAATAAGGATAGCGGCCCTCCGGGGATGGGGGTCGGGTAGGGCTGATCCCGGAGGGCCGCTATTGCCGCCCGAACCGGATTTCCGGTTCGGATGGTCCGGCTACCTACATTTGCAGCCAAACCGGCGACAACCTCGAAACTCGTGCAGACCGCCCGCGCCTTGCCGGCCGCGACGCGGTTGGCGCGGCCGATGACGGCGTTCTGCTCGTGAAGAACGGTGGGAATGCCGGCGCGTCCGGCGGCCAGCACCGTCGGCACCGAGGCATAGCCGCCGAAGCCGACGACCGCGGCGGGGCGGTAGTGGCGCAGGCGGCGCGACGCCTTCCAGGTGCCGAACGCAAGCTCGCCGACCGCCAGCACGCGGCCGGGCAGGCCGCGGCCGGCGACGCCCTTGGCCGGCAGGCGCTCGATCGGCAGGCCGGACAGGGCCGGCGGCAACGCCACCTCGCGTCGGTCGGTGAACAGCGCCAGCGCGCAGCCCCGCGCGGCCAGCACCTCGGCCAGCGCCGCCGCGGGGAACAGGTGGCCGCCGGTGCCGCCGGTGGCCAGCACGACCAGGCGCTGCGGGACGGCCTTCATGGCATCGCCTCCAGCCCGTAGCGTTTGCGGGTCAGCGCCAGCGCCATGCCCATGCCGACGGCCAGCGCCAGCAGGGACGAGCCGCCATAGCTGATGAAGGGCAGGGTCATGCCCTTGGTCGGCATCAGGTGCAGCGACGAGCCCATGTTGATGATCGCCTGCAGCCCGAACTGGACGAACAGGCCGGTCGACGCCAGCAGCACGAACAGGTTGGTTTCCTGCAGCGCGCGCCCGAAGCCGCGCAGCACCACGAAGGCGAACAGCGCCACGATCAGGAGGCACGCGATCAGCCCGAACTCCTCGCCGGCCACGGCGAAGATGAAGTCGGCATGCGCGTCGGGGATCGACCGCTTGACGATGCCTTCGCCCGGGCCGCGCCCGAACAGGCCGCCGTTGAGGAAGGCCTCCATCGCGCGGTCGACCTGGTAGCTGTCGCCCGAGCCCGGATCGAGGAAGCGGTTGATGCGGCTGGTCACGTGCGGCAGCCACAGATAGGCGCCGAACAGCCCGGCGAAGCCCGCGATGCCCAGCGTGCCGACCAGCCACAGCGGCAGGCCGGCCAGGAAGAACTGGGTGAACCACACGGCGCTGACCACCACCGCCATGCCGAGGTCGGGCTGCTTCACCAGCATCGCGACGATCGCGAGGTAGAGCACGATCGCGGCGACGTAGCCGGGGAAGCGGCCGTTGATCTTCTGGGCGGCGAACAGCCAGGCCGCGACGACGGCGAAGAACGGCTTGACGAATTCCGACGGCTGCAGCTGGAAGCCCGGCAGCATCACCCAGCGCCGCGCGCCCTTGATCTCGGGCCCGATGAAGGTCAGCGCGGTCAGGCCGGCGAAGATCGCCAGGCCGATGACCGACAGGCGCACGATCTGGCGCGGGGTCGCCAGCGAGCAGGCGAACAGCAGCATCACCGCCACCGGCAGGATCATCATCTGCCGCTTGACGAAGTGATAGGGCTCGGCGCCGATGCGGGCGGCGACGCCGGGGCTGGCGGCCATCGCCAGGATGATGCCGCAGAAGATCAGCGCGCCCAGCGCGACGAGGGTCCAGCGGTCGACCGTCCACCACCAGCGGCCGAGAACGGAGGTATCGGTGCGGGCGATCGCGCTCATTGCATCGCCCCTTTCCGCGCCGCGAGGTCGGCGACGAGCGCGCGGAAGGCCTCGCCGCGCGCCTCGAAATTGGCGAACTGGTCGAAGGAGGCGCAGGCCGGCGACAGCAGCACCACCGGGTCCCTGGCGCGGTCGGCCCGCGCGGCGGCGAAGGCGCGTTCCGTCGCGTTGGCAAGCTCCCCGCACTGTTCGAGCGCCACCAGCCCGTCCAGTTCGCGCGCGAAGCGCGGCGCCGCCTCGCCGATCAGGAAGGCGCGGCGGACATGCGCGAGATGCGGATGGACCGCGTCGAGCGGACCTTCCTTGGGCTTGCCGCCGGCGATCCACCAGATCGCGTCGTAGCAGGCCAGGGCCTTGGCGGCGGCATCGGCGTTGGTTGCCTTGCTGTCGTTGACGAAGCGCACGCCGTCGACCGTGCCAACGAGCTCCTGGCGGTGCGCCAGGCCGGGATAGGAGCGGATGCCCGCGGCGATCGCCTCGCGCGCGATGCCCGCCGCGCGCGCGGCGGCATAGGCGGCGGCCGCGTTCTGCCAGTTGTGCCGGCCGGGCAGGGTGGGGACCTCGCGCAGGTCGAGCGCGGGGGCGCCTTCGCCCGCGATGTCGTCGATCAAAAGCCCGTCCTGCGCATAGACGCCGCCCTCGACCGCGATCTCGCTCGAGATCGGCAGGATGGTCTGATCGCCCCGGCGCTTCAGGTCGGCGTGAATGGCGCGGCAATGGTCGTCGTCGACGCCGATCACCGCGGTGCGCCGCCCGGTCTGGCGGTGGAAGATGCGCTTCTTGGCGGCGATATAGCCGTCCATCCCGCCGTGCCGCTCCAGGTGGTCGGCGGTGATGTTCAGCAGCACGGCGATGTCGAAGGTGATCGAGACGGTCAGCTCGAGCTGATAGGACGACATCTCGATCGCGTAGAAACCGCCTTCGCCCAGCGGCTTCAGGCTCAGGGCCGGCGTGCCGATGTTGCCGCCGACCTCGACCGTGCGGCCGGCCTGGCGGAACACGTGGCCGATCAGCGCCGTCGTGGTCGACTTGCCGTTGGTGCCGGTGATGCCGACATAGGCCGGGTCGCGCTGGGCGCGGGCCAGAAGCTCGATATCGCCGATGATCTCGACGCCCGCCGCGCGCGCCGCGGCGGCGACGGGGTGCGGCTTGGGCCAGGTGTGCGGAATGCCGGGGCTCAGGACCAGGGTGGTGAGCTGGCTCCAGTCGCAGGCGCGAAGATCGACCACCGGGATGCCGGCGGCCTTGGCCTCGTCGCGCTTGGCCGCGTCGTCGTCCCAGGCCCACACCTCGGCGCCGCTCGCCATCAGCGCGCTGGCCGTCGGCAGGCCCGACTTGCCCAGGCCCATGACGGCGACCGGCAGACCGGCCATGTAGGGGCACTCGATCATCGCGCTCACCGCAGCTTCAATGTCGAGAGGCCGGCGAGGGCCAGGATGACCGAGATGATCCAGAAGCGGACGACGATCTGCTGCTCGTGCCAGCCCTTCTTCTGGAAGTGGTGATGGATCGGCGCCATCAGGAAGATGCGCCGGCCGGTGCGCTTGAACCAGAACACCTGGATCATCACGGAGAGGGCTTCCACGACAAAGAGCCCGCCGACGATCGCCAGCACCAGCTCGTGCTTGGTGGCGACCGCGACCGCGCCGAGCGCGCCCCCCATCGCCAGCGAGCCGGTGTCGCCCATGAAGACCTGGGCGGGGTGCGCGTTGTACCAAAGGAAGCCGAGGCCCGCGCCGACCAGCGTCGCGCAGAACACCGCCAGCTCGCCGACGCCGGGCACGTGGTGGATCTGCAGGTAGTTGGCGAAGACGGTGTTGCCGGCGAGATAGGCGATCAGGCTGAAGCAGCCCGCCGCGATCATCACCGGCCCGATCGCCAGCCCGTCGAGACCGTCGGTCAGGTTGACGGCGTTCGACGCGCCCACCATCACGAACACGGCGAACGGCACGAACAGGTAGCTGAGCGGGATCAGCGCGTTCTTGAACACGGGCACGGTCAACGCGGTGCCCAGCGGCGCGCGCGTCAGGTAGACGAACCACAAGGCGGCGACCAGCCCGATCACCACCAGCGCCGCCAGCTTGGTGCGGCCGGGCAGGCCCTTGGGATTGCGGCGCGACAGCTTGAGGAAATCGTCGACGAAGCCGACCGCGCCGAAGCCGAGCGTCACCATCAGCGCGACCCAGACATAGCCGTTGGTCAGGTCGGCCCACAGAAGCGTGCTGACGACGATCGCCAGCAGCATCATGAAGCCGCCCATCGTGGGCGTGCCCTTCTTCAGCAGGTGCGATTCCGGGATGTCGTCGCGGATCGGCTGGCCGCCGGGCTGCAGGCTGCGCAGCCAGGCGATGATGC
>JADLEG010000153.1 GCA_020846275.1 Alphaproteobacteria bacterium
ACCGGCAGCTTCCACAGCGCGGCCATGTTGAAGGCCTCGTAGACCTGGCCCTGGTTGACCGCGCCGTCGCCCAGGTAGGTCGCGCAGACGCCGTTGTCGTTCTTGTACTTGTGCGCGAAGGCGAGCCCGGTGCCGAGCGGCACCTGCGCGCCGACGATGCCGTGGCCGCCGTAGAAGCCCTTCTCGCGGCTGAACATGTGCATCGAGCCGCCCTTGCCCTTGGAGTAGCCGCCGGCGCGGCCGGTCAGCTCGGCCATGACGCCGCGCGGGTCCATGTCGCAGGCCAGCATGTGGCCGTGGTCGCGATAGGAGGTGATCACGCTGTCGCCCGGCTTCAGCACGGACTGCATGCCCACGACCACGGCTTCCTGGCCGATGTAGAGGTGGCAGAAGCCGCCGATCAGGCCCATGCCGTACATCTGGCCGGCCTTCTCCTCGAAGCGGCGGATCAGCAGCATGTGGCGGTAGTAGTGCAGCAACTCGTCGGCGGCCGCGGGCGCGGCCTTGGATGCCGAACGCCCCAGCTTCTTGGTGGTCGCCATGGATCGGAGCTCCCTGCAAGCAGCGATGCGGTTGCCTTCAGGCGGAAGGGGCCGCGCGAGTTAGTGTACTTAATCCCGTCGAACCCAACAGGCAAGACGGCATGCGGATAATATATTGTTTTGCCTTGCAAAATTGTGGATTACCGCAATTCGAGTTAACCGGCGGAATCCATGGAGTCTTTTCGCTGGCCGGTGGGTTCGCATCTGCGAGAGCGCCGTCGTCCGTCTCCGACCGGATCAGACCGAGCCAGGTCAGGGTGCCGGGGCCTGCCCCTCGGACCCGCCCGATCGCGATTCCTGGTACACCGCGAAGCGGCGCGCTAGTAGTTTGAGCGGACGATTTCAGGCGGGTGCGGGCCCATCTGGCGGCGCATCACGAGCGAGCGATACGAACGAACGGAGAAACAGGATGAAAGACTTCGCCGGAAAGGTTGTCTGGATGACCGGCGCCGGAACGGGAATCGGCAAGGCGGGTGCGTTGATGTTCGCCCGTGGGGGCGCCGCCGTCGCTCTCTTGGGACGGCGGCGCGACAAGCTGGAGGAGGTCGCCGCCGAGATCGCTTCCTTCGGCGGCACGTCGGTGGCCGAGCCGCTCGATGTCGCCGATCGCGGCAAGACGCGCACGGTCGCCGCCGCGCTGATCGAGCGGTTCGGCCGCGTCGACGTCCTCGTCAACAATGCCGGCCTCAACATCGTCAACCGTCGCCTGGACGAGATCACGCCTGAAGATTGGGATCGCATTCTGGGCGCGAACCTGACCGGGGCCTTCAACATGGTGCAGGCGGCGCTGCCGACCATGCGCGCGCAACAGGACGGTCTCATCATCAATGTGGCATCGACGGCGGCAAGGCGCGTCTCGGGCGTTTCCGGGATCGGCTACAGCGCCTCCAAGTTCGGCATGCTGGGAATGAGCCTGTCGCTGACGCAGGAAGCGTGGAAGTTCGGCATCCGCGCGTGCTGCCTGTGTCCCGACGACGTCAACACGCCGATCATGGCGCGGCGGAAGATCAAATATCCGCCGGAGGTCCTGGCCCAGTTCATTCAGCCGGAGGATGTCGCGGACACCATGCGCTTCGTCGCCCTCATGCCCAAGAACACGTCGATCCCCGAGATGGTCATCACGCCCACCAACGTGCGCCCCTATACGCCGGCGGAAACGGGGTGACCGAGGGAATCGCGGAAAGGCCGAACGTCGATTCGCCCTAGCGCCCGGCGGCCCGGTTCGCGCCCCAAGTGGCGCCCCAAGTGGCGGTGTAGGTGAGGTCGTAGCCCCTTCCGGGCCCCCGCGCGTTCGAGGGCTGGGCCACGATATGATAGAGCCCCGTGCTGGCGACGCGGTGGACGAGGCGCCCATGGCCGCTTTCCGTTACGCGTTCTTGCGTGGCGAAATCCCAGGATGCCCAAGGCCGGACGAACAGCCACAGCGAGCCGCGCCGGATGTCGACGCGGTAGTCGATGAACACCTCCTGTCCGGTGAACAGGAGGAACGTCTCCGGCCAAGCGTCGAGGCCGGTGACGGCGGTCCAGCCGAGATGGGACGGGTTGTCGAACATGGAGTCGAAGCGCTCGGTGTTGGACTTGTAGCCGAGATAGGGAAACAGGCCGGTCAGATAGAGCAAGGCCCAGGCGCAAAACAGCAGCCCCAGCGCCGAGCCGGCCACGATTCCGGGCTTGCGGGCGCGCATCGCGGCGCCAATTCGCGTCGTGGCCATTGCGTTCCTCGCGGCCGATCCTCGGGCAAGGGTAATCCGGGGCGGCTAACAGGGGATGAACGCGACGCGAGAAGGTCGATCGAAATCGTGCTGACGCCTGTGCGGCTCAATCGCGCCGATGCCGTGCGGGCCAAGCTGGCCGTTCGGGGCCCAATCGAGAAGGACGTGGCCGGGACCGTGGCCTGGTCGCGCAATAAGACCCGCAAGGCCGGATGACCCAGCCCCGCGTCGTTCTGAACACGAACGTCTTGCTTTCGGCCCTGCTGTATCACGCGAGGTCGCCGTCCCGCCATGGCGCCACAGCTCGCGCCAGCGATAGATGATCGTCCGCTTGATCGAAAACTCCATCGCCAGCGCCGTTCCGCTCTCGCCGGCTTCGAGCCGCTCGATCACCTTCAACTTGAAC
>JADLEG010000154.1 GCA_020846275.1 Alphaproteobacteria bacterium
ACCCGCAGCTTCTTGCCGGTCATGTAGGCGCCCACCAGCGTCTCGGCCGAGCGCTCGAGGTAGTAGAGGTCGTCGAAGGCCTGGGCGATCGAGTCGGCCGCCACGAGCACGCCGTGGTTGCCCATGATCATGATGCGCTTCGTCGCGAGCTGCTCGACGCAGCGCTCGGCTTCCTCGCCCAGCGCCATGCCGCTGAAATCCTCGTCGATCGCGATCCGGTTGAAGAAGCGCGCGCAGTTCTGGTCGATCGGCAGCAGCCGGCTGTCGGCGAGGCTCGCCAGGATCGTCCCGTTCTTCGGGTGCGCGTGCAGGACGCAGCGCGCATGGGCATGGCGGCGGTGCAGCGCCCCGTGCAGCGCCCAGGCGGTGGGATCCGGCGCGTCCGCGCGCTGCATCGTCGACGGGTCCTCGGCGTCCAGAAGCAGCAGCTCGCTGGCGCGCACGCGCGAGAAATGCGCGCCGTTCGGGTTCATCAGGAACTGCGTGCCTTCCGGATTGACCGCCACGCTGAAATGGTTGGCGACGGATTCGTGGAAGTTCAACCGCGCCGCCCATCGGAACGCGCAGGCGAGCTCCACCCGCTCCTGTTGATGCTGCGGCAATCGCTGGGTTCTGCTGGCGGCGACGGCGGTCATGGCGATGGCTCTCCCTTGCGTAGGCCCGGCCGAGGATACCGGGTGCCGCGGGCGGCGCAAAGCGGGCGGCGCGCCCCGCGATACCCGCCGAAGCCTAGCGCCCCGAACCTGAAGTTCGCCATCTCTTGATCGCAAGACCGGAGGCGACCTTCGGGTTCCAAAGGGGCACTAGACTTGAAATAGTTGCTATCGTCCTTTTCGATTCCGAAGTTCGTACGGCGTGCGTCGCAAGCACTGACGAACTTCGGAATCGGGACGCTAGCGCAGCGTAAATCGCAGCCACAGCGCCGCCGTCAGCAGCGCCATCGCGCCCGCCTGGTGCAGCGCGGCGAGCGGCACCGGCACCACCAGCAGAAGCGTCGCGATGCCAAGCGCGACCTGCAGCACCGCGAGGTGCAGCAGCGCGATCGCGGCGCGGCGCGCGCTCACATCCTTCGACAGGCTCAGGATGAGGGCTTTCTTTCTCTCCTCGTCCTGAGCCTGTCGAAGGACGACTTCCTTGGAGCCTGCGCCCTTCCGCAGCAGCCATGGCACGTAGGCCAGCACCGCGCCCAGCGTCGCGATCGCCAGGACCCGGTGGTGGAACTGCACGGTCGCGCGGTTGTCGAACCAGTCGCGCCACCAGGGCTGCATCGCCCCGTAGTCGGGCGGCACGATGCGCCCCTCCATCAGCGGAAAGGTGTTGTAGATCAGGCCGGCGTCAAGTCCGGCCACGAAGGCGCCGGCGAGGATGGTCATCGTGATCAAGACGAGCAAAGCGGTGGCGGCGCGGCGCAATCGGGACTCAACGATTGCCCCGCTCGAAGCACGCGACAGATGCATCGCCTGCCACAGCAGCAGCGCGTAGATCAGCAGCGCCAGTCCCAGATGCGCGGCCAGGCGGTACTGGCTGACGTCGGGCCGATCGACCAGGCCGCTCGCGACCATGTACCAGCCCATCGCCCCCTGCAGCCCGCCCAGCGCGAAAATGCCCGCCAGCTTCCAGGCCAACGGGCCCCGCACCTGGCGGCGCAGCAGGAACCACAGGAACGGCAGCAGGAAGACCGCGCCGATTAGCCTTCCCCACAGGCGATGGACGTATTCCCACCAGAAGATGGTCTTGAACTCCGCCAGGTCCATGCCGCGGTTGACCTGCTGGAACTGGGGCGAGGCCTGGTACTTCTGGAACAGCGCCTGCCAGTCGGCCTCGCCGAGCGGCGGGATCGCGCCGACCAGCGGCTGCCATTCCACGATCGACAGGCCCGATTCGGTCAGGCGCGTGACGCCGCCGATCAGCACCATCGCGAACACCATCGCGGCGCAGAGATAGAGCCAGGCGGCGACGGCGCGGGGCGCCGGGCGGACTTGCGGCGGGCGGGCTTGCGCCGGGCGGGCTTGCGGCGGGGGGGGCGGGGCGGCATCGACCATGGCGGGACTTAAGGCCAATCGCGCCGCGGCCGCCAGCGCGATCAATCGCCGCAGCCCGGGCGGTGGCCTGGGCTTGCCCCCAAGCCCTTGTTTGCATACATACATCTTGTGCATGCAGCGCCTGCATTGCAGGTGCGAGCCGACCGGCTTTCGCCCGCGGGGCGAATGTGGAATCATGCCGGCCCTTCCGCGGGGTAGGGGACGCCGCGAAAGTATCGGCAACGACAGGCAAATGTCCGGCCCGCGGCCCGCGCAATCCGCCGGGCGCGCCGCCGGAAAATAAGGCAATAGGGATCGAGGACGACCATGAGGTCCAGCAACACGGCCGAACAGCTGCAACCCACCGCGCGCGAGGAAATCGAATCCGCCGTGGTCCGTTTCGCCGGCGACAGCGGCGACGGCATGCAGCTCACCGGCAGCCGCTTCACCGAGGCGACCGCGCTGGCCGGCAACGACCTGGCGACCTTCCCGGATTTCCCGGCGGAGATCCGCGCGCCGGCCGGCACGACCTTCGGCGTGTCCGCCTTCCAGATCAATTTCGGCTCGGCCAAGATCGCCACCGCCGGCGACGCGCCCGACGTGCTGATCGCGATGAACCCCGCCGCGCTGAAGGTGAACCTGCGCGACCTTCGCCCGGGCGGCACGCTGATCGTCGATTCGGGCTCGTTCAAGGATCGCGACCTGAAGAAGGCGGGCTACGACAAGAACCCGCTCGAGGACGGTTCCCTGAGCAACTACCAGGTCGTGCCGCTCGACATCTCGGCGCTGACGATGGAATCGGTGAAGCAGTTCGGGCTCACCAACAAGGAAGCGCTGCGCTGCAAGAACATGTGGACCCTGGGCCTGGTCTACTGGATGTACGACCGCAACCGGAAGGACACGGGCGACTACCTGAAGCAGCGCTTCGCCAAGCGGCCCGAGCTGGCCGAGGCGAACATCGCCGCGATGAACGCCGGCCACGCCTTCGGCGAGACGGCCGAGATGCCGGGCATCCACGGCTTCCGCGTCGCCGCCGCGCATATCGCGCCCGGGCTCTACCGCACCGTCACCGGCGCCGAGGCGCTCGCCTGGGGCCTGGTCGCGGGCGCGCAGGCCGTCGACCTGAAGATGGTGTTCGCCTCCTACCCGATCACGCCGGCCTCCAGCATCCTGCACACGCTGGCGCCCTTGAAGGCCTATGGCGTCACCACCTTCCAGGCCGAGGACGAGATCGCCGCGGCCTGCGCCGCGATCGGCGCGTCCTACGCCGGGTCGCTGGGCGTGACGTCGAGCTCGGGCCCGGGCATTGCGTTGAAGATGGAGGCGGTGGGCCTGGCGATCGGCGTCGAGCTGCCGCTGGTCGTGGTCAACTCCCAGCGCGCGGGGCCGTCGACCGGCCTGCCGACCAAGACCGAGCAGTCCGACCTCTACCAGTCCGTCTATGGCCGCAACGGCGACGCGCCGGTGGTGGTGCTGGCGGCGCGCTCGGCCTCCGACTGCTTCGAATGCGCGGTCGAGGCGGTCAGGCTCGCCGTGCGCTACATGACGCCGGTGTTCCTCTTGACCGACGGCTACATCGCCAATGCCGCCGAGCCTTGGGCGATTCCCGACGTGTCGCGCCTGCCGAAGCATCCCGTGCGGTTCCGCACCGAGAAGGAGGGCTTCCACCCCTTCCTGCGCGACGACGAGACCCTGGCGCGCGTGTGGGCCGTGCCGGGCACGCCCGGCCTGCAGCACCGCATCGGCGGGCTGGAGAAGAGCTACACCTCCGGCCACATCAGCTACGACCCCGAGAACCACCAGAAGATGACCGACACGCGGCGCGACAAGATCCTGCGGATCGCCGGCGACATCCCGCCGCAGACGGTCAGCCAGGGAAGGCCGATGGGCAAGATGGCCGTGGTCGGCTGGGGCTCGACCTTCGGGCCGGTCAGCCGCGCGGTCGAGAACGTGCGCGCCAAGGGCCACGACGTGGCGCATATCCATATCCGGCACATCTGGCCGATGCCGCGCAACCTGGGCGACCTGCTGCGTGGCTACGAGAAGGTGCTGGTGCCCGAGATGAACACCGGCCAGCTCCGGACCGTGCTGCGCGCGGAATACCTCGTGCCCGCCGAAGGGCTCAACAAGGTCTCGGGCCAGCCTTTCAAGATCGCGGAGATCGAGGAAGGCATCCTGAAGCATCTCGGCGCCTGAGTTGAAGGAAGCATGTTTTGTTCTTTCCCCTCGCCCGCCCGCTGTCGCTCGCACCCTCGCCCCGCGCCAGCGGGGAGAGGGTGGGGTGAGGGGTCTTACCGGAGTCACTGAACGATGAACGCTCCCGCTCCCAAGCTGCAGCCCAAGGACTATGCGACCGACCAGGAGGTGCGCTGGTGCCCGGGCTGCGGCGACTACGCCATCCTGAAGGGCGTGCAGAAGGCGCTCGCGGACATCCAGGCCGACCCGACCAAGACCGTGTTCGTGTCGGGCATCGGCTGCGCGGCGCGCTTCCCGTACTACATGGCGACCTACGGCTTCCACACCATCCACGGCCGCGCGCCGGCGATCGCCACGGGCATCAAGATCGCCAATCCCGAGCTCGACGTGTGGATCGTATCGGGCGACGGCGATGCGCTGTCGATCGGCGGCAACCACCTGCTGCACCTGCTCCGCCGCAACATCGACGTGCAGTTCCTGCTGTTCAACAACGAGATCTACGGCCTGACCAAGGGCCAGTACTCGCCGACGTCCAAGGTCGGGACGCGCTCGCCGTCGACGCCGTTGGGCTCGATCGACATGCCGGTTTCGGCCACCCAGTTCGCGCTGGGCGCCAGCGCGCGCTTCGTCGCCCGCGCCATCGACACCCAGCAGAAGCTGATGCCCGAGGTGCTGAAGCGCGCCCATGCGCATCGCGGCGCGTCCTTCGTCGAGATCTTCCAGAACTGCATCGTCTACAACGACGGCGCGTTTGACAATTTCACCGCCAAGGAGGCGGCCGAGGACAACCAGCTCCATCTCGAGCACGGCAAGCCGATGCTGTTCGGCAAGGACCGCAAGAAGGGCCTGCGCCTGAAGCCGGGCGCGCTGGAGCTCGAGGTGGTCGAGGTCGGCCAGAATGGCGTCACCGAGGCCGACGTGCTGGTGCATGACGAGAAGAACCGGGTCCAGGCGATGATGCTCGCCACCTTGCAACCGCCGGCTTTCCCCGTCGCGCTCGGCGTGCTTTACTGCAACCCGGCGCCCACCTACGAGCAGGCCGTGGCCGACCAGGCCAAGGTCGTCCTGGCGCGCCAGCCGGACGGGGACCTCAACAAGCTGCTCCGCAAAGGGCACACCTGGACCGTCGCCGGCTGACGCGAATCCCGAGCGACAAGCTCTCGTAAGGAGGCCGCGGGCAGGGGAGAGACCGCGGCCGGACTCCAGAGTTGTCCGGCGTCGATGCTCCCCGCGTGTATTGAGCGGAGGACGCGGCGTCCCGTGGCTATTTCCGTCGCCATCATCGGTTCCGGGCCCAGCGCGTTCTACACCGCCGATGCCCTGGTCAAGTCGGGCATCCCCTGCACGATCGACATGATCGAGCGCCTGCCCGCCCCGTTCGGGCTGATCCGCTACGGCGTCGCCCCCGACCACGAAAGCACGCGCAAGGTCTCGCGCAGCTTCGACAAGACGGCGCGCGGCGGCGGCATGACGTTCTTCGGCAACGTCGAGGTCGGGCGCGACGTGTCGCTGGCCGAATTGCGCCAAGTCTACGACGCGGTGGTCCTTGCGATCGGCGCGCCGTTCGACCGGCCGCTGGAGATTCCCGGCGCCGACAAGAAGGGCGTCCACGGCTCGGCCGCCTTCGTGGGCTGGTACAACGGCCATCCGGATTTCCGCAACCTCGACCCCGACCTCAAGGTCAAGGCCGCGGCCGTGGTCGGCGTGGGCAACGTGGCGCTCGACGTGGCGCGCCTGCTGGTGCGCGACCGCAAGGAGCTCGAAGCGACCGACATGGCGGACTACGCGGTCGAGGCGATCTGCGCGTCCGACATCACCGATGTCTACCTGCTGGGCCGCCGCGGCGCGCAGCACGCGGCCTTCACCATCGGCGAACTGCGCGAGATGGGCGAGCTGGACCAGGCCTCCCCGGTGATCGACGCCGCCTCCCTGCCGACGAATTTCGACGACGTGGCGGAGGAGGACCGGCGTATCCGGCAGAAGATGGTCGAGATGCTGCGCGGCTTCGCGGGCCTGCCGCAGGGCAAGCCCAAGCGGGTCCATTTCCGGTTCAACTGCGCGCCCAAGGAAGTGCTGGGCGGCGATCGCGTCGAGGGCCTGCGGGTCGAGCGCATGCGCACGGAAGGCGGGCGCGCCCTAGGCACCGGCGAGACCGAGGACCTGCCGGTCGGCCTGGTCGTCGCCGCCATCGGCTACCGATCGCCCAAGATCGAAGGCGCGCAGTTCGACGAGAAGAAGGGCCTCTACCCCAACCGGGGCGGCGTGATCGAGCCGGGGCTTTACGCCGTCGGCTGGGCGATGCGCGGGCCGTCGGGGGTAATCGGCAGCAACAAGATCGACGGCCAGACCGTGGCCAAGACCATCGTCGAAACCCTGGCGCCGGGGACCAAGCCCGGCCGTCCGGCGCTGGAGGAACTGCTGGCGAAGCGCGGCGTCGGCCTCACCAGCTACGCGGAGTGGCTGAAGCTCGACGCGGCGGAAGTCGCGCGCGCCCGGCCCGGCGCGCCGCGCGGGAAATTCTACGCGGTCGAGGAGATGCTGAAGGTGATCGGCCGGGGCTGATTGCCTATTGCAGCGTCATCATCGTGCCGGCCCGCAATTCGCTGGGGGTGATCAGCCGCGTGTTGGCGACGATGATCTTGTGCAGCGTGCCCTCGATGTTCTTTTCCCAGAACGCCAGGAATTTGTGCAGCATCGGGAAGCGCGGCGCCAGGTCGAGGTTCTGCCAGATGAAGCTCTGCAGCACGCCGGGATGGTCCGGCATCCGGTAGATGATTTCCGCCGTCGTCAGGCGGTATCCCTGCAATTGCAGCTCGAGCGATCCCATGGCGGTTGCAGTTCCTCTCTGCCAGGTGACCCTTCCGTCCGTCGCAAAGCAAATGCTGGTCCAACCCTATCGTTCCGGCAACAAGAAAGAGTTAATCGAATCAATATGTTAGTAGCCAGGCCGGGCGAGTGCTGCCAACGGTCGCTTGACTTGCGCCGGCGCTGGGCCTAGGGACTGGCACTCAGCAGGCGAGAGTGCCAGGCGCGTCGCCTTTGCCTATTCCGATCAAAACCTTGGGGAGATACGACGATGAAATTCAAGCCGCTCCATGACCGCGTGGTGGTTCGCCGGGTCGAGTCCGAGCAGAAGACCGCCGGCGGCATCATCATTCCCGACACCGCGCAGGAAAAGCCGATGGAAGGCGAGGTCGTCTCGGTCGGCCCCGGCGCGCGCGGCGAGGATGGCAAGCTGCAGCCGATGGGCGTGAAGGCGGGCGAGCGCATCCTGTTCGGCAAGTGGTCGGGCACCGAGGTCAAGCTCGAGGGCCAGGACGTCCTGATCATGAAGGAGTCCGACATCATGGGCGTGATCGAGGGCGGCAAGAAGAAGTAGCCCCGCTATCGTCGCCTAGAAGAAGCAAATGCCTATCGGAGGAGCATAGTCCATGGCAGCCAAAGACGTACGTTTCTCGACCGACGCGCGCACCCGCATGCTGCGCGGCGTTGACATCCTGGCCGACGCGGTCAAGGTGACTCTGGGGCCGAAGGGCCGCAACGTGGTGCTGGACAAGTCGTTCGGCGCGCCCCGCATCACCAAGGACGGCGTGACCGTCGCCAAGGAGATCGAACTCTCGGACAAGTTCGAGAACATGGGCGCGCAAATGGTGCGCGAGGTCGCGAGCAAGACCTCCGACGTGGCCGGCGACGGCACCACGACGGCCACCGTGCTGGCCCAGGCGATCGTGCGCGAGGGCTCGAAGGCCGTGGCCGCGGGCATGAACCCGATGGACCTCAAGCGCGGCATCGACCTGGCGGTCGAGGCGGTCGTGGACGACCTGAAGAAGCGCTCGAGGAAGGTCTCCACCGGCGAGGAGATCGCCCAGGTCGGCACGATCTCGGCCAACGGCGCGCGCGACATCGGCGACATGATCGCCAAGGCGATGGCCAAGGTCGGCAACGAGGGCGTGATCACGGTCGAGGAGGCCAAGAGCCTGGAGACCGAGCTCGACATCGTCGAGGGCATGCAGTTCGACCGCGGCTACCTGTCGCCCTATTTCATCACCAACGCCGACAAGATGACCTGCGACCTGGAGAGCCCGTATATCCTCATTTCCGAGAAGAAGCTGTCGAGCCTGCAGCCGCTGCTGCCGGTGCTGGAGACGGTGGTGCAGTCCTCGCGGCCGCTCCTGATCATCGCCGAGGACGTCGAGGGCGAGGCGCTGGCCACGCTGGTCGTCAACAAGCTGCGCGGCGGCCTCAAGGTCTCGGCGGTCAAGGCGCCGGGGTTCGGCGACCGTCGCAAGGCGATGCTCGAGGACATCGCGATCCTGACCAACGGCCAGGTGATCTCGGAAGACCTGGGCATCAAGCTCGAGAACGTCACGCTCGACATGCTCGGCACGGCCAAGAAGGTCGCGATCGAGAAGGAGAACACCACGATCGTCGACGGCGCCGGCAAGAAGAAGGACATCGAGGGCCGCGTCGCCCAGATCCGGGCGCAGATCGAGGAGACGACCTCGGACTACGACCGCGAGAAGCTGCAGGAGCGGCTGGCGAAGCTGGCCGGCGGCGTTGCCGTGATCCGCGTCGGCGGGGCGACCGAGATCGAGGTGAAGGAGCGCAAGGATCGCGTCGATGACGCGATGCATGCGACCCGCGCCGCGGTCGAGGAGGGCATCGTCCCGGGCGGCGGCTCGGCGCTGGTCTATGCCATCAAGTCGCTGGAGCGGATCAAGCCGACCAACGACGACCAGCGCACCGGCATCGAGATCGTGCGCAAGGCGCTGAGCGCGCCGGCGCGCCAGATCGCCGAGAACGCCGGAACCGACGGCTCGATCGTCGTCGGCAAGCTCTCGGAGTCCAAGGACGCGAACTACGGCTTCGACGCGCAGCGCGGCGAATACACCAACATGGTCAAGGCCGGCATCATCGACCCGACCAAGGTGGTGCGCACCGCGCTGCAGGACGCGGCCTCGATCGCGGGCCTCTTGATCACGACCGAGGCGATGGTCGCCGAACGGCCGGAGAAGAAGGCCGCGCCGATGCCCGGCGGCGGCGGCATGGGCGACATGGACTTCTAGCGTCTTCGGGTTCCTCGTCCTTCGACAAGCTCAGGACGAGGGACTCAGAAAAAGACTCCTCATCCTGAGCCTGTCGAAGGATGAGCCAATTAAGGGGTCGCGAAAGCGGCCCCTTTCTTTTCACCGCGCGCGGGGATGCGCGCGCGAGAAGGCGGCGATCAGGCCCGCCGTTTCGACATCGGCATAGCGCTGGGTTGTTGACAGCGAGGCGTGGCCCAGCAGCTCCTGGATCGCGCGCAGGTCGCCGCCGCCGGCCAGCAGGTGGGTGGCGAAGCTGTGGCGCAGCTTGTGCGGCGTGGCGCTGTCCGGCAGCCCGATCTGCGCGCGCAGGGCCCGCATGCGCTTCTGCACCACGCCGGGGTTGAGGCGCTTGCCGCGCGCGCCGATGAACAACGGCGCCGCCCGGCCGCCCGCCGGACAGGCGGCGAGATAGGCGTCGATCGCCGCGCGCACCGCCGGCAGCACCGGCACGATGCGCTCCTTGCCGCCCTTGCCCAGCACGCGCAGCGTCTCGCCCAGCGGCAGCGCGTCGCGGTCGAGCGCCAATGCCTCGCCGATGCGCAGGCCGCAGCCGTAGAGCAGGGTGAACAGCGCGGTGTCGCGCGCGCCGATCCACGGCGCCCGCTCGTCGTCCCCCGCGTCGATCAGCGCCGCCGCTTCTTCGGGCGCCAGCGGCTTGGGCGCGCCGCGCGCCAGGCGCGGCGAGCGGATCTGCGCCAGCGCATGGTTGCGCGCGACGCCCTGGCGGTCGAGCCAGCGGAACAGCCCGCGCAGCGCCGACAGGGCGCGGGCGTTCGACACGTTGCCCACGCCGCGCCCGCGCCGGGCCGCCAGGAAGGCGCGGAAATCGCCCGGCGTCAGCCCCGCCAGCATCGCCACCGTGGGCGCCTCGCCGTGATGCGATGCCAGGAACTGGAGGAACTGCGAAACGTCGTCGCGATAGGCCGTGATCGTGTGAGCGGCCGCGCGCCGCTCGGACTCGAGCCAGTCGAGCCACCCGCCGACGGCGCGGCCGAGAACGTCGTCGGCTATTCCGGCAAGTCCAGCCACGAGCGGATCGACAGCGCCAGGACCCCCGCGAGGAAGCCGAGCAGCTCGGTCGCCTGGGTGGGATTGAACGTGTCGGGCAGGCGCGAGCCGAGCGCCAGCATGCCGGGCGGGGTGCGCGGGCTGATCTTGAGCCGCGCGTAGCCGGCCGAGCGTACCAGCGACGCGCCGCCGCCGAACACGCCGGCGTCGCCCAGCGCATTGTCCACCAGCGCCACGTCGCGGCCCTTGCCGACCAGGTGGTCGACCTCGCCGGGATCGAGGATGCGCACCCCGCGCGGCGGGGCGGGGCCCACGTCGCCTTCGACCGCCTCGACGCACAGCGCCACCACGTCGACGTCCAGGATCTGGGCCATGTCCTGGGTCACGACATGGATCAGATGCTCGAAGCTGGGCGATTCCAGCAGCGCCAGCACGCAGGCATGCACGCGGCTGGTCGAATTCATGTTGCCGCGCGTGGTCTGGATCAGCGAGCGCTGCGTGTCCTTGAGCTGCGTGACCTCGCCGCGCAACCGCTCCAGCATCGCGTGCTGCAGGTCGATGACGCCGTCGCCGTGCGCGCGCTTGGGCGGGCTCAGCGCGCCGAACAGCTCGGGATGCCGGTTGAGGAAATCCGGATGCGTCTTGAGGAAGCGCAGCACGTCGGCTTCGCCAAGGGCGGATGGCGCGGCGCTCACCGCGGCAGCCTCGGGTCCGTCACGCAAGGGCGGTCACTCCTACTCGGCTGCCTTGGCGGCGCCGTCCTCGGCGCCCAGGATCGACTGGCCGGTCTTCTTCCAGTCCGCCAGGAACGCCGCCAGCCCCTTGTCGGTCAAGGGATGGGCGAACATCTGGCGCAAGACGCTGGGCGGCAGGGTCGCGACATGCGCGCCCATCTTCGCCGCCTCCACGACGTGCAGCGGCCCGCGCACCGAGGCCACCAGCACCTCGGTGCGGATGCCGGGATAGGCCTTGTAGATCGCCACGATCTCGCGGATCAGCCCCATGCCGTCGGCCGCGATGTCGTCCAGCCGCCCCACGAAGGGCGAGATGAAGGCGGCGCCGGCCTTGGCGGCCAGGATCGCCTGGGCGGCCGAGAAGCACAGCGTCACGTTGACCATGATGCCGTCGCCGCTCAGCGCCTTGCAGGTCTTGAGCCCGTCCGGGGTCAACGGCACCTTGACCGCGATGTTCTTGGCGATCTTCGCCAGCTTGTGGCCTTCCTTCAGCATCGTGGCGTGATCGGTCGCCGTGACCTCGGCGCTGACCGGCCCGGGCACGATCTTGGCGATCTCGCGCACCGTGGCGATGAAGTCCTTGCCGGTCTTGGCGACCAGCGAGGGGTTGGTGGTGACGCCGTCCACCAGGCCGGTCGCGGCCAGGTCGCGGATCTCGTTCACATCGGCCGTGTCGATGAAGAATTTCATCGCAGTCGCCTCGCATCGCTTGTTGGTGGGTCGGGCGCGGACCCTATATGGTCGGCGCGGCTTACCCTATTGCCATGGCCGGAGTCTACAAGATGGCCGACCGCGCGGCCAGTTCGCATCCCCCGGCGGCGGAATCCGGCGCGCCGCCGCCGCCACCGCGCGTCCAGGTCCTGCTGCCGCTGCCGCTGGCCGGCGCCTATGACTATCGCGTTCCGGCCGAAATCCCCGTTCAGCCCGGCGATTTCGTGCTGGTGCCGCTGGGGCGGCGGCACGAGATCGGCGTGGTGTGGGACCCGCCGCCGGACGGGTCGGAAGCGATCGACGCGGCGCGGCTGAAGGACATCGAGCACCGCTTCGACGTGGCGACGCTGGCGGACGTGGCGCGGCGATTCGTCGACTGGGTCGCGTCCTACACCCTGTCGCCGCCCGGCGCCGTGCTGCGCATGGCGATGAGCGTATCGGCCGTGTTCGAGGCGCCGCCACGGCCGGTCGTCGCCTATCGGCGCGCGGGCGAGTCCGTGCCGGAGGGCGTCAAACTTACCCCGCAGCGCCGGCGGGTGCTCAAGCTGGCGGCATCCGGACCGCCGCTTCCCGCCACCGACCTCGCGCGCGAGGCCGGGGTGGGCACCGGCGTGGTGCGGGCGCTGGCCGAGGCGGGCATGCTCGTTCCCGTCGCGCTGCAGACCGATGTGCTCCCGATCCAGCCCGACGGGGCGAAGCCCGGTCCCGCCCTGTCGGCGGACCAGGAAGCCGCCGCGGACGAACTGCGCGCCCGCGTGGCCGCGCGCGCCTACAGCGCCATCCTGCTCGACGGCGTGACCGGGTCCGGCAAGACCGAGGTCTATTTCGAGGCCATCGCCGCGGCACTGCGCCAAGGTTGCCAGGCGCTGGTGCTGCTGCCCGAGATCGCGCTGACTGTGGCCTGGCTCGACCGCTTCGCGGCGCGCTTCGGCGCCATGCCGGCGGAGTGGCACTCGGAACTGTCGTCCAAGCGCCGGCGCCAGACCTGGCGCGACGTGGCGGCGGGCAGCGCCAAGGTCGTGGTCGGCGCGCGCTCGGCCCTGTTCCTGCCCTATCCCGACCTGGGCCTGATCGTGGTCGACGAGGAGCACGACGCCGCCTTCAAGCAGGAGGACGGGGTGATCTACCACGCGCGCGACATGGCGGTGGTGCGCGCCCATCTCGGCCAGGTCCCGATCGTGCTGTCCTCGGCCACGCCGTCGCTGGAAAGCGTGGTCAATGCCGACAGCGGGCGCTACCGGCGACTGCACTTACCGGCTCGCCATGGCGGCGCGTCCCTGCCCGAAATCGCCGCCATCGACCTGCGCCGCGATCGCCCGCCGCGCCAGCGCTGGCTGTCGCCGACACTGCGCCAGGCCTTGAGCGACACGCTGGCGCAGGGCGAGCAGGCGATGCTGTTTCTCAATCGCCGGGGCTATGCGCCGCTGACGCTCTGCCGCGCCTGCGGCCACCGGCTGCAATGCCCGAGCTGCTCGGCCTGGCTGGTCGAGCACCGCCTGGTCGGGCGGCTGCAGTGCCATCACTGCGGCTACGCCACGCGCCTGCCGGAGAAATGCCCGGCCTGCGGCGCGGAGGGCGAGATGGCGGCCTGCGGGCCCGGCGTCGAAAGACTGTCGGAGGAGGTGGCCGAGCTGTTCCCGCAGGCGCGCGCCTCGGTGATGGCCAGCGACACGATCACCGGCCCGCGCGCGGCCGCCGAGTTCGTGCGCGCGGTCGAGGCGCACGAGCTCGACATCGTCATCGGCACGCAGATCGTGGCCAAGGGCCATCACTTCCCGATGCTGACCCTGGTGGGCGTGGTCGACGGCGACCTGGGCCTCGCCGGCGGCGATCTGCGCGCGGCCGAGCGCAGCTTCCAGCTCCTCTACCAGGTGGCGGGGCGCGCCGGGCGCGCCGACCGGCCGGGGCGGGTGCTGATCCAGACCGCCGATCCCGATCACGCGGTGATGCGCGCGCTGATCGCCGGCGACCGCGACGGGTTCCTGGCGGCCGAGGCCGAGCAGCGCCGTCGCGCGGGCATGCCGCCCTTCGGCCGGCTGGCGGCGCTGATCGTGTCGTCGGCCGACGCCAGCCATGCGGACGCGACCGCGCGCGCCTTGGCGCGCACCGCGCCCCGGATGGAAGGCGTCGAGGTACTGGGCCCCGCGCCGGCGCCGCTGTCGCTGCTGCGCGGACGCCATCGCCGGCGGCTGCTGATGAAGGCGCGCCGCGGGATCGACGTGCAGGGCCTGCTGCGCGACTGGCTCGCCCGCGTGCCGCTCGCCGGCGACATCCGCGTGCAGGTGGACGTCGACCCCTACAGCTTCATGTGACGGCGGCAAGCCACCGCCGGTCCTGTTCGCGCGGGCGGCGCGCGAGGCGCTCTTGCAGCAGCGCACGCGCGCGCGGGTGCCGGCCCGCGCGCAGGCAGGCGGCGATCAGCGTGTCCTCGAACACCTCGCGCTGGGCGTGGCTGCCGCCGATCCGTGGCAGGTCGGGCAGGGCCTGTTCGATCAGCGCGATGGTCTCGCCGTCGTCGCCCGCAGCGTAGGCCGCGACCGCGCGGCACAGCGTGGGGATCACGCGCCCGGGCGGCAAGCTGCCGCCGGCGGCGCGCTGGTCCAGCGCGGCGACGCGGCGCTCCAGCGACGCCGCGTTGCCGGTCGCCGCTTCGGCCATTGCGGCATGCAGGTCGGCGAAGGCAAGCCCCGACGACGGGAAGACGCGCGCGACCAGGGCCGCGACGTCGGGCCAGGGAAGGTCGCCGTCCGCCGGCGCGTAGAGCCGGCAGCGCCACAGGAACGAAGCCGCGTCCGCCAGCACGGGCATGGGCGGCGCCAGCGCCCGATCGGGCTGGATCGCCTCCCGGAAGCGCTGGCGCGCGCCATCCTGCTGCCCGCGATCCAGTTCGTAGAGCGCCAGGTGCCAGTTCAGATGGCAATGCAGCAGCCCGGCGCGGTCGTAGTCTGCGACCCAGGGCGCCAGGAAGCCATATCCGGCGTCGCTCGCGCCGAGTTCGACATAGGCATGGGTCAGCCCATGTGCGGCATTGGCGTTGCGCGGCTTCAGCGCCAGGCCGCGCCTAACCGTCGCCGCGCCGAGCGCAGGCTCGCCCGTTTCCGCCTGCACCCATCCGAGATAGCCGAGGAACCAGCCGTCTTCCGGCCAGCACGGCTGCAGCCCTTCCAGCAGCCGGCGCTGCTCGGCGTGGTGATCGACGCGGCCGCTGAAGCCGATCAGCCCGTAGACGCCCAGCGCCAGCGACAGGACGATCGCGTCGCGCGGATAGTCATCCATGTGCGCCCGCAGCGCATCGAACGCGGCGGCGCCCTGGCCGCCGATCGCCAGCGCCAGCACATTCACATGCTGCCGCTCGCGCATTTCCGTTGCCGCGACAAGCTCGCCCGCGCGCGCGATCGAGGCGCGCGCCGCCTCCAGGCGGGCGTTGAGCTGGTGGTGGCGCGCCAACGCGGCATGGGCGAGCGCAAAGCCAGGATCATGCGCCAGCGCCTCGGCCAGCGCGGTATCGGCGCCCGCGTTGGCGGTCAGCATCGCCTCGACGCCGCGCCGATAGGCATCGAGCGCCGCGTCGCCGGCGGCGCGGACGGGCAGGTCGAAAGCGTCGACGCGGGTCATCGGCAAAGCCTAGCGGTCCACTCTGGCGCGCGCCATGCCCTTGCCATGCGTGGCCGACTTGACGGGACCGCTGCCGCCGTCTTCTGGTGTCGCCATGCGACAGCGACCCCAGCCGCGCCGGCCGCCGCGCCGGCCAGCGCCCGTTCCGGCGGGCGAGGCGCCGGACGAGTTCAAGGTCAGCGGCCTGCGCGCCGTCGAGGCGCTGTTCCGCCGCGATCCGGACGCGATCCGCCGGCTCTATCTCGACCGCGCCGCGGCGCCGGCGGCGGGCGCGATCTGCCGCTACCTGGCGGAGCGCCGGCGCGCCTATGCGGTCAAGGACGATGCCGAGCTGGCGCGCATCGCCGGCACGCTGCACCACGGCGGCATCGTCGCGGTGATCGCCGCGCGCGTGCCGCGCCTGCCGGGGCGCGGCGAGATCGATGCCTGGGCCACGGCGCGCCAGCCCGTGCTCGTGCTGGATGGCGTGAGCAACCCGCACAATCTCGGCGCCATCGTCCGCACCGCCGCCTTCCTGGGAATCGAGCAGGTCGTGCTGTCGGAGCGCCCCGAGCAGGCGCTGCCTTCGCCCGCGGCCTATCGCGTGGCGGAGGGTGGCTTCGAGCACGTGGCGCTGTGGCGCCCGCCGGCCGTCGCGGCCTTCCTGCGCGAGCTCGGCCGCTTCCATCGCATCCTCGCCGCCTCGCCGCGCGGAACCAGCCTGGCGGGATTGAAGCGCGACCAGCGGCCGGTGGCGCTGGTGCTGGGCAACGAGGAGACCGGGCTTTCGCCGGCGGTGGAGAAGCTGGCGGCCGAGCGGATCGCCATTGCCGGCGCCGATGGCGTCGAATCGCTGAACGTCTCGGTTGCCGCGGGGATCCTGATGTACGAATTGCTGCGCCGATGACACGAGGGGACGGGATGGACACGCGATCGTTTGCCGCCGACTACGCCGAGGCGCGCGACAAGTTCCTGGCGGCGGCGAGCGCGCTGGGCGCACCGCTGACCAGCTACGCCAATCCCAACAAGGGGCCGCGCGGCGAAGCGCTGACCTGCGACCTTGCCTGGCTTGGGCCCGGCGATGCCGAGCGCGTGGCGGTGCTGATTTCCGGCACGCACGGGGTCGAGGGCTTCTGCGGCTCCGGCGCGCAGGTCGGCTGGATGCGCAGCGATGCCGCGCGCGCCCTGCCGGGGGGGGTGGCGGTGCTGCTGATCCATGCGGTCAACCCCTACGGCTTCGCGTGGCTCAGACGCGTGACCGAGGAGGGCGTGGACCTCAACCGCAACCATGTCGACTTCGCGCGGCCCCTGCCGGAAAACCCGGGCTACGACGAACTCGCCCGCGATTTCCTGCCCGACGAGATCGAGGGTCCGGTGCTGGATGCCGCGATGGCGCGGCTGAAGGCATGGCGCGAGCGGCACGGAGACGCGGCCTATTTCACCGCCTGGTCGGCGGGGCAGTACAAGCATCCCCTGGGGTTCTTCTACGGCGGCGACGGCCCCACCTGGTCGCGGCGCACCACCGAGGCGATCTGCGCCCGCTTTCTTGCGATGCGCAAGAAGGTGGCCGGCGTCGATTTCCATACCGGGCTGGGGCCGCACGGCTATGGCGAGCCGATCTGCCATCACGCGGTGGACAGCCCGGCCCTGGCGCGCGCGCGCGCCTGGTATGGCGACAGCATGACCGAGCCGCGGCGCGGCACGTCGACCAGCCATGCGCGCAACGGCCTGACCCATTTCGGCTACGAACGCGCGCTGCCGGGCGTGGCGCTCAATTTCGTCACGCTGGAATACGGCACCTATCCGCGGGAGCGCGGCGCCATCGTGTTCCGCGGCGACCACTGGCTGCACCGCGGGTTCGGCGACGGCGCCTTCGACGCGCCCCGCGGCAAGGCGATCAAGGCCGCGATCCGCAAGCACTTCTTCCCGGACACCGAGGACTGGAAGGAGATGGTGCTGTGGCGCGCCTTCCAGCTTATCCGGCAGACCCTGGAGGGGCTTGGCAGCAGCTAAGCGCAGCGTCGCGAAGCCCCTTGCCCCCACCGTGGGGCAAGGGGTTTCGCGTCGGCCGTGGTTTCCCTACCGACTCCCATCGAGTAGGCTCGTGACAATCGAGGACTTGGAGCGCTTCGTGCCGTGGTTTCCCTACCGACTCCCATCGAGTAGGCTTCCGCAGGATTGAGGCTGGTCATGGCTCGCGCCGTGGTTTCCCTACCGACTCCCATCGAGTAGGCTGGCTCATGTGCTCGCCCTGCTCAATCGGATGCCGTGGTTTCCCTACCGACTCCCATCGAGTAGGCTGGTGTCCACGGCCGCCCCTCGGCGGTCGTCGCCGTGGTTTCCCTACCGACTCCCATCGAGTAGGCTAGCGCGATCGGGGGGCCGGCCAAATCAGACGCCGTGGTTTCCCTACCGACTCCCATCGAGTAGGCTCAAGGGACAGTGACCAAATGGCGATCTTCTGCCGTGGTTTCCCTACCGACTCCCATCGAGTAGGCTGCAGCCGGGCAAAGCCGCTGCTATTGACGGGCCGTGGTTTCCCTACCGACTCCCATCGAGTAGGCTCGCGATCCTGTACGCCGGCATCCGTGCCGAGCCGTGGTTTCCCTACCGACTCCCATCGAGTAGGCTCATCGTCCTTCGCCGTCCGTCAAGCCCGCAGCCGTGGTTTCCCTACCGACTCCCATCGAGTAGGCTCAATTTCGTCGCCATACGTTGCAATTTATCGCCGTGGTTTCCCTACCGACTCCCATCGAGTAGGCTCCATCGTCCTGATGCACTTCCACAATCACTGCCGTGGTTTCCCTACCGACTCCCATCGAGTAGGCTTGCCGGCGTTGCCGCGCGACGACGCCATCAGCCGTGGTTTCCCTACCGACTCCCATCGAGTAGGCTGACGCCGAGAAACTTCTGGACACCGATCCCGCCGTGGTTTCCCTACCGACTCCCATCGAGTAGGCTTACCGTTGGCGACAACCGTCGTCGTGCCGGGCCGTGGTTTCCCTACCGACTCCCATCGAGTAGGCTTGCATTTTTCGAGGGTGTGTCGTGATGGTCGCCGTGGTTTCCCTACCGACTCCCATCGAGTAGGCTTCATGACGCCACGCGCGCCCGGTTCTACGAGCCGTGGTTTCCCTACCGACTCCCATCGAGTAGGCTTGGG
>JADLEG010000155.1 GCA_020846275.1 Alphaproteobacteria bacterium
ATCGGAGCCTTGACCAGCCGCGCGCTGCCGCTCAATCTACCCGGCGAGACGGGTGAGACGGGCGCGGCGACAAGAACCGCGACCGTCGTCTTTGGCAATCTGGTTTGAACCTGGGAGGACACTGAATGCCCACCGTGAACCTGACGGTGAACGGCAAGGCGGTTTCGGCGAATGTCGAGGCCCGCACCTTGCTGGTCAATCTGATCCGCGAGCAGCTCGGCCTGACCGGCACGCATGTCGGCTGCGACACCAGCCAGTGCGGCGCCTGCGTCGTCCATGTCGACGGCAAGTCGGTCAAGGCCTGCACCATGCTGGCGGTGCAGGCGAACGGCAGCAAGGTCACGACCATCGAGGGCCTGGCCAACGGCGACAAGCTGCACCCGATGCAGGAAGCCTTCCGCGAGCACCATGGATTGCAGTGCGGCTTCTGCACGCCCGGCATGGTGATGAGCGCGGTCTGCCTGGCCAAGGGCCATCCCAACCTGACGGAGAAGGAGGTCCGCGAGGGCCTCGAGGGCAACATCTGCCGCTGCACCGGCTACCACAACATCGTGCAGGCCGTGCTGGCCGGCGCGAAGGCGATGGGGGGCTGATGCCATGGCACCGAACGATGTTGGATCGACCGGGATCGGCGCTTCCGTTCGCCGGCGCGAAGATCGGCGTTTCCTGACGGGTCGCGGCACCTACACCGACGACATCAACCGTCCGAACCAGACCTACGCCTGGATCCTGCGCTCGCCCCACGCGCACGCCGCGATCAAGTCGATCGACACCACGGCCGCCAAGGGCGCGCCCGGCGTGGTCGCCGTGTTCACCGGCGCGGAGCTTGGCAAGTTCGGCATGCCCTGCGGCTGGCTGGTCACCGGCAAGAACAACACCCCGATGGTGGAGCCCAAGCACCCCGCGCTGGCCGAGGGCAAGGTGCGCCATGTCGGCGACCCGGTTGCCGTCGTGATCGCCGAGACCAAGTCCCAGGCGCGCGACGCCGCCGAGAAGATCAACGTGGACTACGCCCCCCTGCCCGCCATCATGGACATGAAGGCGGCGCTCAAGGGCGGGGGCACACCCGTGCACGACGCGGCGGCGAGCAATCTGTGCTTCGACTGGGAGCTGGGCGACAAGGCGGCGGTCGGTGCGGCCTTCACCAAGGCGGCGCACGTCACCAAGCTCGATCTTGTCAACAACCGCCTGGTGCCGAACGCGATGGAGCCGCGCGCGGCGATCGGCGACTTCGACCGCGCGACCGGCGAGCACACGCTCTACACCACCAGCCAGAACCCGCACGTCATCCGCCTGTTGATGGGCGCGTTCGTGCTGGGCATCCCCGAGCACAAATTGCGCGTGGTGGCGCCGGACGTCGGCGGCGGCTTCGGCTCGAAAATCTACCACTATGCCGAGGAAGCGATCGTCACCTGGGCGGCCAAGGAGATCGGCCGGCCGGTGAAGTGGACGGCGGAGCGGTCGGAGGCCTTCATCTCCGACGCGCACGGGCGCGACCACATCACCCATGTCGAGCTGGCGATGGACAAGGACGGTAAGTTCCTGGCCCTGCGCTGCGAGACGCTCGCCAACATGGGCGCCTATCTCTCGACCTTCGCGCCCTGCATCCCGACCTACCTGCACGGCACCTTGCTGGCGGGCAACTACGCGACGCCGGCGATCCACACCAACGTCAAGGCGGTGTTCACCAACACCGTGCCGGTGGACGCCTATCGCGGCGCCGGGCGGCCGGAAGCCACCTTCCAGATCGAGCGCCTGATCGACAAGGCGGCGCGCGAGCTGAAGATGGACCCGGCGGAATTGCGGCGGCGCAACTTCATCAAGCCGAGCCAGTTCCCCTATCAGACGCCGGTCGCGCTGGTCTACGACACCGGCAACTACGACGCGACCCTTGACCAGGTGCTGAAGCTCTCGGACGCGGCCGGCTACGAGAAGCGCAAGGCCGAGTCCAAGGCGCGCGGCAAGCTCCGCGGCCGCGGTCTCGCCAGCTACATCGAGGCCTGCGGAATCGCGCCCTCGAACGTGGTCGGCTCGCTCGGCGCCCGCGCCGGGCTCTACGAGGCGGCGACGGTGCGCGTGAACCCCACGGGCAACGTGACCGTGTTCACCGGCAGTCACAGCCACGGCCAGGGCCACGAGACCACCTTCGCCCAGGTCGTGTCCGACATGCTGGGCATCCCGATGGACCAGGTCGAGATCAGCCACGGCGACACCAACCGGGTGCCGTTCGGCATGGGCACCTACGGCTCGCGCTCGCTGGCCGTGGGCGGCACCGCCATCGTCAAGGCGATCGACAAGATCGTCGCCAAGGGCAAGAAGATCGCGGCCCACATGCTCGAGGCCGCCGAGGCCGACATCGAGTTCAAGAACGGCAAGTTCCAGGTGGCGGGTACGGACAAGTCGAAAGCCTTCGGCGAGATCGCATTGGCGGCCTATGTGCCGCACAAGTACCCGCTCGACACCGTCGAGCCGGGGCTGGACGAGACCGCCTTCTACGACCCGAAGAACTTCACCTTCCCCGCCGGGGCCTATGTCTGCGAGGTCGAGGTCGACCCCGAGACTGGCGTGGTGGAGGTGCAGAGCTTCGCGACGGCCGACGATTTCGGGAAGATCGTCAACCCGATGATCGTCGAGGGCCAGGTCCATGGCGGGCTGGTCCAGGGCATCGGCCAGGCGCTGCTCGAGACCTGCGTCTACGACAAGGACGGGCAGCTCCAGAGCGGCTCCTACATGGACTACACCATGCCGCGCGCGGACGACGTGCCGTCGTTCAAGGTGGCGCACAGCGTCACGGCCTGCACGCACAACCCGCTGGGCGTGAAGGGCTGCGGCGAGGCGGGCGCGATCGGTGCGCCGCCCACGGTCATCAATGCCATCATCGACGCCCTCAGCGAATTCGGGGTCACGCATATCGACATGCCCGCCACGCCCAATCGCGTCTGGAAAGCCATCCAGGACGCTAAGGCCGGCCGGCACTAGGGGAGCACGCTCACAATGTACGATTTCCAGTATCACCGCCCCGCGTCGCTCGCCGATGCGGCCAAGCTGCTGCAATCCGCGGGCGACGACGGCAAGCTGATGGCCGGCGGCCAGACCCTGATCCCGACCCTGAAGCAGCGCCTGGCCCAGCCCAGCGCCGTGATCGATCTGGGCGGCATCAAGGACCTGGCCGGCATCAAGGTCGACGGCAACGCGGTCATGATCGGCGCGCTGACCACGCATTCGACCGTGGCATCGTCCAAGGACGTGGCCGGCAAGATCAAGGCGCTGGCCCAGCTCGCCGAGGGGATCGGCGACCGCCAGGTCCGCCATTGCGGCACGATCGGCGGCTCGATCGCCAACAACGACCCGGCGGCCGACTACCCCGCCGCGGTCCTGGCGCTGAACGCCACGATCACGACCAACCAGCGCAAGATCGCCGCCGACGAGTTCTTCAAGGGCCTGTTCGAGACCGCGCTGAAGCCCGGCGAGATTATCACGTCGGTCAGCTTCCCGGTGCCCGAGAAGGCGGCCTATGTGAAGTTCCCCAACCCGGCCTCGCGCTACGCCATCGTCGGCGTGTTCGTCGCCCGGTTTGGCAGCGGGGGGACGGGCGGCGGGGTCCGCGTGGCGGTGACGGGCGCGGGCCAGGGCGGCGTGTTCCGCGCGCACAAGATCGAGGAGGCCCTGTCGAAGAACTTCTCCGCCAAGGCGATCGAGGGCCTGCACCCGCCCGCGAGCAGCCTCAACGGCGACATCCACGCCTCGGCCGAGTACCGCTCGCACCTGATCGGCGTGATGGCCAAGCGCGCCGTCGCGGCGGCGGGGTAATCACCCAGCCTTCTGTTTTGACGTCATGACTGGGCTTGTCGTACGGCTGTCCGGTTGATGCATGCCGCAGTGCATGGAAGCCAGCACCAAGCTGGCGTTGGACGAACACCGCAATCCGCGGACAGCATTTTTAGGTCCCCTTCCCCTCGCGGGAGGGGGACAAGAAAAAGAGCTGTGCAGACGCGGACCTGCGAACCGGACAGCCGTGCAACAAGTGCGGCCATGACGGAATTGGGATGAGGCGGGCCTACCCCGCGTATTTCACGCCGCAGCCGTAGGCCTTGGTAGAGGCGGTCGCGACCGGCTTGCCGGTCTTGAGCGCGTCGAGCGCGTCGGCGACATAGTTCTTCGCCCCTTTGATGTCGGCGGCGCTGGTCGAGGACTTGTCGTCGATCGCGCCGGCATAGGCGAGCTTGCCGGCGCCATCGACCACGAACACATGCGGCGTGGTCTGGGCGCCATAGAGGCGCCCGACCTTGCCGTCCGCGTCGAGCAGGACGGCGGCGGGGCTGGCCCCCACCGCCTTGACGTGCTCGTTGGCTTCCGGCGCGGTGACGTAGCCCTGGTTGCCGGGCGCGGAGGACACCACGCTCAGCCACACCACGCCCTGGCCCGCGCACTTCTTCTGCAGAGCCTGCATGTTGCCGCCGTCATAGTGCTTGCGCACGAACGGGCATTGCCGGTTGGTCCACTCGAGGACCACCGTCTTGCCCTTGAACTCGGACAGCGAGCGGATATTGCCCGCGCTGTCCGTGCACTGGAAGTCGGGCGCCGGCGCGCCGACGGCCGCGGCCATGGGCCAGTCCTTGCCGCTCAGCTCTGCGGCGCGTACTTCACGTAGCAGCCATAGGCCTTGGTCGAGGCGACCGAGACCGGCTTGCCGGCCTTCAGTTCGTCGAGCGCCTGGGCCACGTAGTTCTTCGCGCCGGGGATATCGGCGGGATTGGCGGTCGGCTTGTCGTCGATCGCGCCCATGTAGGCGACCTGGCCCTTGGCGTCGACCACCACCATCAGCGGCGTGTTGCGCGCCTCGTAAAGCCGGGCGATGTTGCTCTTGGAATCGAGCAGCACCGCCGTGGGCGCCGCGCCGCGCGCCTTTGTGTCGCCGTTCGCCTCGGCGGCGGTCACGTAGCCCTGCTCGCCCTGCGGCGACGAGGCCACGGTCAGCCACACCACGCCCTCGCCCGTGTATTTCTTCTGCAGCGCCTGCATGTTGCCGGCGCCGTAGTGTTTCTTCACGTAGGGGCAGCCGTTGTTGGTCCATTCCATGACCACCGTCTTGCCCTTGAACTCGGACAGCGCGACGGTCTTGCCGTTGCTGTCGGTGGCCTTGAAATCGGGCGCCGGCGCGCCGACCTTGACCTCGGCCATCGCGGCGCCGGCAAAGGCCAGCACCGCGGCGATCGAGACGGAAGCGAGAAGCCTGTTCATCGGAACCTCCTCAGTTGAACCGGTTCGGGATCATTGGGCCGTCATGGCGACGGTCAGCTCGTAGGCCTGCCCGGCGGCGCCGGACGTGTCGCGCACCACCAGCAGGCCGGGAAACGCGCCCGTCAGCGGGCCGAGCTTGGGCCCCCGGCGCAGGGTCAGGGTCGCGCGGCCATCCGCACGCTGCAGCCGCTGCTCGGCCCCATGGTCGATCAGCGCACCATCGAACGGAAGGAAGGCGACCTCGCCCGCGCCGATGCCCTCGGCCAGCCCGGGGGGCAGGTCGAGCGTGATCGCCTCGTCCGTCGCGCGGCCGGCCGCCATGCCCTTGGCGGGCCGCGGCAAGGCCGCGCGCGCCTGGGCGAAGATCGCCGCGTTCGCCGCATCGACCGGCGCGTCGGCGGCGACCTTCAGCTTGATATCCAGCTTGGCCTCGCCCGGCACGCAGATCTTCTCGCAGACCAGCCAGGTCACGTCGGCGGCGACCGTCGCGGTCGTGCCGGCCTGGGCCGATGCCGGCGCGGTCACCGGCGTCAGCAACGCGACCTTGCCGGCATAGCCGTAGCTGGTGACCATCTCGGTCGCGAAGGGTTTCGGCACCGGCCACTGGATTTCACCGGACGAGAACCCGGCGGGCAGCGTCCAGGCGATCTCCGTGGCCTGCCCCGCGTCGCCCGGGTTGCGCCAGTAGGTGTGCCAGCCCGGCTGCATGGTCAGCTCGACGGCCAGCCACGCCGTCCCGCCCGGCCTGACCGACGCGCTCTCGGACAGGAGCCGGGGCTTGACCAGCTCCTCGGCCGCGCCAATGCCCGGGGCGCCCATCAGGGAAAATACCGCAAGGCCCAGCGCCGCGGCGCGATGCCGCTTCGCCTCCCCCGGTCCCTGCCGGCCCGCGTTCCTGGCCATGTCCGCTCCCGCGTCCGATTCCCCATGGCGCCGTCTTGAATGATTATAGCTTACCACCGCCCGCGCCAATCACAGTAGCTTGAGCGCTCACATGACCGCCCTGACGTGCCGCAGCGCTGGGGGCAGCAAATCCGGCAGATCCTCGCTAACCAATCCCGGCCCGAACGAGGCCGCCGCCTCGCCATGCAGCCACACGGCCGCGCAGGCCGCCTCGAAGGGCGGCATGCCCTGGGCCAGAAGCCCGACCACCATGCCCGCCAGCACGTCCCCCGCCCCAGCCGTCGCCAGGGTCGCCGGCGCGTTGGCGTTGATGACCGCGCGTCCATCGGGATGAGCGATCACCGTGTCGTAGCCCTTGAACAGGATCACCGCGCCGGATTGCCGGGCGGCCGCCTGGGCGCGCTGCAGCCGGCCGCCGTCGCGATGGGTGAACAGCCGCTCGAACTCGCCGTCATGCGGGGTCAGCACGCACTGGTCGTGCAGCGACTGCTGCAGCAGCGGCACCGTATGTTCGAACACGCTCAGCGCGTCGGCGTCCAGCACGCAAGGCTTGCGCGAGGCGAGCGCCGCGAGCGCGCGTTCGCGCGTGCCGCCGACCAGGCCGTTGCCCGGGCCGACCAGCGAAGCCGCCGCGCGCCGCTCGGCCAGCATCTCGGCAAACGCGGCGGTGTCGCGCACCGGCTTCACCACGACATGGGGCAGCCATCCCATGTAGTGCACCACCATGTCGGCCGGACTGGCCAGGGTCACGATGCCGGCACCGATGCGCATCGCCGCGCGCGCGGCCAGCCGGGCGGCGCCCGTCATGTGCGCGCCGCCCGCGACGATGGCGTGGCCGCGGCTGTATTTATGGTCGCCCGGCCGGGCGCGCGGGAAGACGTGGCGCCACAGCTCCGGCGCGTTCTCCAGCGCCGTCGCCCCGCACTCCGCCACGATCGCGTCGGTGATGCCGATATCGGCCACCACGATCTCGCCGCACAGCGCGCGGCCGGGCAGCAGCAGGTGCGCCGGCTTCTTGCGGCAGAAGGTGACGGTCAGCGCGGCCTGCGGCGGGTTGCCCATCGCCTGGCCGGTGTCGCCGTGCACGCCGCTCGGCACGTCGACGGCGACGACCGGCACGCCGCGCTTGGCCAGCGCCGCGAAGATCTGCCCCAGGTCGTCGCCGATCGCGCGCGAAAGGCCGGCGCCGAACACCGCGTCCACCACCAGCTCGGCGCCGTCGATCGAGCCCGGCTCCAAGGGCTCGACCGGCCCGGTCCAGCGCGCGGCGTGCGCGGCGGCGTCGCCGGTCAGCCGCTCGCGCAGGCCCAGAAGCGCCACGCGCACCGGCCAGCCCAGACCAGCCAGCACGCGCGCCACGACGAACCCGTCGCCGCCGTTGTTGCCCGGCCCGCACAGCACCACGGCCGGGCGCTGCGTCCAGCGCTTGACCAACTCGGCGGCGACCTGCGAGCCGGCGCGCAGCATCAGCTCGCTTCCGGGCGTGCCGGCCTTGACCGCCGCCTGGTCGCAGCGGGTCATCTCCGCGACCGACAGTATCTCCAGCGGCGCGGTCATTTCCGCGACTTGCCGCCCGACCGGCGCGTCAGCTTGCGCATCGCCGCGACATCCGCGCGCGCCGCCTCGCGGATCATCACCACGTCGCAATGCGTGATCACGAGGTCGATGCCGTCGTTGAACAGGTCGGCCGCGCTGCGCCCCGGCGTGGGGATCGCGCCGAGCCACTTGCGCTTCTTCTTGGCCGCCTTCTCGACCCGCGCGACCGCCTTTACGACCTCCTTGTGGTCGGGCTGGCCCAGATAGCCCAGGTTGGCCGCCAGGTCGTAGGGGCCGATGAAGATCATGTCGATGCCGTCCGTGCCGGCGATCGCCTCGCAGGCCTCGACGCCCGACCCGGTTTCGATCTGGCCGATCACGATGAGCTCGCGCTCGACGGTGCGTAAATAGGCCTCGGCATGGTGGCCATAGCCCGACCCGCGCACGACCGGCACTGCGAAGCCGCGGAAGCCCTTGGGCGGGTAGCGGCAGGACTCCGCCGCGCGCCGCGCCGCCGCGCCGTCGAGGATCGCCGGGATCATGATGCCCTCGACGCCCGCATCCAGCGCCAGCTTGATCCAGACAGGGTCATTGGCCGGCACGCGCAACAAGGCCGTCGCGCCATGGGCCTGGACCGCGACCATCTCGGGCACCGCCGAGGCGATGTCGCCCTGGCAGCCGTGCTCGCGGTCGATCAGCGCGCAATCGTAGCCGGCCGCGGCGGTGATCTCCGCGATCGGCGGATGGCCCAGCTCCAGGAATACCCCGAAGGCCTTCTTGCCCTTCTCAAGCCTGCGCTTCAGCGCGTTCGGACGGAACATGCGGCCTCCCTCGTGTCCAGGGCGGCGACATTAGCATGGAAGCATCGCAAATCAGCGCCGGGCGACCAGGCGCTCGAGCGCGTTCCGCAACCGCCGGCCCACCGCCAGCCCCAGCACGCCGGCCGGCGCGTCGAGCCGCGAGATCACGCCACGCTCCCAGGTATCCATGGCGTCGCCGATTCGCGCGCCGTCATGGGCGACCGGGGTGGCCGCCAGAGGGGGTTTCAGTAGAACTTCAGCACGGGGCGAAAGTCTTCCGCCTTGACGCGGATCGGTGCCCCAACCGCGTGCGGTCGGACGAACGCATTCGCGCAGGCCGTCTTCAGCGCATCGCCCCATCGATCGATCGCCGGCTCCGCGCGCTGGTCCACCGGCAGCGTGAGCCGACTGACGGCCAGCGCGCGCTCGACGCGGAACTGAACGCTGCGCTTACCATCGTAGGCCTGGATGCAGATATCGGGCGATGCCGTGTCGTTCGATCGCCCCAGCCATTTCTGGTCGAAGCTAAGTGGCATAAGCGTCTCCCGTTTGCGTGAACGAGCAATCGTCCCGCCGCGTCATCGCGACGAGCGTCGAATTGCCAAACCACGATGCGGGAGTTGCCCAGGTTCACGTCATGGCGCGAGGGCCGATAACGGTCCCATTACTGGCCAAGGTGTAGGCGGCTACGTGCGACCCACCATGCACCCGGATACTCTGGCACGGACGCGAGCCCTACACCAGACCACCACGATCCCCACCGACCAATCGCAGCAGCCGAGGGCGCAATTGTTGGCCGATTTCAAGGCCTAATGCGCGCGCCGGAGTGTTCACATGGGAGATCACGCCGTTCTCCCAGGTATCCATGGCGTCGCCGATCCGCGCGGTCTCATGGGCGACCGTGGCGGCGGCGATGCGGTGGCGTTCGAGCAGGGCGAGGCCGCTGATGCCGGCGCCTTCCTTGCCGACGCCCGCGTCGTTGAAGAAGGCGCCGGCCAGCCCCTTGCCGACGGCGAAGGACGCGGCCGTCTCGCCGCCATGCGAGCCGGACACGACGTAGGCGCCGGCATCCTCCGCCGTCGCCCGCGTGATCGTGTCCATCACCAGCACGCGCCCGCCCGGGCCCCGGGCGACTTCGCGTGCGCGCATCAGTTCGTCCCTCGTCGCATGGCATCCCTCCGCAAGCTGCTGCCATGGTAGTCCCCGGCGTACGTAGCGGCCAGCAATCCAGCCGCGCGGCGGGCGGGCGCCGCGCGAGCGCCATTTCGCTGGCGGTCGGGGCTGTCGCCCAGTATCAGTTCAGGTCCCGCGCCCGCAGTTCAAATCCGCAGAGGTTCGCATGGCTGACGCCCCCGTGCTCACGATCCGCAAGGACTGGCCGCGCATCGATCCCGCCTTCCTGAAAGCCTTCGCTGGAACGCCCGCCGGCAACCTTGTCGACGCGATGGGACGGCAGGGCGCGCTCCACCACTCCATCCGTCCGGTCTGGAACGGACCCGCCTTCGTCGGCCCGGCGCTGCCGGTATGGACGACGGCGCGCGACAACCTGGCGCCCTACGCGGCGCTGACCGTCGCCAAGCCGGGCGACGTGATCGTCGTCGCTACCGCGGGCTACGACCAGGGAGCGGTCATCGGCGACGTGATGACCGGACTGTTCCGCAATGCCGGAGTCATCGCTGTCGTCACCGACGGCCTGGTACGCGACATCGCCGGCATTCGCGAGACCGGCATTCCGGTCCACGCGGCGGGCGTCTCGGCGAATTCCCCTTTCAAGAACGGTCCGGGCGGCGTGGGCGTGTCGATCACGCTTGGCGGCATGATCGTCGAGCCCGGCGATCTGGTACTGGGCGACAGCGAGGGCGTCGTCGTCTGCCCGCGCGCGCGGATCGCGGAGACGCTGGAGGTCCTGAAGACCGTGCGCGCCAAGGAGGCGGGCATGGACAAGCTGGTCCGCTCCGGCGCCAGGCAGCCCGATTGGCTTGCGGCGACGCTGGCCGAAAAGGGCGTGCGCTACATCGATTGAGGCCGGAACTCCATGAACCAGACCAACCAGAAGCGCGTGCTCTACCTGAGCCATGGCAACGCCCAGCTCTACGCCATGGTGCGCGACGCGCTGCGCCCGGGCTTCGAGCTGCTGACCCTCGACACGCCGGACGAGTCGGAATGCCTGGCCAAGCTGGCCCAGGCCGACGCGGTGATCTGCAGCGCCGAGCGCTTCACGCGGCCGCGCATCGCCGCCGCGCAGCGGATGCGGATCGCCCATCACCAGGGGGTCGGCTTCCACGATACGGTCGACTGGCCGGCGCTGGCCGAGCGCGGCATCCCGCTGGCCATCACCCCGGGCGGTACGTCCACCGGCGTGTCCGAGCACACGCTGATGCTGATGTTCGCGGTAATGAAGCGCCTGCCCTATCTCGATTCCGAACTGCGCCAGGGCCGCTTCCACATCAACGCGATCCGCCACTGCACCTACGAGCTCTACGGCAAGACGGTCGGGATCATCGGCATGGGGCGGATCGGCACGGGGCTCGCCGAGCGGCTGAAGCCGTTCGGCGTGCGCGCGATCTTTCACGAGATCATCGACATCCCGCAGGCACGCCGCAAGGAGCTGAGCATCACGCAGGTGCCGCTCGACCGGCTGCTGGCCGAATCCGACATCGTCACGATCCACGTGCCGCTGACCGCATCCACCCGCCGCATGATCGACGCCCAGGCGCTGGCGCGCATGAAGCCCACCGCCTTCCTGATCAACGCGGCGCGCGGCGGCATCGTCGACGAGCAGGCGCTGGTGGCGGCCCTGCGCGAACGGCGGATCGCCGGCGCGGCGCTGGACGTGTTCGAGCAGGAGCCGAGCGGGCCCGGCCACCCGCTCTACGCCTTCCCCAACGTCGTGCTGACGCCGCATGTCGCGGCCGGGACGCGCGACGCCTTCGGCAAGAAGATGGGCTTCATCTTCCAGAACCTGGAGGCGTTCTTCGACGGCAAGCCGGTCGAGCACCTGGTGGACTACGCCGCCGAAGCCCGCGGCTGAAGCGGTCCAGTCCTATCGGTCTGAACTGGCCCTTTTATTGGGCCGCTTTCGGCCCCAGTTTGGTGGCCAATGGGTGCGGTGCCTCGCCGCCCGGCGCCAATGCCGGGCGGTTCGGACTGTCGAGGAGAGAAGAAGTGGAAACGGTTCGCGTCGTCTGCGCGCATGATTGTCCCGACCTGTGCTCGCTGTTGGCGCATGTCGAGAACGGCAAGCTCGTCCGGGTCCAGGGCGATCCCGACCAGCCCTTCACCGCCGGCTTCGCCTGCGCCAAAGTCAACCGCGACGCCGAGCTGGTGAACTCGCCGCAGCGCCTGAAGACGCCGCTGCGCCGCACCGGGCCAAAGGGCGAAGGCAAGTTCGTCCCGATCACCTGGGACGCGGCGCTCGACGAGATCACCGGGAAGTGGAAGTCGATCATCGCCGAGTCGGGTCCGCTGGCGATCCTGGGATATGCCTACAGCGCGCACCAGGGCCAGATGAACCGCGGCCTGATGCTGGGCCTGTTCCACGCGCTCGGCGTCAGCCGGCTGAACGCGGGGACGATCTGCGACAGTTGCGCCAGCGCCGCCTGGGAGGCCACCGTCGGCCCGATCGGCGGCGCCGACCCGGAGTCGATCGTCGATTCCGACCTCATCGTGTCCTGGGGCTGCGACCTGGTCGCCGTCAACGTGCATTTCTGGGCCAAGGCCGAGGAGCAGCGCAAGCGCGGCGTGCCGGTCGTTGTGGTCGAGCCGCGCCGCAGCAAGACCGCCGAGCGCGCGGACTGGCACATCCAGGTCAAGATCGGCACCGATGCCGCCCTGGCGCTCGGCGTCATGCATATCCTCGTGCGCGACAAGCTGTGCGACCGCGACTACATCGCGCGCCACACCGTGGGCTTCGACAAGGTCGAGCGCGAGGTCCTGCCCCGCTTCACGCCGTCCTATACGTCGCAGGTGACGGGCGTCTCCGTCGCCGACATCGAGAAGTTCGCCGCCATGTACGGCAAGGCCAAGGCCGCCTACATCCGCATCGGCGAGGGCATGAGCCGGCTTGCCCAGGGCGGCCAGGCGATCCGCAGCGTGGCGCTGCTGCCCGGCGTCACCGGCGCCTACGCGAAGAAGGGCGGCGGCGCGTTGATGGCGACGGCCGACTCGTTCGAGCTGAACTACGCGGCGATCCGCAAGCCGTCCGGCCCCGCGCAGACCCGCACCGTCAACCACCTGCGCATGGCCGAGGCGCTGCTGGAGCTGAAGGACCCGCCGATCCGCGCGCTGTTCATCGGCGCCAACAACCCGGCCGTCACCAATCCCGATGTCATCAAGCTGCGCCGCGGATTGCAGCGTGAGGACCTGTTCACCGTGGTCCACGACCCGTTCCTGTCGGTGACCGCGAAATACGCCGACATCGTGCTGCCGGCCGCGACCTACTTGGAGACCGAGGACTTCTATCGCGCCTACGGCACCTACTACATGCAATACGGCCCCAAGGCGGTGGAACCCCAGGGCGAGGCCTGGTCGAACATGCGCCTGGCGCAGACCCTGGCGACGCGCATGGGCCTCAACGACCCGGTCTTCGGCATGAAGCCGGAGGAGCTGCTGCGCGAACTCTTCCGCGGCGCCAAGGGCCAGGTCGCCGCCTACGATCCCGACGCGCTGCGCACGGCCGGGCCGGTGCGCGTGGCGCCGCAGGGGCCGCAGGAATTCCGCACCCCCTCGGGCAAGCTCGAATTCCACTCCGAGGCCCTGGCGGCCAAGGGCACGGCGGCGATGCCCGACTGGACGCCCGACCCGCAGGAGGAAAAGGACGCGGCGAAATGGCCGCTGCGTCTGTTGACCACGCCCGGCTATTTCCAGCCGCACACCGTCTATTCCGGCGTGGCCTTCCTGCTGAAGCGCGAGGGTGTGCCGAGCTGCGTGCTGCATCCCGACGACGCCCAGGCGCGCAACCTGAGCCAGGGTCAGAAGGTCCGCCTGTTCAACGAGCGCGGCGCCATCGGCTTGACCTTGCGCATCAGCGACGAGATCCAGCGGGGCGCGGTGCTGGTGCCCGGCCAGCGGCCGGACGACGAGGCCGTGTCGGGCACGATCAACATGCTGTGCTCCGACCGCTACAGCGACATGGGCGAGGGCGCGACCTACCAGAGCACGTTTCTGGACGTGGCGGCCTGGAGCTGACCGTCACGCCGGTTGCCTGTCTGCCGGGCGGCGGTGCAAGGTGCGGCATGAACGTTGCCGCACCGGAAGCTCGACCGATCCTGCCTGCCGTCGCAACCGCGCGACGCGCCTCGTTGCCGATGTACAACATCGCCGAGATGCACCCGGTCTACCACGCGTTCTGGCAGAGCCTGCGGCGGCGCGCGGGACGCCGCGGGGTCACCGGCCTGCCGGAGGCGCTGGACCTCGCCGCCCCCGCCGTGCCCGAGCGCATCGGGCCGGAGGTCGTCTTCACCCAGGTCTGCGGCTTTCCGCTGCTGACTCGCCTCCGCGGCCAGGCCGCGATCCTCGTCACGCCGGTCTATGACGTGCCGGGCTGCGAAGGGCCGACGCACACCGCATTCTTCATCGTGCGCGACGATTCGCCGTTCGTCCGTCTGGAGGACCTGCGCGGCAGCCGGATCGCCTGCAACTCGCTGCTCTCCAACAGCGGGATGAACCTGCCGCGCCGCACGATCGCCGATATCGCAAACGGCAAGCCGTTCTTCGGCGAACGCCTGATGACGGGCAGCCATACCGCCAGCATCGCGGCGGTCGCCGAGGGCCGCGCCGACGTGGCGGCGGTCGACTGCGTCACCGACGCCGTGTTCCGCCGCCATCGCCCGGGCCTGATGGCGCGCATCCGCATCCTCGCCCGGTCGGTCCCGAGCCCTTCCCTGCCCTTCGTGACGTCAAGCGCCACCGACCCGGCGACCGTTGATGCGCTGCGCGCCTGCCTGCTGGAGATGCCGGGGGACGACGAGGGCCGCGCCCTTTGCGCCGGCCTCCTGATCCGTGGCTTCGAGGGCCTGGGCGAGCCGGACTACCAGCCGATCCTGCACCACCAGGACCAGGCCGCCCGCCTGGGCTACGGCGAGCTGCAATAGCAGCCCCTTTTCAGGAAATTGCCGGCATTTTCAATTCGGTCCGCAGGTTTTCGGCGGCGGCGCCGACACCGTCTGACACAGAACGACACACAGGGACACAGAACCGGACCGTTCGGGCATCAAGCCGTGACATTCGGGGCCTAGCCTCCGCCTCGTTAAGGCTCACCAGACGGCAGAGGGGCACAACATGTTACACGGCGCCGCCATCAGCACCACCCAGTCGTTGCGGCCGCGGGCTGCGTTCGAGACCCGCTCGACCGGGCGCCCGGGTGCATCGATCGCCACCATCGCCTCGACGTTCAAGCAGCAAGCGGGAACCACCGTCTTTGCCGAGGGCGAGCGCACCGAGGGGCTGTACGAAGTCGTCTCGGGCATCGTCCGGCTGCACAAGCTGATGCCGGACGGGCGCCGCCAGATCACCGGCTTCCTGGCCGCGGGCCATTTCCTGAACCTCCTGCTGCAGGACAATTTCACCCATACCGCCGAGGCGGTGACCGAGGTGACGCTTTGCCGCTATCCGCGCACCGGGTTCCAGCGCATGGTCGACCAGAACCCCGGCTTGGCGCTGCGGCTGCTGGCCGCCACGTCCGACGAGCTGCGCGCAGCGCAGGACCAGATGCTCCTGCTTGGCCGCAAGACGGCCGCCGAGAAGATGGCGAGCTTCCTTCTCGCGATGGCCGAGCTGCAGGACGATATCGCGCGCGGCAATGTGGTGCAGATCCCGATGTCGCGCGGCGACATCGCCGACTATCTGGGCCTGACCGTCGAGACCGTCAGCCGCACGCTGGCCCGCTTGAAGCGCGACCGCCTGATCGCGCTGACGTCGCCGACCGAAATCGAGCTTCTGGACCGCGACAGGCTGGAAGAGCTGGCCGCGGGCGAGTTGGCCGAGAGCTGCCGCTAGCCGTCCCGGCGCCAAGCGTGCCCCGATGAAACGCAAGACCAATTCACCGCGCAGACCCGCCGGCGGCGTCAAGCGCGTCCTCGTGGTCGACCGCGATTCGGGCACGTCGACGCTGTGCCGCGCCGCGCTCGCCGGCAAGGACTGCATCGTCGAGACGCATACCAGCGCCGTCGCCGCGATCACGGCGGCGCGGCGCCATCCGCCCGACCTGGTCCTGGTCTCCCTTCAACTGGGCGACGCCTCGGGCGCGGAAGTCGTGGAATGGCTGCGATCCACGCCGGAACTGCAGGCCGCGCCCATCATCGCCCTGACCGCCATGGCGGACGATTATGGCCGGCTGCTCGGCAGCGGAATCGCGACCGTCCTGCGCAAGCCGCTGACCATCGCGGCGATCCGCCGCGCCGTGCGCGGCGTGTGGCTGCCTCCGGCGACGGAAGTCACGCTCTGAGGCTTCGATCGCCGGGCCGCCGCGGCCCACCGGATGCACCCCCTGCCTACTCGAGCGACCCGAGGCGGGAACCTTGAAACGGGCGCGCCGTTACCCTCCGTCAGGTTGACCGGTTAGTCCCGGCCTCCACCGGAGGTAGCCATGAATAGCACGAAGACGCTCTGGTCCGTCCTCGCGGCATTGCTCGTGCTCTCCTTCGGGGTCCTGCTGTGGGCCGGCAAGCAAATCTACCAGGATGCGCCGCCGCTGCCCGAGAAGGTGATCGCGGCCGACGGCAAGCTGATCTACACGCGGGCCGATATCGAGCGCGGCCGCCAGGTGTGGCAGTCGATGGGCGGCATGCAGCTCGGCTCGATCTGGGGCCACGGCGCATACGTGGCGCCGGACTGGAGCGCCGATTGGCTGCATCGCGAACTCGTGGCGCAGCTCGATCAGTGGGCCAGGACGGAATTCCGCGCCGCCGGTTTCGACAGCCTGTCCGGAGAGCAGAAGGCTCAGCTCGAAGGCCGGCTGCGCGAGCGCATGCGGCGAAATACCTATGATCCGGGCAGCGGCGCCATCACGCTCGATACCGACCGGGCGGCCGCGATCCTGGCGGTCTCGAAGCACTACGAGAGTCTTTTCGGCAAGGATCCGGCAACGGCCGAGTTGCGCGAGAACTATGCGATGAAAGACGACACGGTGCCCGATCCCGAGCACCGCCGGGTCCTGTCGGCGTTCTTCTGGTGGACGGCATGGGCCGCGGCCACCGAGCGGCCGGGTACCGACGTCACCTATACCAACAATTGGCCGAGCGAGCCGCTGATCGGCAACCGTCCGCCGGCGAGCACCTTCCTCTGGTCCGCCTTCAGCGTGACCTTCCTGCTCGCGGGCATCGGCGCGCTTGGCTGGCACCATGCCGTCACCCACGGCCGCGGCGAGGAACCGCACCGCGTTCCCGAATTCGATCCGATGCGGCATGTCCAGGCAACGCCGTCGATGCTGGCGACCGCGAAATACTTCTGGGTGCTGCTGGCCCTGTTCCTGGTGCAGATCCTGTTCGGCGCGATGACGGCGCACTACCAGGTCGAGGGACAATACGTCTATGGCTATCACCTGGCGCAGGTGCTGCCCTACTCCATCACCCGCACCTGGCACACCCAATTGGCGGTTCTGTGGATCGCCGTCGCCTGGCTGGGAACCGGGCTCTACATCGCGCCGGCGGTCTCGGGATACGAGCCGCCGTATCAGCGCCTCGGCGTCAACGTCCTTTGGCTGTGCCTCCTCGTCATCGTCGTTGGCGCCTTCGCCGGCCAATGGCTGGCGGTGATGCAGCGCCTGGGCCTGGACTACAATTTCTGGTTTGGCCACCAGGGCTGGGAATACGCCGACATGGGTCGCTTCTGGCAGATTTTCCTGTTCATCGGCCTGATGCTCTGGCTGTTCCTGGTCGGCCGGGCGCTGTGGCCCACGCTCCGGACCAGATCGGAATCGCGATCGATCGTCGGGCTGCTTTTCCTATCCACCGTCGCCATCGGCCTGTTCTTCGGCGCCGCCCTGCTGTGGGGCGAGAAGACCTCGCTGTCCATGGTGGAGTACTGGCGCTGGTGGCTGGTGCATCTGTGGGTCGAGGGATTCTTCGAGGTGTTCGCGACCGCGGTCATCGCCTTCCTCTTCACGCGGCTCGGACTGCTGCCGGTGGGAACGGCGACCGTCGCGGTGCTGTTCGCCACGATCGTCTTCATGGCGGGCGGCGTGCTCGGGACGCTGCACCACCTCTATTTCGCCGGCACCCCGACCGCCGTGCTGGCCCTGGGCGCGAGCTTCTCCGCGCTGGAGGTCGTGCCGCTCGCCTATATCGGCTTCGAGGCCTACCATACCTGGAGGCTGGGCGGAGCGGCGCGCTGGGTGCGCCGGTACCGCTGGCCGGTGATGTTCTTCATCGCGGTGGCGTTCTGGAACCTGGTCGGCGCGGGCCTGTTCGGCTTCCTCGTCAACCCGCCGCTATCGCTGTACTACATGCAAGGCTTGAACCTGACGCCGCTGCACGGCCACACCGCCCTGTTCGGCGTCTACGGCATGCTCGGCATCGGCCTCGTGCTGTTCTGCTTGCGCGGCATGAAGCCGTACCTGGCATGGCACGAAAGCATCCTCAAGGTCAGCTTCTGGTGTCTCAACGTGGGCCTGGCCATGATGGCGCTGCTGACCCTGCTGCCGCTGGGCACGCTGCAGCTGTTCGCATCGCTGGAGCACGGATATTGGTACGCGCGATCGTCGGCCTTCATGCAGCAGCCGATCGTCGACCTGCTGGTCTGGATGCGCGTGCCGGGCGACACGGTGTTCTCGCTCGGGGCGCTCGCCCTCACCGTGTTCGTCATCGGCCTATGGATTTTCCCCCGGCGCGAGGACGAGTTGCGCGAACTGGAACGCGAAGAACGCCGGGCCGAGACGAGGCCAGCGGCGCGCGGCGATCGGTAGAAGCCCGATCCGCCGGCCGCATCGTTGATCGCGTTCTACGCCCAGATCAAGCTGGTGCATGTCGCGGCGGCGCTGGCAAGCGGGGGACTCTTCGCCCTGCGCGGTTCGTTGCTCCTGCTGGGATACCGCTGGGTCCTGGCGGCGCCGATGCGCGTTCTCGCCTACGGCGTCGACACCACGCTGCTGACCGCCGCGCTGATGCTGACGACGGTCATCCAGCAATATCCCTTCGTGGATGCGTGGCTCACGGCGAAAATCGTGCTGCTCGGAGTCTATCTCGTCCTCGGCGTCTGCACCTGGAAGGCGCGCACCAGGGCGGCCCGGCTCGGCTACTGGCTGGCGGCGCTCGGCGTGTTTGCGTTCATCATCTCGATCGCATGGACGCATGACCCGTGGGGACTTCTATCGGCGGCATAGCTCGGCGCGCCGTCTGCGCGCGCGTCCACCCGCTAGTGTCTCGATTCCGAAGTTCGTCAGTGTTTGCGACACACCCCGTACGAACTTCGGAATCGAAAAGGACGCTAGCAACTATTTGAATCTAGTGTCCCTTTGGGATCCGAAGCTCGTCTCCGGTCTTGCGATCAAGAGAGGGCGAACTTCGGGTTCGGGGCACTAGTGCGACATCAGCACGGGCACCGTCATGTGCCGCAGCAGATGGCGGGAGACGCCGCCGAAAGCGAACTCGCGCAGGCGCGAATGGCCATAGGCGCCCATCACCAGCAGGTCGGTGCCCTGGTCCGCGGCGGTCGACAGCATGGCGTCGCCGACCTCGATATCGCCGCTGACGGTCATCGACGACACCTCGACCTTGACGCCGTGGCGGGCAAGGTGCGCGGCGATGTCCGCGCCGGGAATGTGCTGCGCGACCTCGTCGGTGGCGGGATTGAACTCGACGACCCGCACCGACTTGGCGCGCTCGAGGATCGGCAGCGCCTCGTGTACCGCGCGGGTGGCCTCGCGCGTGCGCTTCCAGGCCACCAGCACCTGCTGGCCGACCGTGGGGAACTTGCCGTAGCGCGGGACGATCAGGACCGGCCGTCCCGATCCCATCACCAGCGTCTCGGGCATGTCGATCGCCGGCGCCCCTCGGTTGTCGTCGATCGGTGCCTGGCTGACGACGACCAGGTCGGCGTAGCGCGCGTAGAGCAGCGCCGTTCCGGCGACATCGCCCTCGGCCATGCGCCATTCGATCGTAAGGCCGCTGCGCTGCTCGGCGGCGCGCACCGCGGCCTGGGCCTTCTCGGCCTCCTGGCGGGCGTACTCCTCCTGCAGCTCGATCAGGTCGGCCGACATGGTGCCGCTCATGTCGGCGAATGCCACCGGCCTGCCCTTGATATGGAAGGCCACGAGATGCGCCTGGTGCGTCGAGGCCAGCGCGGCGGCGGTGTCGAGACAGGTTGCCATCGCTTCGGAAGCATCCGCATAGACGGCGATTTCACGCAATTGCATTGGGCCTCCGACGATTTCGTTCGCTTCGACTGCCTGGCCGCATTTGATCGCAACGTCGCCGAGGCGCCTTGACGCAGATCAACGGGCCGATGTCCCGCCGCGGTTGATTCAGGTCAACGCGCCAGGGCACGATGAACCATACACAGGAATACCAGCGAAGACGAGGTGTGCATGGCGACCCGATCGCCCGCGCGGCGCAAATCGAAGACAGCGGCCATTGCCCTGCCGGCGCGCCGCAAGCAGGCGCCGCCCGCCCTCACCACCGCGCCGGCGGTGCCCCTGGCGGACGAGGAGGTCGACGCGCACGGCTTTCCGATCGACCGCCTGGTCCATGCCTGGCAGGCGCAGTTCACCGGCGGCCTGTCGCCAGCGGCGCTGCAGCAGGCCTTTTCCGATTGGGGCATCCACCTGGCCAACGCGCCCGGCAAGCAGGCCGAGCTGCTGCGCAAGGCGCAGCGCAAGTGGCTGCGCTACCTCGACTACGTCAACCGCGCGCGCACGGACAACGCGGCCGCCCCGGCGATCGAGCCGCTGCCGGGCGACCGGCGCTTCCTGGGCGCGGACTGGCAGCGCCAGCCCTTCCCGCTGATCTGGCAGGGCTTCCTGTTCACGCAGCAATGGTGGCACAACGCCACGACCGACATTCGCGGCGTCGATCCGCGCCACGCCGAGGTGGTGCATTTCGCGATGCGCCAGATCCTCGACGCGATCTCGCCGTCGAATTTCCTGCCGACCAATCCCGAAGTCCTGCGCGTGACGACCGAACAGTCCGGGCAGAACCTGTGGCGCGGCTGGCAGAACTGGTTCGAGGACGCCGAGCGCGTGCTGCTCGGCCGGCCGCCGGTCGGCGCCGACGCCTTCCAGGTCGGCCGCGACGTCGCCATCACGCCGGGCAAGGTCGTCTACCGCAACCGGCTGATCGAGCTGATCCAGTATTCGCCGACCACGCCCACCGCGCGGCCCGAGCCGGTGCTGATCGTGCCGGCCTGGATCATGAAGTACTACATCCTCGATCTCTCGCCGGCCAACAGCCTGGTGCGCTACCTGGTCGAGCGGGGCCATACCGTCTTCATGGTCTCGTGGAAGAATCCGACCGCGGCGGACCGCGACCTCGCGATGGACGACTATCTCGAATTCGGCCCGCTGAAGGCGCTGGAGGCGGTGCGGGCGATCGTCCCGGGCGCGCCCAAGGTGCACGCAGTCGGCTACTGCCTGGGCGGCACGCTGATGGCGATCGCCGCCGCCAAGCTGGCGCGCGCCGGCGAGGAGCCCCTGAAGTCGCTGACGCTGTTCGCCGCGCAGACCGATTTCACCGAGGCCGGCGAGTTGATGCTGTTCATCAACCAGAGTCAGGTCGCCTGGCTCGAGGACATGATGTGGGACCAGGGGTTCCTCGACACGCGCCAGATGTCGGGCGCGTTCCAGCTCCTGCGCTCGCAGGACCTCATCTGGTCCACCATGGTGCGCGAATACTTGCTGGGCGAGCGCACGCCGATGACGGACCTGATGGCGTGGAACGCCGATGCCACGCGCATGCCCTACCATATGCACTCGGAATACCTCCAGAACCTGTTCCTCGAGAACGACCTCGCGGAGGGCCGCTACCAGGCCCGCGGCGAGCTGGTGTCGCTGGCCGACATCAAGGTGCCGATCTTCGCCGTGTCGACCACGCGCGACCACATCGCGCCGTGGCGCTCGGTCTACAAGATCAACTGGCTGACCCAGTCGGACGTCACCTTCGTGCTGGCGAGCGGTGGACACAACGCCGGCATCGTCAGCGAGCCGCAGTCCGCGAACGGGTCCGGCCCGCCGCGCCAGTACCGCATCGGCACCATCGCGCATGGCGACTACCACGTGGACCCCGACACCTGGTTCAACCACGCCAAGCAGCATGCAGGATCGTGGTGGCCGGCCTGGGGCGCCTGGCTCGAGGCGTGGTCGGGCGATCCCGGCCCGCTGCCCGCGATGGGCGCGCCGGAGGCCGGCTTCCCGCCGCTCGGCGATGCGCCGGGCAGCTACGTCCGTGCCCGCTAGCGGCAACGACGGCGCATGAGCCCGGAGCCGCCGTCCGGCGCCACGCCCGGCGCGGGGTTCCGCATCGCCACGTTCAACGTGGAGAGCCTGGGCCTGCGCGCGGGCCCGGAGACGCCGCTGGCGGAGCGCATCGGCGTCCTGCGAGAGCACCTGACGCGGCTTGCCGCCGACATCCTCTGCCTGCAGGAGGTCAACGCCGAGGATGCCCGCCCGCAGCAGAAGCGCGTGCTCGGCGCGCTCGACCGGCTGCTGGCGGACACGCCCTACGCCGCCTACCAGCGCGTCGCAATGACCAGTTCCGGCGGAGTAGGTCCCGCCGACCGTCACAACCTTGTCGTGCTGTCGCGCTACCCGGTCGTCGCATCCCGCCAGGTCTGGCACGAGCTGGTGCCACCCCTGACCGTCCCGGTCACGAGCGGTCGGGACCGGATCGAGGCCCGCTTCGACCGGCCGATCCAGTATGCGGCCCTGGCGCTGCCGGGCGGCCGCAGCCTGCATGTCGTCAACCTGCACCTGAAGGCGCCGCTGGCCGCCACCATTGCCGGCCAGAAGCGATCCGCCTTCGTCTGGAAGACCGTCGCCGGCTGGGCCGAGGGATACTACCTCGCGGCGCTGAAGCGCACGGGCCAGGCGCTGGAAGCCCGCCTGTTCATCGAGCGCCTGTTCGACGCCGAGCCCGACGCCCTGATCGCGGTGTGCGGCGATTTCAACGCCGACTATCGCGAAGGTCCGACGCGGATCATCCTGGGCGGCGCGGAAGACACCGGCAACGTCAGTCTCGCCGCGCGCGCCCTGGCGGCGCTGGAGCGCAGCCTGCCGCGCGAGCGCCAGTACTCCGTCCTGCACGGCGGCGAGCCGATCATGCTCGACCACATCCTGGTGTCCCGGGGCCTCAGCCTGCTGTGCCGCCGCGCCGAGGTGTTCAACCAGGGCCTGCCGGACGAGGTCCTCGAGGCGCCGGCCGGCGCCCGCCGGTTCGGCTCGTTCCACGCGCCGGTGCTGGCCGCGTTCGCGCTGCCGACGTGACAGGGCGCGCCGCCCTTGACGCAAGTCAATGTCGCGCCGGCCCGCCCTGCATATTAGGAAGGCTACAATCGTGTTCTTCAGAGGTGCCCAGGGCCGCCATGCCCTGCGCCGGGGCCAAGAAGGGGCATAGCATGACTCAACGGCACGTAGGCGACCTGGTCCGCAACCAGAAGCCCGTGAAGCTCTCACCGGCCGCGTCGGTGAAGGATGCCTGCACGAAGATGCGCGATCATCGCTGCGGCGCGGTCCTGGTCGTCGAGGGCGAGGATCGCCTGGTCGGCATCTTCACCGGCCGCGACGCCGTCAGCCGCGTGCTGGCGGAAAGCAAGGATCCGGCCAAGACGAAGCTGGCGGACGTCATGACCCCCAATCCGGCCGCGATGGCCAAGGGCAGCACAGCCGTGGACGCGCTGCGGCTGATGCAGGATGGCGGCTTCCGCCATGTGCCGGTCGTCGCCACCGGCAAGCACGTCATCGGTATCGTCTCGCGCGGCGATTTCCGCGGGCTCGAACAGGCCCAGCTCGACGAGGAGACCGGCTTGTGGGAGCGTATATGGTAGTGGCGGGAGGCGCGGCCGACTGACGACGCGCCGGCGGCACACGCGTGGGGAGGACCCTTGGGCGATTTCATCTGGCTGATGTTCATCGCCATGGCGTTCTGGCCGATGATGCGCCAGCGCGTGCTGATCGCGCTGCGCCAGCGCAAGATCGCGCAGATCCAGTCCGTTCGCGGCAGCCGCGTGATCACCCTGGTCCACCGCCAGGAGACCATGAGCCTCTTGGGATTCCCGCTGATGCGCTACATCGACATGGACGATTCCGAGGAGGTTATCCGCGCGATCCACATGACCGCCCCCGACCAGCCGCTGGACCTGATCCTGCACACACCCGGCGGGCTGGTCCTGGCCGCGCTGCAGATCGCCCGCGCCATCAACAACCACCCGGCCAAGGTCACGGTCTTCGTGCCGCACATGGCGATGTCCGGCGGCACGCTGGTGGCGCTGGCCGCGGACCAGATCGTGCTGTGCCCGCATTCCGTCCTCGGGCCGATCGATCCCCAGATCAAGAACTTCCCCGCGGCGTCGCTGCTTAAGGTCGTGGAGCAGAAGCCGATCGGCGAGATCGACGACGAGACGCTGATCCTCGCCGATATCGGCCGCAAGGCGACCGAGCAGGTACGCCGGGCCTGCGTCGAGCTGCTGGCGGACGACATGCCGAAGGAAAAGGCCGAGGAGATCGCCGGCATCCTGACCAGCGGTCGCTGGACGCACGACTACCCCATAACGCCGACCGAGGCGGGCCATCTCGGCCTGTCGGTCAACACCGAGATGCCCGAGGACGTGCTGGAGCTGATGGCGCTCTATCCGCAGCCTGTGCGCAACTCGCCCACGGTCGAGTATTTGCCGACCAGGCCCCGGCCGCCGGTGCGCCCGGGCGCCTGACCCGGCGACCCGCCCTCACCCGACCGCGGCGATCCGGAACGGCCGCTGCACCCCGTCATGCTCGGTGATCGACACGTACTCTCCCGCGCGGAAGACGTGGCGGTCGAAATGGAAGATCGGCTCGTCGTCCTCGGTCTCGTCGGGCACATACGAGAACGCCCAGCGGCCCTTGCCCGTGTGGATCAGCACGCCGTTCTCGGGCGGCTCCAGGCCCCAAAAGCGCCGCACGGTGCATCTCGCCCGCGCCTTGCGCCATTCCGCCGCGTCGAAATTCCCCGCGCCGTCCAGCGGCGCCACGAACTCGTAGCCATGGCCAGCGCTGCCCTCCGGGAACTCGGGGCAGCGGGCCAATTCGAGACGGATCTTTCGCAGCGCCACGGCGCATCACTCCTTGTCGTTTCCCCGGGAAGACCTGCCAGGCGCGATGGCGGGGCTGCTCCATCGCGCCGGCCTTGCCTGCACGCATGGCCAGTCTCCGGGCGCAGGGCCCGGCGGCATTGATCCAAATCATGCCTTGCCCCGGGGCGCGGCCATCGTCTGCCGCTTGATCCACGTCAATGCCCGGACGGCGGGGCGGGCTCTACTGGGCCAACGTTCTTGTCCCAACTTATCGTAAACTTGCTGGCGACGATTGCCAGGCGGAGAAATGCCTATGCCGAAAACGATCCTCATCCCCGTCACCGGCAATGACAGCGACAGCATCGTCTTCAAGGGCGCGCTGGACGTCGCGACGCGCTTCGGCGGCCATCTCGATTTCCTCTATGTCCGGCCGAGCCCGGGCGAAATGGCGGCCAACCTGGCGGTCGAAGGCGGCGTCGGCCTGTCCGCCGGCCTGCTGGACCGGCTGGAAGAGGAAGCTGCCGCGCAGCAGGTCGCCGCGCGCGCGCTGGTCCACCGCTTCGCCGAAGGCACAAAGCTGGTGTTGGGCGCCGAGCAGCCCAATGCAGCGGGCGTCTCGGCGGCGTGGCACGCCAAGGAAGGCCGCGAGAACGAATGGATTCCGCTGTATGCGCGCACCTCGGACCTCACGGTGATCGGGCGTCCGACCCGGTTCGGCGCGGAGGAGCGCATGGCGCTGGAAGCTGCGCTGTTCGATTCCGGCCGGCCCGTCCTGCTGCCGACCGCCGGCGGGCTCACGTTGGACACCATCGCCATCGCCTGGAAATCGACTCGCGAGGCCGCGCGCGCCGTCGGCGCGGCGGGGCCGTTCCTGGCCAAGGCGAAGCGGATCGTGGTCATCACCGCCCGCGAAGGCGGTCGCGACGATCCGGCCGACACGCAGCGCCTGCTCGTGACGCTGCGCCGTCTGTACGCGGCCGCCGAGCATCGCCATCTCGAGCCGCAGGCACGCCATGCCGGGCAGATGCTGCTGGCCGCCGCCGGCGAGGCGGGCGCCGGCCTGCTGGTGATGGGCGCCTATGGCCACAGCCGCCTGCGCGAATGGGTCTTCGGCGGCGTCACCGAGCAGGTGCTTCGCAGCGCGACGATCCCGGTGCTCATGGTACATTGACCCCCAGGGCCGCCGCGCTCGCGGGGCCTGCCGTCCTGTATCGGGATTCGCCGATGCGCCGCTGGCTTGTCGTCCTGATTGCTATCGCGGTGGCCGTGGCGGCCATCCTCATCCTGGCGCCGCGCCCGCTTGCGACCTGGGGCAGCCTGCTGATCGGCCGCGGCGGGCCGGACGGCGTGCTGCTGTACGGCAACGTCGACATCCGGCAGGTCGACCTGGCGTTCGACGCCGAGGGCCGCATCGCCGAGCTGAAGGTCGAGGAAGGCGACCCGGTGGCGCCCGGCCAGGTGCTGGCCGTGCTTGACCCCGAGTTCTATGCCCAGGCCGTGCGGCTCGCCGAGGCCCGCCGCGACGCGCAGAAGGCCGTGCTGGACAAGCTCGAGGCCGGCTCCCGGCCCGAAGAGATCGAGCGCGCGCGGGCCGACGTGGCCGCGCTGAGCGCGACCCAGGAGAACGCCGAGGCGGTGTTCCGCCGCCGCCAGGCGCTGGTCACCACCGGCACCGTCGCGCAGCAGGCCTTCGAGGATGCGCGCGCCGCCCTGGACGAGTCTGCGGGCCGGCTGAAGGCCGCGCGCGAGACGTTGGCCCTCGCGGTCGCCGGGCCGCGCCGCGAGGAAATCGAGCAGGCGCGCGCCCAGCTCCGCGCCGAGGAGGCGACGCTCGACCTCGCCCGCAACCGCCACAAGCACACCACCCTGACCGCGCCCAGCCAGGGCATCGTGCTGACGCGCGTGCACGAGCCGGGTGCCGTGGTGCTGCCGAATTCGACCATCTACACGGTCGCGCTGACCGACAAGGTCTGGATCCGCACCTATGTGCCCGAGACTTTGCTGGGCGCGGTCAAGCCCGGCATGCCGGTCGAGGTGCTGACCGACAGCCGGCCGGGACAGGCCTACCAGGGCTGGGTCGGCTACATCTCGCCCACGGCCGAGTTCACGCCGAAGACCGTGGAGACGCCCGAGCTGCGCACGCAGCTCGTCTACCGCCTGCGCGTGCACGTCACGACCCCGGATGCCGCGCTGAGGCAGGGAATGCCCGTGACGATCCGCCTGGCCGCCGCGCCGTGACGCCGGCCGAGGCCGCTGCTGCCCCGACCATCGTCGTCAGCGAGCTGACCAAGCGCTTCCGCACCGGGGACCGCAGCGTCGTCGCGCTGGACCGCCTCGCCTTCGCGATCGCCGGAGGCGGCATCACGACGGTGGTCGGGCCCGACGCCGCCGGCAAGACCACCCTGCTGCGCCTGATCGCCGGGCTGCTGCAGCGGGACGGCGGCAGCATCCACGTGCTGGGTCGCGACATCGCCGTCGACGCGACCAGCGTGCAGGCCGAGATCGGCTACATGCCCCAGCGCTTCGGCCTGTACGAGGACCTGACCGTGGGCGAGAACCTGGCGCTGCACGCCGACCTGCGCCAGGTCGTCGGGGCCGAGCGCCGGCAGCGCTTCGGCGAGCTCTTGGCCTTCACCGACCTGGCCCCGTTCACCGGCCGCCTGGCCGGCCAGCTTTCGGGCGGCATGAAGCAGAAGCTGGGCCTGGCGTGCTCGCTGCTGGCGCGGCCGCGCCTGCTGCTGCTGGACGAGCCGTCGGTGGGCGTCGATCCGCTCTCCCGCCGCCAGCTCTGGCGCATCGTCGAGCGCCTGACCGACGACGGCATGACCGTGCTGTGGACGACCGCCTATCTGGACGAGGCCGAGCGCAGCCGGCACGTGCTGCTGCTTCACGAAGGCCGCCTGCTGGACCAGGGCCCGCCGGCGGATTTCGTCGGCCGCCTCGCGGGCCGCGTGCTGCTGGCGCAGGCCCCACCCGAGACCCGCCGTCGGGTGCAGGCGCTGGCGATGCAGGACGCGGGCATCATCGACGCCGCGATCCGCGGCGACGGCGTCCGCCTGCTGCTGCGCGAGGGCGCCGCGCCGCCGTCGGCCGGCGCCATCCAGGCCCGGTCGATCGAGCCCGTCGTCTCCGCGCTCGAGGACGAGTTCGTGGCGCGGCTCGCGCCCGCCAGGCGCACCCTGCCCGCGGCTCCGGCGACCGCCGCGGCGCATCCGGCCGATTCCGAGATCATCGCCGTGCGCGACCTGACCCGGCGCTTCGGTTCCTTCGTCGCCGTCGATCACGTGAACTTCAGCGTTCGCCGCGGCGAGATTTTCGGCCTTTTGGGCCCGAACGGCGCCGGCAAGTCGACGATCTTCCGCATGCTCTGCGGGCTGCTGGCGCCGAGCAGCGGCGCGGCGCGCGTGGCCGGGATCGACCTTGGCCGATCGGCCGCCGCGGCGCGCGCCCGCATCGGCTACATGGCGCAGAAATTCTCACTCTACGGCAACCTGACGGTGCGACAGAACCTGGCGTTCTTCGCGCGCGCCTACGGGCTCGACCGGCGCCGGCGCGACCGGCGCGTCGACTGGGTGCTGGACGAATTCGACCTGCGCGCCGAGGCGGAGTCCGCGTGCAACGACCTGCCGCTCGGCTTCAAGCAGCGCCTGTCGCTGGGCTCCGCTCTGATGCACGAGCCGGCCATCCTGTTCCTGGACGAGCCGACCTCCGGCGTCGACCCGCTGACGCGCCGCGCCTTCTGGCTGCGCATCGCCGCGCTGGCGGAGGGCGGGGTCACCGTGCTGGTCACCTCGCATTTCATGGAGGAGGCGGAATACTGCGACCGCCTGGCCATCATCGACCGCGGACGACTGGCGGCCGTGGCGACGCCGGCCGCCCTGAAGGCGAGCGTCGCCACCGCCGCGCTGCCGCGCCCGTCGCTGGAGGACGCCTTCATCGCGCTGATCGGCGCCGGCAACCAGGCGGCGGCGGCATGAGCGCGCGGGCGGCCGCGCGGCGCATCGTGGCGCTGATGCGCAAGGAGACGCTGCAGGTCGTGCGCGACCCGTCCAGCATCGCCATCGCCTTCGTGATGCCGCTGATCCTGCTGCTGCTGTTCGGCTACGGCGTCTCGCTGGACGTGCGGCACCTGCCGATCGCGATCGTTATGGAGAACGTGACCGGCGACACGCGCAGCCTGTTCGAGTCGTTCGCCAACTCGCCCTACATCCGCCCCGTCGCGATGACCGACGCGCGCAGGGCCGAAGCCGCGCTGACCGCCGGCCAGGTGGACGGGATCGTGGTGCTGCGCGGCGATGCGACGCGCTCCTTGCGCGGCGGCGGCACGGCCGAGGCCCAGGTGATCGTCAACGGTACCGACGCCAACACGGCGCGCTTCGTCGGCGCCTATGCCCGCGGCGCGGCGGCGACCTGGCTGCAGCAGGACCTGCGCCGGCGCGGCGAGACGGGCGATGCCGGGGTCGTGGTCGAGCAGCGCGTCTGGTTCAACCCCGAGCTGCGCAGCACCAACTTCCTGGTGCCCGGCGTGATCGCCATCGTCATGACCCTGATCGGCGCCATGCTGACGGCGCTGGTGGTGGCGCGCGAATGGGAGCGCGGCACGATGGAGGCGATGATGGTGACGCCGGCCAGCATGGCCGAGCTGACCCTGAGCCGCATGGCGGTCTATTTCGTGCTCGGCCTCGGCGGCATGGCCGTGTCCGTGCTGATGGGCATCTTCCTGTTCCACGTGCCGCTGCGCGGGTCGATGGCCGCGCTGCTGCTGGCGACCTCGCTGTTCCTGCTGGGCGCGCTGGGGCTGGGGCTGCTGATCTCCACCGCGGCGCGCAACCAGTTCGTCGCCGGGCAGATCGCGATCGTCGTGTCCTACATGCCGGCCTTCATGCTGTCGGGCTTCATCTTCGACATCGATTCGATGCCCACCGTCGTGCAATGGGTGACCCAGGTCATTCCGGCGCGCTACTTCGTCGCCTGCCTGCAGACGCTGTTCCTGGCGGGCGACGTATGGGGCGTGCTGCTGCCCAACATGGCGGGCATGGCCGGCTTCGCGCTGCTGTTCCTGACCCTGACCCGGCTGCGCACGCGCCGGCGGCTGGACTAGGACGATGTGGGCGCGGATCGCGGCGCTGGTGCACAAGGAACTGCTGGCGGTCTGGCGCGACCGCCGCTCGCGCTTGGTCTTGATCGTGCCGCCGATCATCCAGCTCGCGCTGTTCGCCTATGCCGCCACCTACAACGTCGACCGCGTGCGCTACGCGATCTGGGACGAGGACCGCGGCCAGCTCGCGCGCGAGTTCGCCGCCCGCTTCGAGGGCTCGCAAGCCTTCCACCGCGAGGCGACGGTCGGCTCGGCGGCGGCGGCGCGCGACCTCTTGGATCGCCAGCGCGTGGCGATGGTGCTGCATATCGGCCAGACCTTCACCGCCGATATCAAAGCGGCCCGCCCGGCGCCCGTGCAGGTGCTGCTGGACGGGCGCCGGTCGAACACCGCGCAGGCGGTGCTGGGTTACGTCAACGCCATCGCCGACGGCTTCAACGCGGAGCTGGCCGCCGCGAGCGGGCGCACGCAGCGCGCCACCCTGGTCCAGCGGGCCTGGTTCAACCCCGTGCTGGAGAGCCAGTGGTTCATCCTGCCCGGGCTGGTCGCGACCCTGACCTTGATCGCCGCCGTGCTGGTGACCTGCCTGTCGGTCGCCCGCGAGCGCGAGCTCGGCACGTTCGACCAGCTTCTCGTCACGCCGCTCCGGCCGTTCGAGATCCTGCTCGGCAAGGCCTTGCCCGCGCTGCTGATCGGGCTGATCGAGGCTTCGGTCATCCTGGCCGCGGCGGTGCTGTGGTTCGGCGTGCCGTTCCGCGGCAGCCTGGGCCTGCTCTACCTGGCGCTGGTCCTGTTCATCATGGCGGTGATCGGCATCGGGCTGATGATCTCGGCGGTCTCGCAGACCCAGCAGCAGGCGATGCTGGGCGCCATGCTGGCGCTGGTGCCGGCGGTGATCCTGTCCGGCTTCGCCACGCCGATCGCCAACATGCCCGACGTGGTGCAGTGGCTGACCTACGTCAACCCGGTCCGCTACGTGCTGGTGATCCTGCGCGGCCTGTTCCTGCAGGACCTCCCGCCGCACCTCGTCCTGCAGCAGCTCTGGCCGCTGCTGCCGATCGCCTCGGTCACCATGGCGGCGGCGGCCTTGATGTTCCGCCGCCTGCGCTGATCCAGGCTAGTCCCGCGGCACCCAGACCTCGCCTTCGCGCCGATAGCCCCGCTTGACCGCCGCCCAGGCCACGCGGTGCGCGATCGCCTCGCGGTCCAGGCGGTCGCCATAGGTGACCCAGGCATGGTTGAACGCCTGGCAATAGATGTCCTGCGCATGAGGCGGCAGGCGCTGGCGCAGCGTTTCCGGCAGGTCGTCGCGATCCCGGTAGGGCATGGCTTTCCTTAGACCCGTCCCGCCCCCCGGCGCTTGATCTGGCTCAATGCAGGCCGCCCGGCAGCACCTAACGTTGTCGACAACATGGTCGTACCGGTCCCCCGCGGACCAACGCAGGAGAGCATGCAATGAAGGCCTCGGATATCATGACCGCCGCCGTCGTCTCGGTCGGTCCCGCCGACACCGTCCAGCACGCCGCCGAGCTCATGGTCAAGCATCGCGTCAGCGCCCTGCCGGTCGTCGAGACCGGCGGCAAGCTCGTGGGCATGGTGAGCGAGGGCGACCTGCTGCACCGCGAGGAAACCCATACCGAGAAGAAGCGGTCCTGGTGGCTGGAACTGGTCACCGGCTATGAGACCCGGGCCAAGGAGTACGTCAAGGCGTTCGGACTGCATGTCCGCGACGTGATGACCCCCGGCGCCGTCACCGTGGGCGAATCCGCCTCGCTGGCGGAGATCGCCGAAATTCTGGAGACCAAGCACATCAAGCGCGTGCCGGTGTTGCGCGGCAATTCCATCGTCGGCATCGTCAGCCGCGCCAACCTGGTCCAGGCCATCGCAAGCCTGCCGCGGCTGGTCGTGCCCGAATCCAACCCGGACGACGCCGGCATTCGCGCCAAGGTGATGTCCGAGCTCCACAAGCAGCGCTGGGCGCCCGGCAGCACGGCCAATGTCGTGGTGCACAACGGGGTCGTGCATCTCTGGGGCACGGTATTCACCGCCAACGAGCGCAACGCGATCCACGTCGTCGTCGAGCGGATCGCCGGCGTGCGCGGGCTGCAGGACCACATGATGTACTACGTGCCGCCGGCCATCCTCGTCTGAGCGGCCGGCCGCGCCGTCAACGCGGCGCCGCCTCCCGGCGATAGCAGTTCCGGCAATAGTCCGGCGGCGCGCCGTCGAGATGCGCCTGGCGGAAGGCGCGGAATTCGTCGCCCGCCCACACCCCGCCGAAACCGGTCCCGTCCGGCAGCCCCGCGCCGATCTCGGCGACGTCGGGATTGCCGATGAAGCAGCACGGCACCACCCGCAGGTCCGACGCGACATAGGCGCGTTCGAACGGCCAGGGGCACAAGGTTTCGGGCGATTCGAAGCTGTATTTCTGGGTGACGTTCCAGAACCGCACCCGCACGCCCAGGCGCTCGCCGCGCTCCACAAGGGCCGCGAGCCGCCCGATCTCGAGCTCCGCCTCGACCGCCGCCCGGGCGTTGCGGTCGTGCCATTCCGCGATGCCCCAATCGGACAGCTCGAGCGAGAACACCTGGTTGGTGAAACCCAGGTCGGCGGCCAGGTCGACCAGCGCCTCCAACTCGTGGATGTTGCCCTTCTGGACCACCGTCCACATCTTGGTGCGCTCGACGCCGGCCCTGCGCTGGCAGTCATTGACCGCGCGGACATTCTTCATGACCCGGTCGTAGACGCCGCCGCGCCGGATCGCCTCGTAGACCTCGCGCGAGGCCCCGTCGATCGAGATCTGCAGCTCGTTGACGTCCGAATCGATCAGCTTGCGCGCGTTGTCGTTTAGATGCAGCAGCGATCCGTTCGTCGTCGTGCGTACCCAGATGTGCTTCCGTCGCGCATAGCGGATCATCGCGAAGTAGTCGTCGCGCTGCAGCGTCGGCTCGCCGATGCCCTGCAGCTTGATCTCCAGCAGCCCCTCCTGCTCGTCGATCAGGCGCTTGAAGGCCTCGAGCGGCAGGTCGTCCGCGCGCTTGCCCTTGGTCCACGAGCTGACCACGCACATCGTGCAGCGGAAATTGCAGCGGCTGGTGTTCTCGATGTCGAGCTTGATCGGCTGGTAGTCGACCGCGGCGGCGCGGCGGCGGCCCGCTAGATAGCGCTCGTAGTTGGCGCGGCAGGCCGGCGAGCGCGCGAGCGCGAGCTCCCGCTCGCGCTCGTAGGCCGCAAGCCCCGCCGCCGGTTCGGGCGCCGGCAGCCGGCGCAGGGCATCTCCGCAATCCATCGGTGCCTCCCCGCCGTGCCTAGAACCCGCCCGCGATCTCGCGCAGCGCTTCGATCCGGCTGAGGCGGACCTGCTTTTCGTCCATCAGCTCGATCAAATGCTGCGTCTTGAGCTGGGTCATCGTGCGGCTGACCGTCTCGACGGTGAGGCCCAGGAAGTCCGCGATGTCGTTGCGGGTCATCGGGACCGCCACCGGGTTGTCGGGCTGGCCGCGGCGCACCGCGCCGCCCGACAGCATCAGCAGGAACGAGACCACCCGCTCGCGCGCCGACTTGCGGCCGAGCAGCACCATCTGGTCCTGCGCCGCCGCCAGCTCGTGCGATGCCATGCCGAGCAGCCGCTGCTCGAGCTTGGGCAGCTCGTCGAGCAGCGCCTCGAGTTTCTTGCGCGGGAAGCGGCACAGCCGCGTCGCGGTCATCGCCTCGGCGCTGTAGGCATAGAGCGCGTTGTGGGTCAGCCCCAGGAAGTCGCCGGGAAACAGGAAGCCGGTGATCTGCCGCCGCCCGTCCGGCAGCAGCTTGTAGATCTTCACGGCCCCGCCCGTGACGGTGAAGACATGGTCGGCCGCGTCCGCCTCGCTGAAGATCGGCTGGTGCGGCTCGATGTTGACGGTCGTCATCAGCCCTGCCAGGCGGCACAGCTCGCTGTCGTTCAAGGGCGCGCAGGCCGAGAAGTCGCGCACCCCGCAATTCTCGCAGGGATCCGGCAAGCTCTGCGGCTGCCGATCGGCCTGCGCCGCGATGGTCAAGCGCGCCACGTGATGGTCCCCTCGGCCGGCAAGGCGCGGTCAGGCGCGGCGCTGGTTGCGGCCGTCGGCGCTGCCGCCGCCGCCCGTCTTGCCCGGCACGGCGGGTATCGCCTCGCCGTCCAGCCGCTTGAAGGCCCGCACGCCTTCGAGCACGTAGCCCGAGCGCTGCAGCGAGCTGCCGACCCACAGGCGGTCGTCGGCATCGCTGCCCAGCTCTTCGTTGAGCCCGGCGCGGACCGCGCGGCAATCGTTCATCTTCGCCAGCTGGTCGGTGGCGTCGGCGATCGCGATCCAGATCAGCTCGCGCCCCGGCATGCTGGGGACCACGATGTTGTCGATGCACAGCGTGCGGCTCTCATACAGATCGTCGCGCACCTCGAAGCTGAACAGGCCCAGTATGTAGCCTTTGTGGTTCTGAATCGTCATCACGCCATGCGGCCATGCCGCGGAATGCACGGCGAGCTGCGGCCGCACGAAAGCGTTCCACCGGCCGAGCGTGATGCCGGGCACCAGGCTGCGCACGAGCGGATAGGCCTGGTCGATCTTCGACCGGTCCAGCAGGCGCGCGATCAATGCTTCATCGGCCAACGCGGGATATCCCATTCGAACATTAATGGCGGCGATGATATTCGCGAAGAGCCGCCGGCTCGTTGATCCAGATCAATCCCGGCGCAGGGCCGCGCCGCCGCTAGTGGACGAGGCGCCAGGCCAGCAGCGCCAGCACGCCGGCGTTGACCAGCATCAAGGGCACCGCGACATAGCGCGCGACCTCCTTGAAGCGATGCGCCGCCAGCGCGCCCAGCCAGCCGACGGCGATGAGGCTGGGCGCCGTGCCCGACGCGAAGGCCAGCATGCCGATGGCGGCTGCCGTCGGGCTGGCGGTCGAGCCGGCGGCGGCGACCGCGCCATAGACCAGCCCGCAGGGGATGAAGCCCAGCGCCACGCCCAGCCCATAGCCGCGCCAGCCGGTCGGCGCCGCCCAGAGCGGCCGGGTGAACCGCGCCAGCGATTCACCGGCGCGCAGCATCGCGCCGATGCGCCCCGCCCGCGGCAGACTGCCCAGCCCGGGCGCGATGCCGCGAACGCCGGACGCCAGGAACACAACCGCCGTCGCCAGCAGCAGCCCCGCCGCGATCCAGGGCAGATGCACGAAGCCGGCAAGACCGCCGGCCAGCGCTGCGGCCAGCACGCCGAGCAGCGCATAGCTGGTCGCGCGGCCGAGATGGTAGGGCACCAGCATCGCGCCGCGCAGCCGCGCGAGTTCGCCGAACGCGGCCGACGGCGGCGCCTGGGCGGCGCGGGCGCCGACCTGCGCCAGCACAAACGGCCCGCACATCCCCGCGCAGTGCGACACCCCGCCCGCCAGCCCGGCCGAGAACAGGGCAAGGACCAGGCTGCCATGCGCCGCTATCGCTGTCCCGCAATGGGTCGCGATGTCCTGCCACACGCCCTGGTACTTCCTTTGTAGCGATTCCTACTACTAATCGACGGCGCTAGCGTTCGGCACCTTGACTTAGGTCAATGAACGACCCTGTCCCCGTGGTTCATAGATTGCCCATGCGCGGGGCGACAAGTGCACCGTCCATGCGCATTGGAGCGGGGTGAATCACGTGAACGCACAGGCCATGACCGCAAGTACCGCCAATCCCAGTCAAATCGATTACAACGAGGACATAGTCAAGGCAGGCGTCATCGCCGCCATGGTGTGGTCGCTAGCCGGCATGGCGGCGGGGCTGCTGGCGGCGCTGCAGCTCGCGTGGCCGGCGTTCAATCTCGACCTGCCCTGGCTCTCGTTCGGTCGAATCAGGCCGATCCATACCTCGGGCGTGATCTTCGCCTTCGGCGGCAACGTCCTGATGGCGACATCCTTCTACGTGGTGCAGCGCACCTGCCGCGCGCGCCTGTTCGGCGGCGACCTCGGCTGGGTGGTCTTCTGGGGCTACCAACTCTTCCTGCTCATGGCCGTCGCCGGCTACCTGATGGGCGTCACGCAGTCCAAGGAATACGCCGAGCCGGAATGGTACGTCGACCTGTGGCTGACGATCGTATGGGTCCTCTACGCCATCGTCTTCTTCGGCACGCTGGCGATCCGCCGCGAGCCGCACATCTACGTGGCGAACTGGTTCTACGCCGCCTTCATCATCACGATCGCGCTGCTGCACATCATCAACAACCTGGCGGTACCGGTGTCGTTCACCGGCGCCAAGAGCTACGTGGTCTGGGCGGGCGTGCAGGACGCGATGACGCAGTGGTGGTACGGCCACAACGCGGTCGGATTCTTCCTGACCGCCGGCTTCCTCGGCATGATGTACTACTTCGTGCCCAAGCAGGCCGACCGGCCGGTCTATTCCTACCGCCTGTCGATCGTGCATTTCTGGTCGCTGATCTTCCTGTACATCTGGGCCGGCCCGCATCACCTGCACTACACGGCCCTGCCCGACTGGGCGCAGACCCTCGGCATGACCTTCTCGATCATGCTGTGGATGCCGTCCTGGGGCGGCATGATCAACGGCGTCATGACCCTGTCCGGCGCCTGGGAGAAGCTGCGCACCGACCCGGTGCTGCGGTTGATGGTGGTTGCCATCGCCTTCTACGGCATGTCGACCTTCGAAGGCCCGGTCATGTCGATCAAGGCCGTCAACGCGCTCAGCCACTACACCGACTGGACCGTCGGCCACGTGCATTCCGGCGCGCTGGGCTGGGTCGGCTTCATCTCGTTCGGCTCGATCTACTACCTGGTGCCGAAGCTGTGGAAGCGCCCGCGCCTCTACTCGATCCGGCTGGTCGACATGCACCTTTGGGTCGCGACGATCGGCATCGTGCTCTACATCACCGCGATGTGGATCTCGGGCATCCTGCAGGGCCTGATGTGGCGGGCCTACGACAAGCTCGGCTTCCTGCAGTACTCGTTCGTCGAGACGGTCGAGGCGATGCACCCGTTCTACGTGATCCGCGCGCTGGGCGGCGGCCTCTACATCTTCGGCGCGCTGGTGATGTGCTGGAACCTGTGGCAGACGGCGCATGGCCGCCTGCGCGACGAGCGCCCGATGCTGGGTGCGCCGACGGCCGCGCCGGCGGCGTCCCGGGCCTGAGCGGAAAAGGATAGACGTCATGCCGACGCTTCACGAACGCGCCGAAACGAACTCGTTCTGGCTCATCCTGCTGACGCTCATCGTCGTGGCGATCGGCGGCATCGTCCAGATGGTGCCGCTGTTCTACCTCGAGAGCACCATCGAGAAGGTGTCGGGCGTCAGGCCGTACACGCCGCTCGAGCTGATGGGGCGCAATATCTACGTGCGCGAGGGCTGCTACCTGTGCCACAGCCAGCAGGTCCGTCCGTTCCGCGACGAGGCCGAGCGCTACGGTCACTACAGCCTTGCCGCCGAAAGCATGTACGACCATCCCTTCCAGTGGGGGTCCAAGCGCACGGGACCGGACTTGGCGCGCGTCGGCGCCCGCTATTCCGACGAATGGCACGTGGCGCACCTGACCAATCCGCGCACCGTGGTGCCGGAATCGGTGATGCCCGGCTACGGCTTCCTGTCGCGCCAGCCGCTGGAGTACGGCGACATCGAGGCGCATCTGCGCACGAACCGCACCGTCGGCGTCCCCTATACCGAGGACATGATCAAGAACGCCAAGGCGGACGTGGCGGCGCAGACCGCGCCGGACGCCGATCCCGCGGCCTTCGTCGCGCGCTATCCCAAGGCGGTCGTGCGCAAGTTCAACGCCGGCGAGCGCGAGATCACCGAGATGGACGCGCTGGTCGCTTACCTGCAGATGCTCGGGACGCTGGTCGACTTCTCGACCTTCGAAACCGCCAAGAACATCCGCTGACGGGAGCGCGCCATGGACTACGAAACCATCCGGGCGATCACCGGAACGGCCAGCCTGATCTTCTTCGTGGCCTTCTTCGCGGCCGTGCTGGCCTGGACGTTCTGGCCAGGCAACCGCCAGAAGCTCGAGGACGCCGGCCGCATCCCGCTCAGCAAGGATTGAGATCATGTCGACGATCGAGAAAGACTCCGTCACCGGAACCGCCACGACCGGCCACGAGTGGGACGGCATCAAGGAGCTGAACAACCCGCTGCCGCGCTGGTGGCTGTGGGTACTGCTCGCCACGGTCGCCTGGTCCATCGGCTACTGGGTCGTCTATCCCGCCTGGCCGGTGCCCGGCCTGGGGACGACCCGGGGCGCGATCGGCTATTCCTCGCGCGTCGACCATGAGAACGAGCTGAAGGCGGCGAAGAGCCTGCAGGCCGGCATGCTGACCAAAATCGCGGCCGCGACGCCCGAGCAGATCGCCGCCGATCCCGAGATGCGCGCTTTCGCGCTGGCGGGCGGGCGCTCGGCCTTCCAGCTCTACTGCTCGCAGTGCCACGGCACCGGCGCCGCCGGCGCGGCCGGCTACCCCAACCTCAACGACGACGACTGGATCTGGGGCGGCAAGCTCGACGAAATCTACCGCACGCTGCGCTACGGCGTGCGCTGGCCCAACGACGACACGCGGATGAGCGACATGCCGGCGTTCCTGGCCGACGGCGTGCTGAAGCCGAACCAGATCGACGACGTCGCCGACTACGTGCTGGGCCTGAGCGGCCAGAAGGCCGACGCCCAGGCGGCCGAGCGCGGCAAGACGGTGTTCGCCGAGAACTGCGCCGCTTGCCACGGCGAAACCGGCAAGGGCAATCTCGAGGTCGGCGCGCCGAACCTGACCGACGGCATCTGGCTCTACGGCGGCGACCGCAACGCGATCATCGCCAGCGTGCGCTACTCCCGCAAGGGCGTGATGCCGGCCTGGGAAGGCAAGCTGGACGCGGCGACGATCAAGACCCTGGCCGTGTACGTGCACGCGCTGGGCGGCGGGAAGTGACGTGAACGATGCAACCCAGGTCGCGCAGGCGAATGAGGAGCGGGTCACACCGGTAAACAAGCCGACCGTCCGTTCGCTCTATCGCGCGCGCGTCAAGGTTCATCCCCGGCTCGTCCCGGGCTTCTACCGCCGCCTCAAATGGATCGCCATGGCGGCGATGCTTGCCATCTACTACCTCGCGCCGTGGCTCCGCTGGGACCGCGGGCCGAACGCGCCCGGCCAGGCCATCCTGATCGATTTCCCCGAGCGAAAGTTCTACTTCTTCTTCATCGAGATCTGGCCGCAGGAAGTGTATTTCCTGACCGGCATACTGATCATGATGGCGATCGGCCTGTTCGCCGTCACCGCGTCGTTCGGGCGCATCTGGTGCGGCTATGCCTGTCCCCAGACGGTGTGGACCGACCTGTTCATCCAGGTCGAGCGCCTGATCGAGGGCGACCGCAACGCCCGCATGCGGCTGGACGCGGCGCCGATGTCGGCATCCAAGCTCGGCAAGCGCGCGCTGAAATACGCGGTCTTCCTGGTGATCTCGATGGCGACCGGCGGCGCCTGGGTGCTCTATTTCGCCGACGCCCCCACGTTGGCCCATCAGTTGGTGACCTTCGAGGCGCCCTACGCCGCCTATGCCGCCGTCGCGTTCCTGACCGCCAGCACCTTTGTCCTCGGCGGCCTCGCGCGCGAGCAGGTGTGCACCTACATGTGCCCCTACGCGCGGTTCCAGGCGGCGATGCTGGACGAGCACAGCCTGATCGTCGCCTATCGCGCCGACCGCGGCGAGCCGCGCGGCAAGCACAAGAAGGGCGATTCCTGGGAGGGCCATGGCGACTGCGTGGATTGCGATTCCTGCGTCGCCGTCTGCCCTACCGGCATCGACATCCGCGACGGGCAGCAGCTCGAATGCATCAACTGCGGCCTGTGCGCCGACGCCTGCGACGCGGTCATGGACCGGGTCGGCCGGCCGCGCGGCCTGATCGGCATCGATTCGCTGGCGAACGTGACGGCGCGCAAGCAGGGCCTGCCGGCGGCGACGCGCATCTTCCGCACGCGCACGCTGATCTATATCGGCATCTGGTGCGCGGTCGGCCTGTTCATGCTGGGCACGCTGCTGCTGCGCAACGACATTGACGTCAACACGCTGCGCGACCGCAATCCGCTGTTCGTCACGCTGACCGACGGCTCGATCCGCAACGGCTATACGGTCCACATCATCAACAAGCAGCACGCCGAGCGGCCGCTGACCCTGTCCGTCGACGGGCTGCCGTCGGCGCGCGTCAACGTGCTGGGCGACAGCGGCACCGCCGCCGGCGCCAAGGTGACCGTGCCGGCCGACGGCGTCGGCGAGTTCAAGGTGTTCGTCACCGCGCCGCGCGACAGCGTGAAGACCGAATCGACGGGCATCCACTTCATCGTCCGCGAGGCCGACGGGCGCGTCTCGGCCAGCCGCGGCAGCAGCTTCAGGGGGCCATCGCGATGACCGGCAGCGCTACGCTTCAGGGCCGTCACGTCTTCGGCTGGATCGCCGCCTTCTTCGGGGTGGTGACCGCCGTCAATGGCATCTTCGTGTACTACGCCCTCAGCTCGTGGTCGGGCCTGACCGCATCCGACGCCTATAACCGCGGCCTCGCCTACAACCAGGTGCTCGACGAGGCGGCGGCGCAGCGCAAGCTCGGCTGGGGCGCGGAGATGGGCTGGCGCCGGGGCAATGCCGAGGCGCGCTTCGTCGACCGCGACGGATCGCCGCTCAAGGGGCTCGAGATCGCCGCCCGCTTCTCGCGGCCGCTGGGCGAAGGCGAGCCGATCGACGTGATGCTGGCCGCCAAGGCCCCGGGCGTCTACATGGCGCCGGTCGAGCTTCCCTTGCCCGGCCAGTGGGACATGCAGATCGAAGCGAGCGGCGCCGGCGGCCGCTACCGCGCGACAACGCGCCTGGTCGTGCCGTGACCGACGCCTGCCGGCATTGCGGCGAGCCGCTCGGCGGCAAGCCGCTCGGCGCCGGCCGCGAGGACGGCTTTTGCTGCGCCGGCTGCGCCGCCGCCTTCGCCACCGTGAACGCGCTGGGCCTGGCCCAGTGGTACGAGCGGCGCACGCTCCCGACCGGCGCGCGTCCGCTGCGCCCCCAGGACGACCGGCCGGTCCGCGACACCGCGATCTACGAAACCGCGGGCGCGAACGGCACGCGCCTGCTGCATCTGATGGTGGACGGGCTGCAATGCGCGGCCTGCGTCTGGCTGATCGAGAACGTGCTGGCGCGCCAGCCGGGCGTGGTCGAGGCGCGGGTCAACATGAGCACGCGCCGCCTGCGCCTGCGCTGGAAGCCCGAGACGACGACCGGCCCGCACCTCATCGAGGCGATCCAGCGCCTGGGCTACCGCCTGACGCCGTTCGACCAGCGCCGCGCCGCCGAGGCCATGGGCAGCGAGGACCGCGCGCTGTTGAAGGCGATGGCCGTGGCGGGCTTCGCCGCCGGCAACGTCATGCTGCTGTCGGTCTCCGTGTGGGCCGGCCACACATCGATGGGCGACGCCACGCGCGACCTGTTCCACTGGGTCTCGGCCCTGATCGCGCTGCCCGCGATCGCCTATGCCGGCCGGCCTTTCTTCCGCTCGGCGCTGTCCGCACTGCACGCCGGCCGGCTGAACATGGACGTGCCGATCTCGCTGGGCGTCCTGCTGGCCGCGGGCATGAGCCTGGTTGCGACCGTCGCCGGCCGGCCGCACGCCTATTTCGACGCCGCCGTCACGCTGCTGTTCTTCCTGCTGGTCGGCCGCTTCCTCGACCGTCGCGCGCGGGCGCGCGCGCGCTCCGTGGCCGAGAACCTGCTGGCGGTCAACGCGCAGGCCATCACGGTGGTGGCGCCCGACGGCGCGCGCAGCGTCGTTCCGCCCGACCAGGTCCGGCCCGGCCAGCGCGTCGCGGTCGCGGCGGGCGAGCGCATCGGCGTCGACGGCGTGATCGCCGCGGGCCGATCGGACGTCGACATGGCGCTGGTAACCGGCGAGTCCGTGCCGGGCGCGGTGGGACCGGGCGAGCGCGTCTATTGCGGCACGCTGAACCTGACCGGGCCGATCGAGGTGACCGCGACGGCGGCCGGCGAATCGACGCTGGTCGCCGAGATCGTGCGGCTGATGGAGAACGCCGAGCAGGCCCGCGGACGCTACCGGCTGCTGGCCGACCGCGTGTCGCGCGCCTACGCGCCGGCGGTGCATGTCCTCGGCCTGACGACCCTGGCCGGGTGGCTGCTGCACGGCGCGGGCTGGGAGACCAGCCTGATGAACGCGATCGCCGTCCTCATCATCACCTGCCCCTGCGCGCTGGCGCTGGCGGTGCCGGCCGTGCAGGTGGTGGCGACCGGCCGCCTGTTCCGCTCGGGCATCCTGGTGAAGAGCGCCGACGCGCTGGAGCGCCTGGCCGGCATCGACACGGTGGTGTTCGACAAGACCGGCACCCTGACCGAGGGGCGCCCGATCCTGCGCAACGGCGCCGACCTGCCTGAAGCGGCACTACGCCTGGCGGCAAGCCTGGCCGTCAACAGCCGGCATCCCCTGTCGCGCGCGCTTGCCGCCGCCGCGCCGTCGGTGCCGGCCGCGCCAGGCGTGCGCGAGGTCCCCGGCGCGGGGCTCGAGCTTGATGGCGACCAGGGGACGATCCGCCTGGGAAGCCGGGCCTTCTGCGGCATCCAGGCGGACGACCGCTCGGCCTTCCCGGAACTGTGGCTGGCCCTGCCCGGCCGTCCGTCGCTCCGCTTCGAGTTCGAGGACGCGCCCCGCCAGGACGCCGCGGCGACCATCGCCGCGCTGCGCGGGCTGGGGCTGGAGGTGCGGCTCCTGTCCGGCGACCGAAGGGCGGCGGTCGACGACCTGGCCGACCGGCTGGGGATCGACCGGCGCCTTTCCGGCTGCTCGCCGGTCGACAAGACGCGTGAACTTGCGGCGCTGGCGGCCGCGGGCCGCCGCACGCTGATGGTGGGCGACGGGCTGAACGACGCCCCGGCCCTCGCCGCCGCCGCGGCGTCGATGTCGCCCGCCTCGGCCGCCGATATCAGCCAGACCGCGGCCGACCTGGTATGGCAGGGGCGCGGCCTGTGGGCCGTCGTGGACGCGATCCGCTCGGCCCGCCTCGCCCAGCGCCTGGCGCGCCAGAACATCGCGCTGGCGATCGGCTATAATCTCCTGGCGGTGCCGCTGGCGATGGCGGGCCAGTTGACGCCGCTGATCGCGGCCGTGGCGATGTCGACATCGTCGCTGGCGGTCAGCTTGAACGCGCTTCGCGCACGGAGGACCCATGACCGGGTTGCTGTTCCTGATACCGGCCGCCCTGCTCCTCGGCCTGCTGGGGCTCTTCGCGCTGCTGTGGGCGCTTAAGAACGACCAGTTCGAGGATCTCGACGGCGCCGCGCATCGCATACTGTTCGACGATGACGGCGCAGGGGGAAGCAAATGACCGACGTCGCCGTTGCCCAAGGGGAAGTGCGCCCGGTCATCCGCGAGGTGACGCTGGACGCGCCGTGGGAATGGCTGGCCGCCGGCTGGCGCGATTTGTTGACCATCCCGCGCATCAGTCTGGCCTATGGCGCCGTCTTCGTCGTCGTCAGCGCGTTCCTGACGCTGGGCCTGTGGCATCTCGATATGCTCTATCTGCTGCCGCCCTTCACGGGGGGGTTCATGCTGGTGGCGCCGACGCTATGCTTCGGCCTCTATGAGTCCAGCCGCCGGCTCGCGCAGGGCGAGCAGCCCTCGTTCCGCGACATCTTCGGCGCGCTCGACCGCGCCCGCGGCCAGATCTCGCTGATGACCGGCATGCTGATCCTGCTGTTCTACCTGTGGCTCCACATGGCGCTGCTGATCTTCCTTTTGTTCCACGGCATGGCCGCGCCCGACCCGGGCAACTTCATCGAGGAAGTGTTCTTCCACCCGCGCAGCGTGGCGTTCCTGGTGATCGGCACCGGCGCCGGGCTGGTGATCGCCGGCATGGTGTTCGCCATCTCGGCCGTCTCGATCCCGATGCTGCTCGACCGCGACGTCGGCGTGGTCAACGCGGTGCAGACCAGCGTCAACGCGGTGACGGCGAACTGGAAGCCGATGCTGCTCTGGGCCTTCCTGATCGTGTCGGCGGTCACGCTCGGCATCGCCACCCTCTATATCGGGCTTGCCGTGACCGTGCCGCTGATCGCGCACGCCACCTGGCACGCCTACAAGGGCCTGGTCGACTGGCGCTGAGCCGACGACGCCGGCACCTTGCCGGCCGCTGACCATCGCGCGGCCCGCGCGGATTGTGACGCGGGGTGGCTTGGCGCTATGGTGCGGCAATGCGCCCACGCACCCCCCGGACGGCGAAGCCCCGCAAGACCCCGCCGCGCCCCGCGGCGCGCGCCGGGCCGCGCCCGGACGCCAGGGCGACCGCGAAGGCGCAGGCGACCGAAGCCCAGTTCCTGGCGCTGGTGGAAGCGGTCGCGGTGCCGATCATCGTGTTGTCCTCGGACTACAAGGTCCTGGCGCTGAACACCGAGGCCTGCGCCCTCTATGGCCGGCGACGCCAGGACGTGCTGGGCCTCGGCTTCTTCCGCACGCTCGATTCCCTGGGCCATGGCGGCATGGCGCGGGCGGACCTCGACCAGGTGCTCGCCGGCACGCCGGCGCGCGGCATCGAGGGGCGGGTGCGCCGTCCGGACGGCTCCGAGCGCGTACTGCTGTGGAACGCGACGCGCCTGCTGTCGCCGGGCGGCCGGACCCGCGGGGTGATCGTGGTCGGCCAGGACATCACCGAGCGCCAGAACGCCGAGCAGGCGCTGCGCGAGCGCGAGGCGCGCATCCGCTCGATCATTTCCACAGCGCCGGATGGCATCATCTCGATCGACGAGAGCGGCATCATCCAGTCCTTCAGCAGCGCGGCGGAGAAGGTGTTCGGCTATGCCGCCGGCGAGGTGATCGGCCGCAACATCAGCATGCTGATGCCCAGCCCGCACCGCGAGGAGCATGACGGATACCTGCAGCGCTACCGCGAAACGGGCGAGAAGCGCATCATCGGCATCGGCCGCCAGGTCGAAGGCAAGCGCAAGGACGGCAGCGTCTTCCCGCTCGAGCTCGCGGTCGGCGAGGTGCGGATCGGCGCGTTGCGCATCTTCACCGGCTTCATCCGCGACATCACCGCGCGCGCGCGGCTCGAGGAGGAACTGCGCCACGCGCAGAAGATGGAATCGATCGGCCAGCTCGCCGGCGGCATGGCGCACGACTTCAACAACCTGCTGACCGTCATCATCGGCAACCTGGAGATGCTGGACTCCCGCATCGCCGACCGCGACGACCGCGAATTGCTGAGCGAGGCGCAAGAGGCCGCCCAGCTCGGCGCCAACCTGGCCAGCCGCATGCTCGCCTTCGGGCGCCGCCAGCCGCTGAACCCCAAGCCGATCGACCTCAACGCGCTGGTGGTCGGGGTTATCGACCTGCTGCGGCGCAGCCTGGGCGCCGCGGTGAAGGTGCGGACCAAGCTGACGACCGACCTGCCGCTGACGATCGCCGATCCCGGCCAGGTCGAGAACGCGCTGTTGAACCTGGCGATCAATGCCCGCGACGCGATGCCCAAGGGCGGCAAGCTCACGATCAAGACAGGGATCGGCCGGCCGAACATCGCCGGCAGCGCGACCACGCCCGATCACGTGACCCTGGCCGTGACCGACACCGGCATTGGCATGACGCCGGAGGTCCGCCGGCAGGCCTTCGACCCCTTCTTCACCACCAAGGCGCCCGGCAGCGGCAGCGGCCTCGGCCTCAGCATGGTCTACGGCTTCGTCAAGCAGTCCGGCGGCCACGTGGAGCTGGAGAGCAAGGTGGGCCAGGGCACCACCGTGCGCCTGTTCCTGCCGGTCAGCCGGACGGAAGCGGCCGCGCGCGAACGCGCCGCGGGCGCGGCGCGGTTGGAGCCCCACAACGAGCGCATCCTGGTCGTCGAGGACGACCCTCGCGTGCGCCGCGTCACCATGCGCCGCCTGCTCGATCTCGGCTATCGCGTGCTCGAGGCCGAGAACGGGCAAGACGCGCTGGCCGTGCTGGAGCGCGAACCCGGCATCGACCTCGTCTTCACCGACGTGATCATGCCGGGCGGCATGTCCGGGATCGACCTGGCGCAGGAGGTTCGCCGCCGCTGGCCGGCAATGCGCGTGCTTCTGACCTCCGGCTATGCCGACCCCGAGACCGTCGATCTCAGCGCCCCGATCAAGGGCACGGATTGGCTGCGCAAGCCCTACCGGGCCAACGACCTTGCCGCAAAGCTCGGCGACGTGCTGCGGCGCTGACCGGTCAGGCCGACTGGCGGCGCGCTACGCTCGCGGTGAACACGTAGCCCGCGCCGCGCACCGTCTTGATCAGCTCGGGGTTCTTTGGATCGCGCTCGATCTTGCGCCGAAGCCGCACGATCTGCGTGTCGACCGCCCGGTCGTTGGCGGCCCATTCCCGGCCCTTGGCCAGGTCCATGATCTGGTCGCGGTTGAGCACCCGGTTGGGGCTGCTGGCCAGGGCATGCAGCAGGTCGTATTCGCTCGAGGTCAGCGCGACCGCGTCGCCGCCCGCGCGCCGCAACTCGCGCTTCTGCTCGTCGAGCCGCCAGTCGAGAAAGCTCAGAACGCCCCCGACTGCGACCGGCGCGGCGGCCGGCCCGGGCGCACCCTCTGGCGCCGGGGCAGCGCGGCGCAGCACGGTGCGGATGCGCGCCAGCACCTCGCGCAGGTGGAAGGGCTTGGCGATGTAGTCGTCGGCCCCCGCCTCCAGCCCGACCACGCGGTCGATCACGTCGACCTTGCCCGTCAGAAGGATGACCGGCACCTGAGGGTAGTGCTGGCGCAACGCACGGATGAGGGTCAGCCCGTCCTCGCCCGGCATCATCAGGTCGAGCAGCACCAGGTCGGCGGCCCGGCGGGCGAGCGCGGCGCGCATCGCCCCGCCCTCGCCGGCCAGCGAGACGTCGAAGCCCTCACCGGTCAGGTAGCGCTGCAGCATGGTGCGGATGCGCTCGTCGTCGTCGACGACCAAGATGTGCAGGCGGGCATTGGTCATGGTCGGGATCGGCAGGCGCACGTCGCACGATGGCCCCGCGGCCGGCAGGGCGCCCGTCGCCAGCGCAAAGCCTTGAAATGATGGGGCGAGCTACGGGACTCGAACCCGTGACATCCAGGACCACAACCTGGCGCTCTACCAACTGAGCTAAGCCCGCCATCCGGTCCCGAAGGGCCAGGGCGGTGGATGTAGCCTCCCCCGCCGGCAGGGTCAAGCATGGCCCCGTGCCTCAGCGGTCGACGATCGCGACGGCCCGGGTCCAGCCCGCCGAGGCGCCCCGGATCTTCACGGGAAAGCAGACCACGGCGAAGCCGCGGGGCGGCAGCGCCTCGAGGTTGTGCAGTTTCTCCAGGTGGCAATAGCCGATCTCGCGGCCCGCCTTGTGCCCTTCCCAGATCAGCCCCGCGTCACCGGTTTCCCGGTACTTCTCCTTGGTGTGGACGAAGGGCGCGTCCCAGCTCCAGGCGTCCGTCCCGGTCAGGCGCACCCCGCGTTCCAGCAGGTAGAGCGTGGCCTCGCGCCCCATGCCGCAGCCCGCGGCGACGTAGTCCGGCTTGCCATAGGCCGACCCGGCGCGGGTGTTGACCACGACGATGTCGAGCGGCTTCAGCTCGTGGCCGATCCGCTTCAGCTCGGCCTCGACGTCCTGGGCGGTGACGACGTAGCCGTCGGGCCGGGCGCGGAAGTCCAGCTTCACCCCCGGCTGGAAGCACCAGTCCAGCGGCACCTCGTCGATCGTGATCGCCCGTTCGCCGCGATTCATCGTGGAGTGGAAATGGTAGGGCGCGTCGAGATGCGTGCCGTTGTGGGTCATCAGCCGGATCCACTCGATCGCCCAGCCCTCGCCCTCCGGCAGGTCCTCCTGCTTCAGGCCCGGGAAGAACTTCACCACGTCGGCGGCGGTGTTCTTGTGGGTCAGGTATTCGATGCGCGGCCCATAGCCCGGCGGGTCGGAGACCACGTCGTTCTCCAGCGGCATGGAGATGTCGATGAGCTGGCGGGCCATGGGGAATCGGGTGTAGTCCCCCCTTCCCCCTGGGGTCAATAACCCGCTAGAAATGCGCCCGCGACGCAAGGGGCAGGCAAATGATCCAACTGGCTGAAGGCATGGGCCGTCTGGGCACCGAGACGGCGTTCGAGGTATTGGCGCGGGCCGAAGCCCTGAAGCAGCAGGGCAAGGACATCATCAACCTGGGCATCGGCCAGCCCGATTTCCGCACCCCCGACCATATCGTCGAGGCGGCCGCCAAGGCGCTGCGCGACGGGCAGCACGGCTATACCGCCGCCAACGGCATCCTGCCGCTGCGCGAGGCGATCGCCGGGGAATGGGCCAAGCGCTACAAGGCGACGGTCGACCCCGGCCGCATCCTGGTCGTGCCGGGCGGCAAGGTGACGATGTTCTTCGCCATCGCCATGCTGGGCGAAAAGGGCGCGGAGATCATCTATCCGAACCCCGGCTTCCCGATCTACGAGTCGGTGATCCGCTGGACCGGCGCCACGCCGGTCGCCCTGCCCCTTCTGGAGAAGAACGGCTTCGCCTTCCGCGCCGAGGACGTGCTGTCGCGGATCACCCCGCGCACCCGGCTGATCATCATCAACAGCCCGGCCAACCCCACCGGCGGCGTCACCCCGCGCGGCGAAATCGACAAGCTGGCCAAGGGGTTGGAGAAACATCCTGATGTCGTGCTGATGAGCGACGAGATCTATGGCCGGATCGTCTACGACAAGAACGAGCATGTCTCGCTGCTGGAATACGAAAACCTGCGCAACCGCTTGATCCTGCTGGACGGTTTCTCCAAAACCTATGCCATGACCGGCTGGCGCGTGGGCTACGCGCTGTGGCCCAAGGACATGATCGAAGGCGCGACCCGCCTGGCCGTGAACTGCCATTCCTGCGTCAACGCCGCCTCGCAATGGGCGGGCATCGCGGCGCTCCAGGGGCCCCAGGACGCCGTGGATCGCATGGTGAAGGCCTTCGACGAGCGCCGCCGCTACATCGTCGGCGCGCTCAACCAGACCCCAGGACTGCGCTGCGTCGAGCCGGGCGGGGCGTTCTACGCCTTCCCCAACATCGAGGGCACCGGCATGACCGCCAAGGCGGCCCAGACCAAGTTCCTGGAGGAAGCCGGCGTCGCCACCGTCGCCGGCACCAGCTTCGGCGCCCATGGCGAGGGCTATATCCGCTTCTCCTATGCCAACAGCCTGGACAACATCAAGGAAGCGATCCGGCGGCTTGGCGCCTGCCTGAACGGGCGCTGAGCGCATTCGCTGACGCAAATCTGTTCATCTGATCGAAATTTGAGCATTTTTCTGCTTATCCGGCATGCATCCGCGTGCCCACCGCCCCGGCGCGGTGCAATCGGGATTGGCACGGACCGTGCGTACAGGGAAGCGTCCGCGGGACGGGACGGGCCTGGGTCCTACTCAGGCCGTGCCGGCCGCGGCTGGTGGTTTTAAGGCCTTAAGCGAACCCCGAAGCGGAAGACGCGATGAAGAAAATCGAAGCCGTCATCAAGCCGTTCAAGCTGGACGAGGTGAAGGAGGCCCTGCACGAGGTGGGGGTCAAGGGCATCACCGTGACCGAGGCCAAGGGCTTCGGCCGGCAGAAGGGCCATACCGAGCTCTATCGCGGCGCCGAATACGTGGTCGATTTCC
>JADLEG010000156.1 GCA_020846275.1 Alphaproteobacteria bacterium
CGGCGGCGACCTGTCGCGCAAGATCACGGCCGACGTACGCGGCGAGATGCTGCAGCTCAAGGAAACGCTGAACACGATGGTCGACCAGCTCAACCGCTTCGCGGGCGAGGTGACCCGCGTGGCGCGCGAGGTGGGCACGGAAGGGCGGCTCGGCGGCCAGGCGGCGGTGCCGGGCGTCGCCGGCACGTGGAAGGACCTCACCGACAACGTGAACTCGATGGCGAGCAACCTGACCGCCCAGGTGCGCAACATCGCCGAGGTGACCACGGCGGTGGCGCGCGGCGACCTGTCGCGCAAGATCACGGTGGACGTGAAGGGCGAGATCCTGGAGCTGAAGAACACCATCAACACGATGGTGGACCAGCTGAACGCCTTCGCCTCGGAAGTGACGCGCGTGGCGCGCGAGGTCGGCACCGAGGGCAAGCTGGGCGGCCAGGCCGAGGTGTCGGGCGTGGCCGGCACCTGGAAGGACCTGACCGACAGCGTCAACTTCATGGCCAGCAACCTGACCGCGCAGGTCCGCAACATCGCCGAGGTTGCGACCGCCATCGCCAGCGGCGACCTGTCGAAAAAGATCACGGTGGACGTGCGCGGCGAAATCCTGCTGCTGAAGGACACGCTGAACACGATGGTGGAGCAGCTGCGCTCCTTCGCCGCCGAGGTGACCCGCGTGGCGCGCGAGGTCGGCACCGACGGGCGCCTGGGCGGCCAGGCGGTGGTGCCCGGCGTGGGCGGCACGTGGAAGGACCTGACCGACAACGTCAACCTGCTGGCGGCCAACCTGACCACCCAGGTGCGCAACATTGCCGAGGTCACGACGGCGGTGGCGCGCGGCGACCTGTCGCGCAAGATCACGGTGGACGTGAAGGGCGAGGTCCTGGAGCTGAAGAACACCATCAACACGATGGTGGACCAGCTCAACGCCTTCGCCTCCGAAGTGACGCGCGTCGCGCGCGAGGTGGGCACCGAGGGCAAGCTGGGCGGCCAGGCCGAGGTCCCCGGCGTGGCCGGCACCTGGAAGGACCTGACCGACACCGTCAACGTCATGGCCGCCAACCTGACCGAGCAGGTCCGCGGCATCGTGAAGGTGGTGACGGCGGTGGCGAACGGCGACCTGCGCCAGAACCTGGCGGTCAAGTCGAAGGGCGAGGTCGCGGCTCTTGCCGAGACCATCAACAACATGACCGATACGCTCGCGACCTTCGCGGACCAGGTGACCACGGTCGCGCGCGAAGTCGGCGTGGAAGGCCGGCTGGGCGGCCAGGCAAACGTGCCGGGCGCCGCCGGCACCTGGAAGGACCTTACCGGCAACGTCAACCTGCTGGCCGCCAACCTGACCACCCAGGTCCGCGCGATCGCCGAGGTCGCGACGGCGGTGACGAAGGGCGACCTGACGCGGTCGATCCAGGTCGACGCGCGCGGCGAAGTGGCCCAGCTCAAAGACAACATCAACACGATGATCGACAACTTGCGCCTCACCACCGAGCGCAATACCGAGCAGGACTGGTTGAAGACCAATCTCGCGCGCTTCACCAACATGCTGCAGGGCCAGCGCGACCTGGCGACGGTCGGTCGCCTGCTGCTGTCGGAGCTGACGCCCCTGGTCGACGCGCAGCTCGGCGTCATCTATCAGCTCGAGGCGGCGGGCGCCGAGCGCCTGCAACTTCTGGCCGCCTATGGCGATGACGGCGCCAACGGCCATCCGGGCTATTTCAAGATCGGCGAGGGCCTGATTGGTCAATGCGCCTCGGACGGGCGCCGGATGTTGGTAACCAACATCCCTGAATCGGCGACGCGCATCACCTCGGGCCTGTTCAAGGTCGCGCCGCAGAACATCGTCGTTCTTCCGATCCTGTTCGAGGGCCAGGTCAAGGCGGTGATCGAGCTCGCCTCGATCGCCGCCTTCACCCTGTCGAAGATAACCTTCCTCGAGCAGCTGACCGCCAGCATCGGCATCGTGCTGAACAGCATCGAGGCCACGATGCGGACGGAGGGCCTGCTCAAGCAATCCCAGCAGCTCGCGGGCGAGTTGCAGACCCAGCAGGTCGAATTGCAGCAGACCAACGAGCAGCTGGAGCAGAAGGCCCAGCAGCTTGCCGAGCGCAACGTCGAGGTGGAACGCAAGAACCAGGAGATCGAGCAGGCCCGGCGGGCGCTGGAGGAGAAGGCGACGGAGTTGTCGCTTACCTCCAAGTACAAGTCCGAGTTCCTCGCCAACATGTCGCACGAGCTGCGCACGCCGCTGAACAGCATCCTCATTCTCGGCCAGCAGCTCACCGACAACCCCGAGGGCAACCTGACGTCCAAGCAGGTCGAATTCGCGCGCACCATCCATGGCGCCGGCAGCGACCTGCTCAACCTGATCACCGACATCCTGGACCTGTCGAAGATCGAATCCGGCACGGTCACCGTCGAGGCCGCCGAGATATCCTTCGCCAATCTGGTCGAGGCGGTGGCGCGGCCGTTCCGCCACGAGGCGGAGCGCCGCAAGCTGTCCTTCGACGTCCAGCTCGACTCGAACCTCGACCGCAGCATCTACACCGACTCCAAGCGCCTGCAGCAGGTCCTCAAGAACCTGCTGTCGAACGCCTTCAAGTTCACCGAGCATGGCGGCATCCGGCTGGCGATCTCCGTGGCCGCGAGCGGATGGGGCAGCGACCGGGTTGCCCTGTCGCAGGCGCCCTCGGTCATCGCCTTCGAGGTTTCGGACACCGGCATTGGCATCCCGCCGGAGAAGCAGCGCATCATCTTCGAGGCGTTCCAGCAGGCCGATGCCAGCACCAGCCGGAAATACGGCGGCACAGGCCTGGGGCTCGCGATCAGCCGCGAGCTGTCGAACCTGCTGGGCGGCGAGATCCAGCTTCGCAGCACGCCCAACGTGGGCAGCACCTTTACCCTCTACCTGCCGCTGCGTTATGTCGGCCCGGCGACGCCGCTGCGCGCGCCGGCGCGCCAGTTGATCGCCGAGACGGACGTGGCGCCGGCCGTTCGGGTCCACGATCCGATCCCCGACGACCGGCACGATCTGCAGCCCAACGACACCGTACTTCTGATCGTCGAGGACGACCCGCACTATGCGCGCATCCTGTCGGACCTCGCGCGCGAAAGCCGGTTCAAGGTTCTGAATGCGATGCGCGGCAGCGAGGCGCTGGAGCTTGCCCGCCAATACACGCCGACCGCGGTATCGCTCGACGTGTTCCTGCCGGACATGCTGGGCTGGTCGGTGCTCAGCCAGTTGAAGCAGGATCCCAATACGCGCCACATCCCCGTGCAGATGCTGACGATGGACGAGGATCGTCAGCATGGCCTGTCGCGCGGCGCGTTCGCGTTCATGCGCAAGCCCGCCTCGGCCGAGGATCTGCAATCGGCGCTCCAGCGCATCCGGCACTTCGTCGCGCCACGACGTCGGCGCCTGCTGGTGGTCGAGGACGATGCCGCCGAGCAGGTCAGCATCAAGGCATTGCTGGGGCATGACGACGTGGATATCGTGACCGCGGAATCCGGCACCGAGGCCATCGCCGTGCTGCACCAGACGCCGTGCGATTGCGTGGTCCTCGATCTGCGCCTGCCCGACATGTCGGGCTTCGAGATTCTCGAGAGAATCCGCGACAGCGCCGCCTTGCGCGAGCTGCCCGTGATCGTGTTCACGGGCCGCGAGCTTTCGCCGGAAGAGGATGCCCAGCTTCACACCATGGCGCGCAGCGTGGTGGTCAAGGGCGTGGAATCGCCCGAGCGGCTGCTCGACGAAACGACGCTCTTCCTGCACCGGCCCGTCGGCAACCTGCCGGCCGAGAAGCAGCGCATGCTCGAGCGGCTGCACAGCTCGGACGAGGACCTGGTCGGGCGCACCGTGCTGCTGGTCGACGACGATGCCCGCAACATCTTCGCCTTGAGCAGCGTGCTGGAGCGTCGCGGCATGCAGGTGCTGACGGCCACGACCGGCAACGAGGCGATCTCCCTGATCGAATCGACGCCGGATCTGGCGATCGTGCTGATGGACATCATGATGCCCGAGATGGACGGCTATCAGACCATGCAGGTGATCCGCCAGCGACCCAAGTTCCGGCGCATCCCGATCATCGCGCTGACCGCCAAGGCGATGAAGGGCGACCGCGAGAAGTGCCTGGAGGCGGGCGCGTCGGACTACCTGGCGAAGCCTGTCAACACCGAGCAATTGCTGTCGGCGCTTCGAATGTGGCTGCACCGGTAGGCCGGAGCAAGGGGCAGATGGGCGATTTCGAAAAGGTCAATATCCTGCTGGTCGACGACCAGCCGGCGAAGCTGCTCAGCTACGAGGTGATCCTGCGCGAGCTGGGCGAGAACCTGATCCGGGCGAATTCAGCCCAGGAGGCCTTCCAGCACCTCATCAAGATCGATGTCGCCGTCCTGCTGGTCGATGTCTGCATGCCCGACCTGGATGGCTTCCAGCTGGCGAAGATGGTCCGCGATCATCCGCGGTTCCAGTCGACGGCAATCATCTTCATCTCGGCCGTGCTGCTGACCGACCTCGATTTTCTGCGCGGATACGAATGCGGCGCCGTCGACTATGTCTCGGTGCCGGTGGTGCCCGAGGTGCTGCGGGCAAAGGTCAAGGTCTTCGCCGAGCTGCACCGTAAGACCCGTCAGCTCGAGCAGCTCAACCACCACCTGGAACTTCGCGTGGCCGAGCGGACCGGGGAACTGGAGAAGTCGACGGCGGAGGTGCGGCGGAGCGAGGAGCGCATGCGCCTGGCCTTCGAGGCGGCGCAGATGGGATGGTGGGACTACGACTGGACGACCCAGCGGGTATCATGCTCTCCCAGTTTCGCCGAGGAGATGGGTTTCGCCGCCGAAGCGTCCGGACTGGACCTCGAGCGCTTTCTCACCTGCATCCATTCCGACGACCACCAGACCGTGCGGAACCTGTTGGACCCCGCGGGCGAGCCGGAGAACCGCACCGCCGAGATTCGCCTCGTGCAGTCGAACGGCGCCACCCGATGGTCGCTCGTCAAGGGGCGCATCCTGGGCGACGCGGACTCCCATCGCTTCGCCGGCGTGACCTTCGATATCACCGCGCGCAAGCTCGCAGAGGAGCGCCAGTTGACGCTGGTGCACGAACTCGACCACCGGGCGAAGAACCTGCTGGCCGTGGTGCAATCGGTCCTGCGGTTGACGCAGGCGGAGTCGATCACCGAGTTCCTGGCCGCGGCGGACGGGCGCATCCGCGCCCTGTGGCGCGCGCACAGCCTGTTGTCCGAAAGCCGGTGGCAGGCCATCGACCTGGGCCGGATCGTCCGGCAGGAGTTCGCCCCCTTCCTGGTGAAGCAGAACCCGCGGATCTCGGCGGAAGGACCGCCGGTCCTGCTGGCGCCCGCCAGTGCGCAATCGCTGGCCTTGGCGATGCACGAGCTTGTCACGAACTCCGTCAAACATGGCGCATTGTCCTCGACCACCGGAACGGTCGAGATGCGGTGGACGCTGGACCAGGAGATGCTAACCATGCTGTGGACGGAATCGGGTGGCCCTTCCGTCGTCGCACCGTCGCGGCGGGGATTCGGAACCAAGCTGATCGTCGCCAGCATCGAAGACCAGCTCAACGGCAAGGCCGGGTTCGATTGGCCGCGCAGCGGATTGCGTTGCACGCTGGCGATCCCTCTGACCAGCATCGGCGCGCCCAGGCCCGCCCTGGATAAGCCCGCCCAGTCGCGCCCCGAGGCCCCAGCTGCCGTGACGTTTTCCGGGTCGCGTGTCCTGGTCGTCGAAGACGAGGCCCTGATCGCGATCATGATGAAGGAAGAGCTGGTCGGGCTGGGCTTCGATGTCGTGGGGCCGGTGAGCACCTTGCCCCAGGCGCTTGACGCTGCGCGCGGCGCGGATTTCGATGTCGCGATCCTCGACCTCAACCTCGGTAAGCAATCGAGCTTCGACGTCGCGGAGATCCTTGAGAGCCGCGGCGTACCGTTCGTGCTCGTCACGGGTTATAGCGCGGCCGGCATCAATCCGCGCTTCAGCCACGTCCCCTTGCTTGAAAAGCCCGTGGACCTGCGCGCCCTCCGCCGCCTGTTCCAGCGGGACAGACCCAAGCCGCAGGTGCAGATGAGCGTTGGCAGTCGCAGCTAGGGCATTTCAGCTAAGGTTTTGGGGCGGGACGGTCGACCGGGGCGGTGGCCTGCATCGACTTGCGCGCATTGAACCGTGCGAACCACTGCGTCGTGTTCGCACGGCCGGGGCGCCAGGGCTCGTGCGCGAAGCGGAAATCCAGATAGCCCAGCGCGCTGCCGGTGGCGAGGGTGCCGATGTCGACGCGGTCGCCATAGCCCGCGGCCTCGGCTTCGATCATGTCCAGCGACGCGGCGATCTTCTGGGCCTGGCCGTCGCGCCAACTGGTCCATTGCAGTTCGGCTGGGCGCAGGGTCGTCTCGTAGCGCGCCAGCAAGGCGGCGTCGAGCAAACCGTCCGCGGTCGCCTGCTCGCGCAAGGCCCGCCACCGCGCGCGCCGATCGGCCGGAAACAGACGCCCGCCGGCCTCCGCGTCGAGGTACTCGCAAATCACGCGCGAGTCGTAGAGGGCGAACCCATCCTCGAGCACGAGCGTCGGAATCTTTCCGAGCGGATTGGCGGTGGAGAGGTTCTGGTCGCGTTTGACCGGGCTGGCGGCGCTCGTAACCAGTTCGATCCTGTCGGCAACCCCGAGCTCATGGGCGCACGCCATGACTTTCCGGGCATAGGGGCTCGCGGGCGAATAGAACAATTTCATTGACACGGTGGACCTCGGGCAGGGGTGACGAGGACGCCACTATACGCGCGTATTCTCCAGCGTCGAGGCTGCCGGCATCTTGTCGCGGGCAGGCCTCGCCGCGGCGGACTCAGACCGATCGGTGGCCGGCGACGACCTCACGCTCCTGTCGCCACTGCTGCGCGCGCGTGTAGATGTCGCGCAGATAGGCCATCTGTTCCAGGAACACCTTCGAGGCGACGCTTGTCTTGCCGTCGCGGATCGCGTCGAACAGCCGCTCGTGCTGCGCGCAGATGCGCTGGCGGTCGCGGAACCGGTAGACGACCATGTTGGCGATCGGCTGCAGGGTCTCGGCGACGGCGGCCATGACGAAGAGCAGCACCGGGTTCTTGGTCGCCTGGGCGACGGCGTGGTGAAAGCGCACGTCCGACGCACAGAATTCTTGATCGGTGATCGACAAGTCCTTCTGGACCGACAATTCCGCCTTCAGCGCCTCGAGGTCCGGCTTGGTCCGCCGCTGGCAGGCGAGCCGGCAGCAGATCAGGCCCATCTCCTGGCGCGCCTCGATGATGTTGTCGAAGTCGAACTCGCCGATGCTGATCATCAGGCGGGTGGCGTTGCCCATCGTCCGGATCAGGTCTTCCTGGTTCGGCCGGCTGACGAACCGGCCGCCCGCGGGACCGCGTCGGCTGCGGATCAGGTTCTGCGCGGCCAGGCGCTTCAGCGCCTCGCGAATGGTGGGGCGCGAAACCTTGAACCGGTCGGCAAGGTCCTCTTCGGTCGGCAGGCGCTCGTCCACCTTGAGCCGCCCGCTCATGATCGCTTCGCGGATGGTTTCCGCGATCTGCCTTGCCGCACCTTCGGTTATCACCGAGTCGAAATCGAGGGTCACGGGATCTCCCACGTTACGTTGTGGCAGCAGGGATGATGCCAACCATCCGTCGCCGTCAAGCGATTCGATGCGGACGCGCTCGACGAGCAAGATAGCCTATTCCAATATTCAATTGCACAAATATTCTTTTCATGATTAGAATTTGCGCAACGGGGCGATAGGCGCACAAAGCGCTGGTCAATCAGTGGGGAGGTCCGCTTGGATCTGTACGACCTCGGTCAACGTCCGCCGCTCGGGCAGGTGCCGGCGCGCATGCATGCGTTCGCCGTGCGGCAGAATCGATTCGGCCCGCCGCGGACCGCCTGGCAGCGCGAGGTTCTTCCCACCCCGCAGATCCGCGACAACGAGGTCCTCATCTACGTGATGGCGACCGGCATCAATTACAACAACGTATGGGCGGCGCTGGGCCGGCCGGTCGATGTTATCGGGGAACGCCAAAAGTCGCTGGGCGAGAAGGAAGACTTCCACGCCGGCGGCAGCGACTGCGCCGGGATCGTCTGGTCGGTCGGCAAGAACGTGAAATCGGTCAAGCCGGGCGACGAGGTGGTGGTCCACAGCGGCTGGTGGGAGCCGAACGATCCCTGGGTGCTGTCGGGGCGCGACCCGATGCTGGCGGAAA
>JADLEG010000157.1 GCA_020846275.1 Alphaproteobacteria bacterium
CCGTCCTCGTGCAGGGGGGCCGCGAGCGCGGGCTGATCCTCCACAAGCTCATGGAAGAGGTGCTGACCGGCGAAATCCCCGAAGCGGAAGCCGCCCTGACCGAACGGGCTGGCCACCTCATCCGAGCCCTCGGGCAGTCTCCGGTCGCCGACCCGGCCACGGGGCTGTCGGCGCAGGAACTGGCGGCCTGTGTGGTCCGGACCCTGGCTCTGCCTGACATCGCGGCCCTACGGCCGGGTCTTCTGGCCGAATTTCCCGTCTATTCCGCACAGGCGGCCGACGGCGTGGAAACCGCAACGGCCGGGATCGCCGATGCCCTGACCCTGACGGCCGAGGGCCGCCCCGCCGTCGTCGTGGACTGGAAAAGCGATGTGACGCCGGCGCCGGGAACGCTCGATCACTATCGCGCGCAGGTGCGGGCCTATCTCGACATGACCGGCGCCGAGCGCGGACTGATCGTGCTGATGACCTCCGGCGCCGTCATTCCCGTCCTGCCGACGAAGCCGACCGAAAGCGAGGCGGCCTGAGCCCATGTCGTCTCTTGCCTGGATCGATTTCGATGAAGCCGAGCGGCAGCGCGCGCAGCGCATCATGGCGCTCTTTCAGGAGCGCGAGACCCGCGACGAGCTGGGGCTGGGGGCGATCCGGGATTCCATCGCCGATCACCTCTTTCCGGGCACGAGCACGATCCAGACGCGCCTGCGATACATGCTGTTCATTCCCTGGCTCTATCGGGCGCTGGAAAAGCGCGAAGTCCCCGAAGCGCAGCTCCGCACCGAGGCGCGCGACACCGAAATCCGGCTTGCCGACGCCCTGAAAGCCGGCGGTGAGTCCAACGGCATCATCGGCCGGGATGCAGGACCACGGCTCCAGCGGTTGCCGAGTTCCGTCTATTGGGCTGGCCTGGGCGCGTGGGGCATCCGGGTCTTTCCGGGCTCGCTCGACAGTCTGTTCGTCGCCTTGCGGGGCCGTGGCCGGTCGCGCGGCGCATCCAGCGGCGAAGACGCTCTGGCCGGCGCCCAGACGCCCGCCGTCTGGAATCCGGCCTTGCCCCAGATGCCCGGCGACCTGCTTGAGCACGCCGTCTTCCGCCTGACCACCGACGAGGCGCAATTCCTCATCGACCGCCTGATCGCCAGCCAGCCCACCGCACTGCTCACGATGCTGGCGCGCGAAGGCATCGACGCGGACTGCGACTACATCTGGACGCACCCCCATCTGTCGGCGTTTCCATCCGCAGCGCGCCGCCTCGTCCAGCATGGGGAAATCTTCTCCCATGTGATGCACGGCGCCGCGCTGCTCTATAACCTCGCGCTCAGCGAGCTGCGCCAGCGCGACGACTGGATCGAGGACTATCGCGCTCGGCTTGAAGCCTGGAGCGACGAACTCGATACCGGCGCCGTCCGCGCGTGGTCGCTCGATGATTTCTGGAATGTCGTGGAGCACCCGGCGCACGCCGTCCGACCGGCCGCCAAGCGGTTCGTGAGCGAGTGGCGCGATCTGGTTCTAGCCGGGACGGAGCAGGTAATCTCGGCGCCCGCGGCGCAGCGGCTCGTCGAGGAGCGCGAACGCCGGCTCAAGACCAGCCAGTCCCGCTACGCCAATCACGCCGTCCGCGACCGCTGGACCGGCGCATCGGGCGCCGACCGCCTCAGCTTCCGCTGGGCGCAGGCCAAATCCCACCTGCGGGATCTCGCCCATGCTGAATAGGCGCAGCCTCGATCCCGAACAGCGAACGCTCTACGGCGCCAATCTTCAGCCGCCGGCGGGCTATGTCTTCGACGCGGCGGTCGCCACGACCTTCTCGCTCGACTTCGAGACCGCGCTCGCCGTGCCGGTCAGTCTGGCGCTCTTCGCCGCCGAGAACCGCGACGAAATTCTCTCTCATCCTCTGGCGCTACTGGAAGGCGCCGAGCGCATCGCCGGCCGCCTCGTCGTCTTCACCGACGCCGGCCATATCCAGGCGAGCGCCCGGCCGCATTCCCGCCTTTGCTCGCTGCTCGAACGCATCATCGTCGAGGTCGCCGCCCCTCAAGGCGGGGCTTTCCATCCCAAGATGTGGGCGCTGCGCTTCACGCCATTGCGGCCCGAAGACCCCGCCCGCCTGCGTCTGCTCGTTCTCTCCAGAAACCTGACGCGCGATCGCTCATGGGACATCGCCGCCACCCTCGACGGCGTGATCACCAAGCAGCCCAAAGCCGTCAATCGCCCGGTCGCCGACTTCCTTCGCCAGCTCCCCGACCTCGCGACCGTCGGCGTTCCCGACGGAACGAAGACGCTTGTCGATGACCTGGCCGAAGACATGCGCCGCGCCGAATGGAGCCTGCCCGAACCGTTCCAGAGCGTCTCCTTCGCCGTCAACGGCCTCGGCGGAAAGCCATGGCGCCCGGAACCCTGCGTTCGGCTGGGCGTCGTCTCGCCCTTCTGCGACGATCAAACCTTGTCGATGCTCGCCGGTCTGGCCAGCGCCGAAAAGCCCATCTTCATCGGGCGATCCGACGAACTCGCCCAGGTGCCCGGCGCCACGCTCGATGGCTTTGCCCGCGTGGCCGTGCTCGACGAAATGGCGGCCACGGAAGATGGCGAGGAGGAGGACGCAGCGGCCCTACAAGGGCTCCATGCCAAGGCGTTCATCGCCGAACGCGGCTGGGACACCGCGATCACGGTCGGCTCGGGAAACGCCACGCGGCCGGCGCTGCTGACCGGCAGCAATGTCGAGATCTTCACCACCCTGACCGGGAAGCGATC
>JADLEG010000158.1 GCA_020846275.1 Alphaproteobacteria bacterium
ACCGCTGCGATCGCCTTCATCATCGCCACGATCTTCCGTGCGACGCCAGCCTTTGTCGTTCAGTGCGGCGCCTATCTGCGCCCACCTTCGCAGGGACCGCCTGCAACCGCCTGATCCTTTCGAACGCAACGTGCTCGCGACCACGCAACACCCTGACGGGGCGTGCGCCGGATCGGAATGTTTCATAGCCGTTATGTGTGCCGGATGACTTGAGCAGCCGTCCGCACTCAAAGACGCAGACAGACCATCCGGCGTGGAATGATCCACGCAAGCCCGTTCTTGCCGTCCGCTCACTGCACGCCGGCGCCTCGACAAAGAACAGGTATATAGTCATGTCCAGATTTCTGCTTTCGACCAGCGCTCTTGCCGCTACACTTCTCACGTCCAATACCGCTTTTGCTGAAACTACCGCCGAAGATACCGCCCACAATTTGCTGTCTGAAATTGTCGTCACCGCGCAACTCGAAGACCGCGAATTACAGAAACTCAAGACGCCCGCGCTGGGGGTCGGCATCGGCGGCGAGCAGATCGCGGCGATCAATGCGATCAACGCCGAGGACGTGGTGCGTTATGCGCCCGCGCTGATCGTGCGCAAACGCTATATTGGCGACGCCAACGCGACGCTGTCGTTCCGCAACATGCACACGACCCAGACGCCGCGCGCGCTCGTAAGCGTGGATGGCTTCACCATCTCCAATTTTCTCGGGGCGGATTTCTTTACCGCCCCCAAATGGGCGGTGCTGGCCCCCGACGACATCGCCCGCGCGGAAATCATCTACGGGCCGACCTCGGCGCGCTATTCGGGCCATTCGATGGGCGGAACCATGCTCATCAAGACCCGCGACATCACCGAAACGGCGGCGCATCTGAGCGCGCAGGCGTTCGGCCAGAACTATAAGTATTACAAAACCGACGAAGACCTGTTCGGCTGGTCGATCGACGCCGGGGTCGATTTCGCGCTTAGCGACCGGGGGGGCATATCGGTCAGCTACCGGCATTTCGAGAATGAAGGCCAGCCGCAGGAATGGCGCACGGTCAGCGCCTCGTCGCTCTATGGCGGCCAAGGCATCGTCGACAAGGAACTCTCCTTTCTGCGGATCGGCGCGCAGGATTCCGTGGTGGATTCGATCGAGGACCAATTCCGCTTCCGCGCCCAATATGCTCTCGGCGGCGGCTGGGAGCTGCGCGGGCTTGCGGCGCTGCTGGTCAACCGGGAAGACACGCTGAACCCCAGGAGCTTCCTGCGCGACGCCAGCGGCGCCGAAACCTTCATCGGCGTGAGCGGCGTCAATATGGGCCTCACCGAATCGACCGAACTGCTGGCGGGCGTGGGCCTGTCGGGCGACGCGGCGGGCTGGAAGCTCGACCTGTCGTTCAGCCGGTTCGACGTGCTGGACAACAAGGAGCGTCGGTCGGACAACTTCGATGTCGTGACCGGCGCGCGCCCCCTGACCGGGCGCCTAGCCACCAATGACGCGTATTGGAACAGCTTCGAAGGCGCGGCGGAACGGAGCTTCGGCGCTCATGCATTGGCGCTGGGCTTGTCCTATGCGGGCTATTCGGACGCCAACCGCACGCTCACCACGTCGGACTGGCGGCGCGCCAGCGTAACCGGCCTACGCGATGCCTCGGGCGGCAAGACACGGCTTCTGGGCGTCTTTGCGGAAGACGCCGTCACCCTGACCGGGCAACTCACCGCCACGCTGGGGCTACGTTATGAGAGCTGGCGCGCATCCGACGGCTTCCTGACCAACGGCGGCGCCACCGTCCGTTACGCCAGCCGCAGCCATGACGCCTGGTCGCCCAAGGCGGCTTTGAGCTTCAAGCCAGATGACCTTACCGAAATTGTCGCATCGGCCGCGCTCGCCACCCGCTTTCCCACCGTGCGCGAACTCTATCAGGCCGGATTGATCGTCTATGGCCCCAATGTCGGGCAACTCGATCTCAACGGCTTCAACCCGGACCTGAAGCCCGAAAAAGCCGTCGATCTGCAACTCACCGCGTCACGCCGGATCGGCAATGTAAAGGTGACGCTCTCGGGCTACCGGCAGGATGTGCGGGACACGATCTTTTCGCAGACCATCGCCATTCCCGATTCCGTCACGGGTGATCTCACGCAAAGCTCGCTGATGACCAATATCGGCAAGGTTCGCACCTGGGGCGCGGACCTGATCTTATCGGCTGAAGATGTCTTGATTGACGGGCTTTCGCTCGACGCCAATGCGTCGTGGATCGACGCTGAGGTGACGCGCAACCCGCTCAATCCCGCGCTGGTCGGCAACAAATTCCCGCGTGTGCCAAAGTGGCGGACGAATGCGAGCGTCCGCTATAGCCCCAGCGCGGACTGGACACTGGCTGCAAATTTCCGCCACCAAAGCACGCCGGATCGCAATATCGAGAACAACAGCACATCGCTGTGCGACACCTTCTATTGCGTCTCGACCTTCTCCTTCGTCGATCTGAAAGCAACCAAGCGGTTCGGGAGCTTCCAGCTATCGGCGGGCGTCGATAACCTGCTCAATGAAAAGGCGTTTGTCTATCACCCTTATCCGGGACGGACCTTCGTGTTCGGTCTCAAGTGGGATGGACGGCTATGACAAGCGGGCAGAGTCGAGGCCGGGCGATCTATGCGACGATCTGGCGTTGGCATTTCTATGCTGGGCTGTTCGTCATCCCCTTCGTCCTGCTGCTGGCCGTGACGGGCGCGGCCTATCTGTTCAAGCCGCAGGTGGAGCGATGGGAAGAACGCGCTTTTCAAGGCTTGCCCGTTGCCGGCGCGGTCGCCCCGCAGCGCCAGGTGGACGCCGCGCTCGCGGCGTTCCCCGGTGCCAGCTTGAACAGCTACCGCCTGCCTGAACGGGATGGCGATGCCGCGATGGTCCATCTTGCCATGTCGGACAGGCGCACGATGCGCGACGTGTTCGTGTCTCCTCAAGGTGAGGTGCTGGGCAGCATCACGCCCAACACGCGCCTGATGGAATGGACAAAGCGCATCCACGGGCAATTGCTGCTCGGTAAGCGGGGAAGCTGGGCGGTCGAACTGGCCGCAAGCTGGGCGTTCGTGCTGGTGCTGTCGGGCCTCTATCTCTGGTGGCCGCGCGGTCGCGGGCTTGCGGGGGTGGTGTGGCCGCGTCTCAAGGACGGAAGACGCCTCTTCTGGCGCGATCTGCACGCCGTCACAGGCTTTTGGGTGTCCAGCCTCGCACTGGTCCTGCTCATTACGGCCCTGCCTTGGGCCGGAGTCTGGGGCAGCGCCTTCAAGACGGCCCGCACGGAAATGGGCTGGATCAAGGGCGCGCAGGACTGGACCTTGGGCGGCGAGGCTCCCGCATCGGGCGGCGATCCGCACACCGGCCACGATCACACCGCGATGATGCGGGCCATGCCGATGCCCGCCACCGCCGCTCCAGATGTCGGTCTTGACGCCATAGTGGCAAAGACAAAGCCGGAAAAGCTCGCCTTCCCGGTGATCGTCACGCCGCCGGGCGCGCCTGGTCTGTTCGGGGCGCCCGGTGCCATGGCGTGGACGGTTCGCTCGGACGCGCAAAATAGGCCGCTGCGAACGAGTATCACCTATGACATGGCGACTGGACGCGAAACCGCCCGCGAAGACTTTGCCGATGGACATGTGATCGATCGCGTCGTGGGCTATGGCATCGCGTGGCACGAGGGCCAGCTATTTGGCTGGGTGAACCAGCTTATCGGCGTACTGACGGCCATCGGTCTGGTCACCATGGCGGTGAGTGGGTTCGTGATGTGGCGACGCCGCAAACCACAGGGTGCATTGGGCGCCCCGCCACCGACCAGCGTGCCGACGCGCATGGGCGGCGTGGTCGTAATCCTGCTCGTGCTGGCCGCGCTGCTGCCCTTGTTGGCCGTCTCTCTGATCCTGCTGTGGCTGTTCGAGCGGTTGGTCCTTCCGCATCTGCCTGGTCTTGGCCGATGGCTGGGGCTGCCGATGAAGGATGATCTTCTTATCGAGTGACCCACGATTCACGTGTGTCTGCGCCGACCATCGGTTTTTGACATCAATTAGGGGAGGTTTGTTTGTGGAAACGCGCTGAATACGGCCACGGCGCGTCACCATGGCCGTTGTGTCATTCTCACTATTGAAAAAACGTGATGCCATTCGACATCCGTCAACTCCGCTACGCCATCGCGGCGGCCGATCACGGCAGCTTCTACAGGGCTGCGCGGGCACTGGATGTCGAGCAGTCCACTCTTAGCCGAAATATCCTCAAGCTGGAGCGCGTTGTCGGCGTAAAAATCTTCGATCGCTCGCGCGCGGGCGTCACCATGACAATCGCAGGAAACACGTTCATCCACGCGGTGAAGCCGATGGTCACCAATGCGGACAAGCTGGTGGCGACCATGCGGGCGGCAGCCCAAGGCCGAGCGGGCAAGCTTATGATCGGGCATTACAGCCCGATCTCGGCCGGGCATCTTCGCGCGATCATATTGGGCTGGCGTAGCGCCCATCCCGACGTCGACCTGGACGGCGTGGAAGCCGACCGGGGTGCGCTACTGGCCGGGCTCGATACGGGCGAGATCGATATCGCGATCCTGGCGGGCGACGCCAGCCATGACGGGTTCCGGCACGAGACGTTCTGGAGCGAGCGCGTGCTGATCGCACTGCCGGCCAGCCATCCCCTCGCCGAGCGCGAGCTGCTCCACTGGACGGACCTGCGCCGCGAGCATTTCCTGCTACCCGCCGCCGATCCCGGCCCGGAGATTCGCGACATGCTCTTGGGCCGCCTCTCGCTGTCGGGGATGCAACCGGACATCAAAATGCACCAAACGAGCCGCGACAGCATTCTCGGGGTGCTCGGCGGCGGCCTCGGCCTCACCGTCATCTGCGAGGGCGGGACCGGCGCGCGGTATCCCGACGTGATTTATCGCCCTGTGCATGGCGAGCAGGGAGCGGCGCTGATCACCTATTCGGGCTATTGGCGGAAGGACAACGGCAACCCTGCGCTGCGGCGCTTTCTGGCCTTCCTGCGCGACCGCTACGCGCTCCCCTTCGATATTCCCTAGCCCTGGCGCCGCGCCTTGGCGAACGCCCGGTCGGTCGCCATGAAGCGGGCGAGCATGGGCGCTACCAGCTTTTCGGGTGCGGCCGGCGCGCCGCCGGTCTCGGCCGCGAGCGCGGCGGCGTAAGCGACAAGATCACGGTGGACGATGGCAGGCAGCTCCACGGCGAGCTTGACCGGCCGATCGTCGGCCAGCGGTCCCAGCTTCAATTTCGTCATCGCGTGCCTCCGATGGGTTCGAAGACAAGATCGCGGGTCAGCACGACCCGCAACGGGTGTCCCGGCCGGATGGTGAGCGTCGGCTGCACGTTGAGCTGGCGGCGCACGATCTGCTGGCCGGTCTGGCTAACGGTATCCTGCGTCCCCCGGCGCAGGGCGCGAATGAGGTCGTCGTCGCTATCAGCCGCCAGCTCGGTCCCGATGCCGAGCAAGGTCGAGATCGCGGCGGCTTTCAGTAGGTTGCCCCAATGCTGGTTCACGCGATCCTGCAGGCCCGCGAAGCCGGCCGGATCGGCGCCGGGCTGGCGCTCGAGGACGATCGAGCGGCCGTCCGGCATGATGAGCCGGTCCCAGCCGAGCAGCACGCGGGTCTGCCCGGCGGCGATCTCGCTGTCATATTCGCCGATCAGCCGCGCGCCCTGCGGGATGAGCAGGATGCGGCCGGTGATGCTGTCATAGACGTTGACCGTCACCTGGGCGGTGATCTGGCCGGGAAGGTCCGAACGGATGCCGGTGATGAGCGCGGCCGGGATGATGCTGCCGGCCTGGACGATGTTGGGCGATGCCGGCGCGGCCAGGCGCTCGATGCTGACGGTGCGCTGGCTGGACGCCTGCGCCATGAAGGCTCGCTTTGTGACCTGGTCGCCCAGCGGCGCCGCGCCGCCCGATTGCGAGGGGACAGTGGCGGGCGCCGGAGCAGCGCCGATCGTCGGCGCTGCAGCTCCACCGCCGATCGAGCCGTCGCCGAGAAACAGACTGGCGGTGCGGGCCGCGTCGCGTTCCTGCTGGGCGCGTTGGCGGGCGGCTTCGGCCGCCTGGGCGCGGGGGTCGGATTGTCCGGTCCCCATAGGCGGGACAGGCACGTTCTCGCCGCGCTGCTGCGCCGACAGGATCGGGCGGCCGAGATCGCCGGGAAGCGGAGCCCCGAGTTTCGGCACCTGGCTATAGTCCTTTGGCGCCGAGGTGATCGCATCGGCCTTGGCCCTGCTGTCGGTGCTGTAGAGTTCCTTCGCTTCCTTCTCGCCGGGCGGTTTAAGGGCGTAGAACAGCGAACCGCCGATACCGAGGCAGGCGGCAAAGCCGAGGGCGGCGAGCGCCTTTCGCGAGAGGCGCATGACGCGCGGCGCGTCGCCGCGAAGCTGGAACGCCTGCGGGTCAGGGCGCGGCGTCTGCGGCGCGGCGGCGGGATCGCTCACGGCCGCCCCCTGCGTGCATCATCGCGCAGGATGCGGACGCGCCGCTCGCTGCGCTTGTCGCCCAGGCGCAATTCGGCGGCGGCGAACAGGCGGTCCACCACTATGTAGCGGCCCTGGACGCGGTAATTGACCAGCTCGGCGTCGCCAGCCGCGCCGGTCACGAACAGCGGCGGCATCTCGCCCTGCGAGATCTCGGCCGCAAACTCGATGAACACCTGCCGGCCGTCGTCGAACGCGCGCGCCGGTCGCCAGGCCACGCGGTCGCCCTCGATCCGGTAGCGGAAATTGAGCGCGGCGATGTCGATGCCGCTGGCGATCGGCGCGGCCGACGCGGCGGCGGCATTGGCGCCGCGCAGAACGATGAGGCGGTCCTGTGGGTAGGTCCAGCTCACAGACGCCATATAGGTCGAGGGCGTCGCGCGCAGTTCCATGTGGTAGGTGCGCCGGTCGGTGTTGATGACCAGGTTCGTGGCGATGTCGGGCCGGGTGGGCTTCGCGAGGATATGGACGCGGGCCGTGGGACCGGCGCCGCTCACCGTGTCGCCGATGATCCAGCGCACGGTGTCGCCGGCCGCGACCGGCCCAGCGCCCACGAGCTGCTCGCCTTCTTGCAAGGCAATGTCCGTCACCTGGCCGGGCGCGGCGTAGACCTGATAGAGCGCGCCTTCGGTCCAGGGATACTGCTGGATGGCGTTCACATAGCCGTCGCGTGTGGGCTGGATGCGGGCGGCGGCATTGGCCGCGCCGACGCGCTGGCGCGGATCGGCGGGTTCGGACGACCGCGCTGCGGCCGTGACCGGCTTCAACTGGCCGGGAAGCGGCAGCGGTTCGGGGATCGTCACCACCTCGACGGCGCGCGGCTGTTCGGGGGCCGGTGTCGCCGCGATCTCCTTTGGCGGATTGGAGACGGCCGGCGACTTTGCCGATGTGGTGGCGCAAGCGCCGAGTGCGGATGCAGAGATGAGCAAGGCCGGCACGGCAGCCCTGCGGAAGCATGGATGTGTCATTGGGCCAGCTCCTTCGACCAGTTGATGGCGTTGACGAAGACGCCCAGCGGGTTCCTGCGCAGGGCGTCAGGCGTGCGCGGGGTCTGCACGACGATGGTGAGGATCGCCGACCAGCGGGTGGTCTCGGCGAGGCTGCCATCCTGATAGCGGCGCTCGGTCCAGGCGACGCGGAAGCTGTCGCCCGAGGCGCGGATCACGCTCGATACGTCCACCGCTACCTGGACCTTGCCGACCTGTGCGAACGGATCGTTGCCACGCGCGTAGTCGTTGAGCGCGAGCGCGCCCTTGTCGGTCGTGAACTCGTAGGCGCGCAGCCAATTCTGGCGGACAATGATGGCGTCGGCCGGGATGCTCCTGACCTGCTCGATGAAGCGGGCCAGGTGGAACGCGATCTGCGGGTCGGTTGGCCGATAGCCCGCCTCGGCCGGCGCCACCGCCTGTGCTTCGCCCAGCTTGTCCACCTGGACGACCCAGGGGACGATATGGCCGCGCGCCGATTGCCAGATCAGGCCGCCCGTCAGCCCGAAGTTCAGCGCCGTCGCGCAGAAGAAGGCGAGCCGCCAGTTCTTGCCTTGCACGACCGGCTCGCCGATGCGGCGATCCCATTCCTGCCGGGCGGCGTGATGGGGCGTGACGGATTTGGGGGTTTGGCTGTAGCGGATGGTCGGGCGTCGAAACATGGGCTGTTAGTCCTTCTGGCTGAGATCGACCGACGCGCCGCCGCCCCCGCCGTCACCGCCGCGCAGCGTGTGGGCGGCGACGGTCGCGCCGTGGGTCATGGTCTGGCGGCGCTTCATGGCGGCGGCCCAGGCAGGCGAGCCGTCCGGCACCGAGGCCGAGGACGGCACCCCGCCCGAGATCGTGCCGCCGGTCGCGGTGACGGCGGCACGGCCGCCCGAGCGATAGCTGTCCTTCAAGGATGCTGCGGCCTTGCGCAGCGGCGACATGGCGGCGCCGACGGCCGCCTTGCCGATGCCGCCCGCGCCCCCGGCGACGGCCGCCGCGCCGGTCTTGCCGGCCGAGCCGAGCGCGTAGGCGCTGCTCGCGGCGCCCGAGGCGAAAGCGCCGCCTCGGGCTACTCCGCCGATGGCGCTCGCCGCCGCGCCAGCGCCGAGACGCGCGGCGGCTGCGCCTCCGACCAATGCACCGCCCGCGGCGAGCGCGGTCCCGGCCGCGGCGCCCGCGCCGAGCGCCGGGCCGCCCGAGACGATGCCGTTGGCGATCGACGGGCCGAAGATGGCGAGCCCGAGCAAGGTCAGCGCCGCGAGTGCGATCGCCATGACCTGCTCCATATCCGGCTCGACCACTACGGGCGTGTCGGTGAACTGGCTGAACAGGGTCGTGCCGATGCCGGTGATGACGGCTAGGACCAGCACCTTGATGCCGGTCGAAACGATATGGCCGAGCACCTTCTCGGCCATGAAGGCGGTCTTGCTGAAAAACGCGAACGGCAGCAGCACGAAGCCGGCGAGCGTCACCAGCTTGAATTCGATCAGGACGATGAAGACCTGCACGGCGATGATGAAGAAGGCGAGGACGACGATCAGCCACGCCACGAGCAGGATGAGAATCTGCGCGAAGTTGGCGAACAGCCCGACCGGCCCGACCAAATCGGCGGTGGCGTCGAGCAGCGGCGCCCCGGCGTCGAGGCCGGTCGCGGCGATGCTGCCGGGCTTCATGAACTCCGCGAGGCTGAGGGCGTCACCACTCGCCTTGAGCCCCAGCCCCGCGAAGCTCTCGAACACGATGGTCGCGAGCGACTGGAAGTTGCCGATGATGAAGGCGAAAACGCCGATGTAGAGGGTCTTCCTGACAAGGCGCTGGATCACGTCCTCGTCGGCGCCCCAGGCCCAAAACAGCGCGGCGATCGTCACGTCGATCGCGATCAGCGTCGATGACAGGAATCCGACTTCGCCGCCGAGCAGTCCGAAGCCGGAGTCGATGTAGCTGGAGAAGACGCCGAAGAAAGTGTCGATGACGCCGGTGTCGTCCATCACCGTTCGTCCTTGCCGAAGAAGCGGCGCCGCTTGGCTTCCCAGGCGGCCTCGCATCCGCTGTCGGGCATGGTGAGCGTGCGGCAGCGGCGCATATCGAGGGTGAGCGGATCGGGCGCGCTTTCGCGCACGGCCGCCTGTGGCGGCGCGGGCGGCTCGGGGCGATGCGATGCCGAGACGATCGCCACGGCCATCATCATGCCGGCCAGCGCCGCACCGCCCGCGATTTTCAGGGTCCGCGACATCCGCCCGCCTCGTGTCAGTCGCGGTTGCGGAAGCGGCGGAAGCGTTCGCGCGCCTCTGCCTCGATCGCGGCGTTTCGCGCCGATTCGAGCGCCTGCGCTCGGCTTTGCGCGGCGACCACGGCGGTCAGGTCGGCGAGCTGCTGCGATTGCAGGGCGAGAAGCTGATTGCCGGCCTGAGTCGCCTGGAGCGCGCCGGTCGCCGACTGGCTTGCCGAGACCAAACCGTCCATCGTAGTGCGGGCGCCGTCGATATTGCCGACAACGCCGGCCTGGACGCGCAGCGCGTCCTCCAATGCGCCGACGCTATCCTCCCAGCGAGCATTGGCGTTCGCGACCATCCGGGCATGGTCGCCGGTCAGCGCCGCGCCCTTGTAGCGGTCGGTGAACGCCTGCTGGATGTTCTGCACATCGTAGGCGATGCGCTGCGCTTCGCCGAGAAGCTGCTGGGTGCGCTGCACCTGCTGCTGCAACTGCTGGAGTGAGCTGAACGGCAGCGAGGCGAGATTGCGCGCCTCGTTGATGAGGCTGCTCGCCTGGTTCTGGATTTGCTGGATTTGGTTGTTGATCTGCTGGAGCGACCGAGCGGCCGTCAGCACGTTCTGCGCATAGTTGGTCGGGTCGTAGACGATCCCGCCGAATTGCGCGTAGGCCGGCATGGGCGCGATAGCCGGCACGATGGCCGACGCGGCGACGGCGCCGGCCAGGATGGCGCGGCGCAAGGGGAAGCGAGTCATAGAAGTAACTCCTGCTGAGGTTGGTGGGGAGGTTCGGGGGGAAGAAGCTCGACGGCCCATGCGAGCCCGCGATGCCGCAGCCATTCGGCGGCGAACCCGGCTTGGCCGTGGGTTTCGATGATGTCGGCGATGGCGAGCTGGTCGGTCTTCGAGGATGCGGCGGCGAAGGCCAGCGCGACCTCGCCCAGGCCCAGCTCGAACAGTCGGTTGCCGCGCCGCGACTGGCAGTAGTAGTCGCGCTTGGGCGTCGCCCGGCTGAGGATTTCGATCTGACGGGCGTTGAGCCCGAAGCGTTCGTAGATTGCCGCGATCTGCGGCTCGGCCGCCCGCTCGTTCGGCAGGAAGATGCGCGTCGGGCAGCTCTCGATAATGGCCGGCGCGATGCTGCTGGTCTCGATGTCGGCGAGACTCTGCGTGGCGAAGACGACGCTGGCGTTCTTCTTGCGCAGCGTTTTCAGCCATTCGCGGAGCTGCGCCGCGAAATCCGGGCTGTCGAGGACCAGCCAGCCCTCGTCGATGATGATGAGAGTCGGCGATCCGTCCAGCCGCGCCTCGATCCGGTGGAACAGATAGGACAGCACGGCGGCGGCCGATCCCGCGCCGACCAGCCCCTCGGTCTCGAACGCCTGCACATCGGCTTCGCCTAGCCGTTCGGCCTCGGCGTCGAGCAGCCGGCCCCACGACCCGCCGATGCAGTAGGGCGCGAGCGCCTGTTTGAGTTGCTGGCTCTGCAGCAGGACCGCTAGCCCGGTCAGCGTGCGCTCGGGCGGCGGCGCAGTGGCGAGCGAGCCCAGCGCGGACCAGATATGCTCCTTGGCCTGCGGATCGACGGCGACGCTTTCGGACGCGAATATGGCGGCCAGCCATTCGGCCGCCCAGGCGCGCTCGGCCGGATCGTCGATGCGCGCCAGGGGTTGAAGCTGGACGCCCGTCCCCGCCTCGTCGGCGAGCATCCCGCCCAAGTCCTGCCAGTCGCCGCCCATCGCCAGCGCGGCGGCGCGGATGCTGCCGCCGAAATCGAAGGCGAAGACCTGGCCGTTCTCGTAGCGGCGGAACTGCATCGCCATCAGGGCGAGCAACACCGACTTGCCGGCGCCGGTCGGACCGACAATGATCTGATGGCCGACGTCGCCGACGTGAAGGGAAAACCGGAACGGGGTCGAGCCTTCGGTCCGTGCGTAGAGCAGCGGGGGCTGTCCGAAATGCTCGTCCCGTTCCGGCCCCGCCCATACCGCTGACAGGGGGATTAGGTGGGCGAGATTGAGCGTGGAGACCGGCGGTTGCCGGACGTTGGCGTAGACATGGCCCGGCAGGCTCCCCAGCCACGCCTCGATGGCGTTCATGCCTTCGGGGATGATGGTGAAGTCGCGGCCCTGGATGACCTTCTCGGCCAGCCGCAGCTTCTCAGCCGCCACGGCGGGATCGCGGTCCCACACCGTCACCGTCGCGGTGACGTAGGCCATGCCGGCATAGTCGGCGCCCAGCTCCTGCAGGGCGATGTCGGCGTCGGCGGCTTTGTTCGAGGCGTCGCTGTCGAGCAGCGTGCTCGCCTCGTTGGTCATCACCTCTTTGAGAATTGCCGCGACCGACTTGCGCTTGGCAAACCACTGGCGACGGATGCGCGTGAGCAGCTTGGTCGCGTCGGTCTTGTCGAGCATGATCGCGCGCGTCGCCCAGCGATACTCGAAGGCGAGCCGGTTGAGCTCGTCGAGCAAACCGGGGAAGGTGACGCTCGGAAAACCGATGATGGTGAGCGTGCGCAGATGGTGCTCGCCCAGGCGCGGTTCGAGTCCGCCGGTGAGCGGCTCGTCGGCCAGGAGCGCGTCCAGATACATCGGCGTCTCGGGCACGCGCACGCGCTGGCGCCGGGTCGAGATCGTGCTGTGCAGGTAGGTCAGCGTCTCGCCGTCATCGAGCCAGCGGACCTCGGGCACGAAGCCCTCGACCAGACTGAGAACGCGGTCGCTGCGATCAGTGAAACCTTTCAGCAGCTCCCACGGATCGACGCCCGTGCCGGAACGGCCTTCATAGAGCCAGGTTTCGGCGCGAGCGGCGTCTTCGGCCGGGGGCATCCAGAGCAGCGTCAGATAATAGCCGCTCTCGAAGTGCGCCCCTTCCTCGCGGAACTGTTCGCGGCGCTCCATGTCCACGAGCGCCGAGACCGGATCGGGAAAATCGGAATCGGGGTAGTCGAGCGCGGGCGTGCGCTGTGCCTCGACGAAGATCGCCCAGCCCGAGCCCAGCCGGCGCAGCGCATTGTTGAGCCGCGCCGTGGTGGCGACCAGCTCGGCCGGCGTGGCGGAATCAAGGTCCGGTCCCCGGAAGCGCGCGGTGCGTTGGAACGAGCCGTCCTTGTTGAGAACGACGCCTTCGCCGACCAAGGCGGCCCAGGGCAGGAAGTCGGCAAGGTGCGCGGCCTTGTCGCGATATTCGCGCAAGCTCATCATGGCCGCATCCACGTCGGATAGCGGATGTGCCGGCGGGCCACGTCCACGAATTGCGGATCGCGCCGCGCCGCCCATACCGCGAGCGCGTGGCCGATCGCCCAAATCGCCAGCCCGGCGATCCAGAGCCGCAGGCCGAGGCCGATCGCGCCGGCCAACGTGCCGTTGACGATGGCGAGCACGCGGGGCGCGCCGCCGAGCAATATCGGCTCGGTCAGCGCCCGATGGACCGGCGCGAAATAGCCGGGGATCGGCTCGCCATGATCGGCCATGCCGGTCATGCGACAAGCGCCCCGCCGCCGAACGAGAAGAAGCTGAGAAAGAAGGAGCTGGCCGCGAAGGCGATCGACAGGCCGAACACGATCTGGATGAGCCTGCGGAAGCCTCCGCTGGTGTCGCCGAACGCCAGGGTCAGGCCGGTCACGATGATGATGATGACCGCGATAATCTTGGCGACCGGCCCCTCGATGCTTTCGAGGATCGACTGGAGCGGCGCTTCCCACGGCATCGACGATCCGGCCGCGTGCGCGGGCAGCGCATAGAGCAGCCCGGCGGCGGTGACGCCTGCGTGGCCGAGACGATCGAGCATCGTTCCGCCCAGCAGGCGGCGCTTGGTATCCTTCTTCATGGGAGGTCTCCAGGTCGGGGGGTGGAAAGAGGCGCGAGGCGGTAGTCGCCAGTCGCGGGGTCGAGCCCTTCGACGCGAGCCAGCTCGGCAAGCCGGCGGCCGTGTCCGTCGCGGACCAGCACGGCGATGAGGTCGATGGTCTCGGCGAGCAGCGCGCGGGGGACCGTGACGACGGCCTCCTGGATGAGCTGCTCCATGCGGCGCAGCGCGCCGAGCGCGGTTCCGGCGTGGATGGTGCCGACGCCGCCGGGATGGCCGGTGCCCCAGGCTTTCAGGAGATCGAGCGCCTCGGCGCCGCGCACCTCGCCGATCGGGATGCGGTCGGGGCGCAGGCGCAGCGAGGACCGGACAAGATCGGACAGCGAGGCGACGCCATCCTTGGTCCGCATGGCGACCAGGTTGGGTGCGGCGCATTGCAGTTCGCGCGTATCTTCAATGAGGACGATGCGGTCGGCGGTGCGGGCGATCTCGGCCAGCAGCGCATTGACCAGCGTCGTCTTGCCAGCGCCGGTGCCGCCCGCCACGAGGATGTTGGCGCGGGATGCGACCGCTTCGCGCAATGCCTCGGCCTCGGCCGGCGACATGATCCCGGCCGCCGCATAGTCGTCGAACGTGAAGACGGCGACAGCGGGCTTGCGGATCGCGAAGGCGGGCGCCGCGACGATCGGGGGCAGCAGTCCCTCGAACCGCTCGCCCCCATCCGGCAGCTCGGCCGAGACGCGCGGGGACCGGGCGTGAACCTCGGCGCCAACATGGTGGGCGACCAGACGCACGATGCGCTCGCCGTCTGCGGCGACCATCGTCATGCCGGTGTCGGAAATCCCCTCGCCGAGCCGATCGACCCACAGCCGGCCATCGGGGTTCAGCATCACCTCGATGACGGCCGGGTCTTCCAGCCAGGCGCCGATCGACGGCCCGAGCGCCGTGCGCAGCATTCGCGCGCCGCGTGTGAAGCCTTCGGATCGGATCGGTTGGACGGACAAGGAACGGCCCCTGAATTGGGCCGGGCGACCAACCGCCCGGCGTCAGGGGCACATCAAGAGAGCCAGGAAATCGCGCGCTGCAACAGTTACGTCGCGGCGTAGTAGAGGCGGCGGTAGATACTTACGGGATGCGGATCGGCGTCTTGCCGACAAGGCCGGCGCAGGGACGATTATTCCGAATCGGGCTGCGCCTTCGGCCAGACATCCTCGGGGATTTCGTCGAGCAGGCTTTTGCCATTGGCATAGCGGCGGCCCAACGTCTCGACGAAGCCCTCATAGCGTTTGCGCCCCTTCACCTGGGCGGCCGCCTGGTCCTCGTCGGGCAGCGGCGGCGTGACGGCCAGCCAGAAGCGCACGAACAACGCCAGCGCCTCGGTGGTAAGGCCGGTGTTGCGTTCGAGCCGCTGGACCTGGCGCGAGAGGCGATCGAGCCGGCGCGCGAAGGCAGCCTCCAGCCGATCGGCGCCGTCCGGCGACATATAGGAGGCGACGGCGGCCTCCACGATCGCCGAGCGGGAGATGCGTCGCCGGATCGCCAACTCGCTCACCTGTTTTGCAAGCTCGGGCGGGAAATAGACGTTGAGCCGAACGCGCATGATCCGGTCCTACAGTTCGATGCCGTCGCCGGGATCGAGCGACGCCTGCCGTGCGATCCCCTGCATCCGGCGCCGCGCCGCCGCCTGGCGCGCTAAATCTTCGGGCTCGTCCTCCACGATAGAAAACTCCTGCGCGGGCGGTGGCGGTGTCGTCTCCTTCACAATGGCGACGTGCTCGGGCAGCTCGGGTTCGCGTCGCAGTCCGCCATTGGCGGCGTCCTCCTGGGCGCGCACGATGTCGGCGACCGCGCCCGGATCGGCTGCGGTGACCCGTCCCGTCCAATCATCGGGGCGCGGCGGGCCGCCCCCGACGTTCATATCCGGGGGCGAGACGACCCGTTCGGTGAATCGCCGGTCCTTGAAGTAGCGAACCTTCTTCGCCCGGATCGGATGCACGCCCGCCACCATGACGATCTCATCGTCGGCCGGGAGCTGCATGATCTCGCCGGGGGTGAGAAGCTGGCGCGCGGTCTCCGAGCGCGAGACCATCAGATGCCCGAGCCAGGGCGAAAGCCGATGCCCGGCATAGTTCTTCATCGCCCGCATCTCGGTCGCGGTGCCGAGCGCGTCCGATACGCGCTTGGCCGTGCGCTCGTCGTTGGTCGCGAAGCTCACCCTGACATGGCAGTTGTCGAGGATCGCGTTGTTGGGTCCGTAAGCGCGTTCGATCTGGTTGAGCGACTGCGCGATCAGGAAGGCTTTCAGGCCATATCCCGCCATGAACGCCAAGGCGCTCTCGAAGAAGTCCAGCCGCCCGAGCGCGGGGAACTCGTCGAGCATCAACAGCAGGCGGTGGCGCGACTGCCGGGCATTCAAGTCTTCGGTCAGCCGGCGCCCGATCTGGTTGAGGATGAGGCGGATGAGCGGCTTGGTGCGCGAGATGTCGCTGGGCGGCACGACCAGGTAAAGCGTCACCGGCTGCTCGCCTTCGACCAGATCCGATATGCGCCACTCGCACCTCCGCGTGACCTGGGCGACGACAGGATCGCGGTAGAGACCGAGAAACGACATGGCGGTCGAGAGCACGCCCGATCGCTCGTTCTCACTCTTGTTCAGCAGCTCCCGCGCGGCGCTGGCGACGACGGGATGGACGCCCGCCTCGCCGAGATGCGGCGTCGCCATCATCGCCGCCAATGTCTGCTCGATCGTGCGCGCCGGATCGGATAGGAAGGCGGCCACCCCAGCCAGGGTCTTGTCCGGCTCGGCGTAGAGGACATGCAGAATCGCGCCGACCAGCAGCGCATGGCTGGTCTTTTCCCAGTGGTTCCGCTTTTCGAGGCTGCCTTCGGGATCGACCAGCACGTCGGCCACATTCTGCACGTCGCGGACTTCCCACTGGCCGCGCCGCACCTCCAGCAGCGGGTTATAGGCGGTCGAGGCGGCGTTGGTCGGATCGAACAACAGCACCTGGCCGTGGTGTGAGCGGAAGCCGGCGGTGAGTTGCCAGTTCTCGCCCTTGATGTCGTGAACGATCGCCGAGGCGGGCCAGGTCAGGAGCGTCGGCACGACCAGGCCAACGCCTTTGCCGCTCCTGGTCGGCGCATAGCACAGCACATGCTCGGGGCCGTCATGACGGAGATAGTGGACGCCGAGCCGGCCGAGCACCACGCCGTTCGGCCCGAGCAATCCGGCGGCGCGGACCTCCTTCTCGGTCGCCCATCGCGCCGAGCCGTAGGTCTCGGCGTTCTTCAGCTCGCGCGCCCGATGGATGGACATGGCGATGGCGACGCCGAATCCGGCTAACCCGCCGGAGCCCGCGATGAAGGCGCCGGTCACGAATATCCCTGGCGCGTAGGCGTCGTAGAAGAACCACCAGACGAAGAAGGCGTAGGGCGGATAGACCGGCCAGTCGCCGATCAGGAACCAGGGCGCTCCAAGCTCGGGCTGATAGCCCAGCGCGGAGGCGGTCCATTGGGTCGCGCCCCATGTGGCGGTGAGCGCGATCGTAGAAACGGTCGCGAGTTGATTCCACTGAACGGTGGTGCCGGCCATGGCTTCTCTACTTTCTATGTTCAGGGGGTGAGGCCGCGCTTGCGGCCCAGGGACCAGTCGATGCCGCCGCCGCCCTGGGCGATGCCGGCGATCTGCCGGCCGAGCTGGCGTTCAAGGTCGTTCGACCAGGGCACGAGCCGGAAACCCAACCCGTCGTCGATCATCGCGAAGCGGCCGGAGGCGAGCGCGAGGCGCTGGCGGCAGGCGCCGGCGATGCGGTCGCCGGGATTGGTGGGCCGGTAGGCGAGCCCCGTCCGGCCAGCGATCTCGGCGCCTGTCGCGTCCAGCTCGCGGCGGCGCAGCGTGTCGAGCAGGTTGCGTTGCAGAACCACGCGGTTGCCGAAGCGGCGGGCAAACCCTTCGCGCACGAGATGGTCGGTGCGCTGGTCGAGTGCCTGCTGCACCTCCGATCCGAAACCGGCCGCCGTCACTCCACGGCCCCGTTCAATGAGACGGTGGTCGAGCCAGGTCGCGCCTCTCGCCGCCACCTGAGCGGTGAGGTCTAGATCGGATCGCGTGGCGAGGAACATGGTCGGCTTCGGATCGCCCGGCCTGCCGATAGCGCGCAGCTCGACGATACCGCCCAGCTCCGGGCTGTGTTTCAGCGCCTCGATGCCGGGCAGTTGGACATGGTGGGTGCGGCCGTCGATGCCGTCGATCACGGCATAGGCCGAGCCATGCAGCTCGTCGTGAAGCCCCTTGTCGATCAGCCGCCCGACGATCGGCGCTTGCGGCGCTGTGCTGACGATCTCGTAGCTGTCGAGCGGGCGCTGCAGGCCGCGATCGTTCAACGCCTTGCCGATGGTGCGGATGATGTCGCCGCGCGCGCCCAGCTCGCGCAACTTTGCTTGCGCGTCCGGCGCCATCGTCCACTGGCCGGGCGCGGCCTCGGCCGCGAGCCCCATCGTCTCCAGATGCTGCAGGCGCCCGATCATCAGCCGGCGGACCTGGGGATCGTCGGGTCCGGGGTATTCGGGGCGCAAGTCGATGACGCCGAGTTCGTCCGCCGTGCGACCGATCTCCGCGTCCAGCCTGGTCCAGCGTTCGGCCGTCATCTCGCGTTCGAGGGCGCGGACGACTTCATGCTCCGGCTTCGGGCCAAGCTCGGCCTGGGCCAGTTCCTCGGCCCGCGAGCGCAGGTTGTGGCTGATATAGTCGCGGTTGATTACGAGGTCGGCGCCCTGGTCGTTGACACCGCGCACCAGCAGATGGACGTGCGGGTTGTCGGTGTTCCAGTGATCGACTGCGACCCAATCGAGCCGCGTCCCCAGGTCCGCTTCCATCTGACGAACGAGATCGCGGGTGTATTCGCGAAGGTCGGTGAGGTCCGCCGCATCCTCGGGCGAGACGATGATCCTGAAATGGTGCCGGTCGTCCTTGCAGCGATCCGCGAACGCGCGATCGTCGGCGCCATCACCGTTGGCGTCGAACATCCGCGTGGGCGAGCCGTCGCGGGTGACGCCCTCACGTTTGAGGTAGGTGATGTGCGCGGACAGCGGCGCCCTGGGCTGCCCGTTGCGGTGGAAGCGGGTGACGGGCACCATCTTGACCACCACGCGCCGGCCCGATCCGAACAGGCGGCTGCGCGCGAAGGCCGTGCGCCCTCGGCCGAAGTTCGATTGTCCGCGACGGCGCGCTCCACCCCAGCCAGGGCGCCGGCCTCCGCCACTGCGCGCGGCGACGCGCAGCACCTCGGCAATCAGGCCGCGAGCGTTGCGGCCCTGCGCCGCGCTGCGCTTGGCCTTCCCCGGCCGGACGCGGAAATCGCTGTCCTCGGTCACGGCCGGCGCGCTTTCCGCCGAAAATGGCCTATGGTGCCATTCGGCGCTTTGATTTTGCTTGGCTTTTCCTTCCGAGCGGCACGCTCGCCGACCGACGCACCCGCATGAACCCCATGAAAAGCCTTAGCTTTTCGATGAAATGGGGTGCGGCTTCTATCTTGCCATCCCTTTCTTTGGCTTTCTCCTGCCCCTTCAGCCCCTTGCCCGACTGCAACCGACGATCTGAAACGGGGGACGGTCATGGCGATCGAGCCCCGCCAGACCGGCGAACGAACAGCGTCTCGGCGGCGGCTTCGCTGTCGCTCGAACGACGCTCCTTCTGCGCGGCCGTGGTAGGTTCGGCCGCAGCACCATCGTCTTCGGCCGGCGCGCTGCTGGCGCTCACGGCGGCGCTCGGGCTGCGCACGAACAGTGCCGCCCGGCGCCAGGCGAAGGGATCGGGCAGCGTCGCGGCGGCAAGCTGCACGTCGCCCGAGCCGCCGATCATCGGCGCGAGCTTTGCGAGATAGGCGCGCGTCTCGGCGGGCAGCGGGCGGCCGCGCGACAGATATTCGTCGTAGCGGCCCGGCCCCGCATTGTAGGCCGCCAGCATGGCGCTCGCGTCGCCATAGCGGTCGTGCATCGCGCGCAGATAGGCCGCGCCCGCCATGATGTTGTCGCGCACCTCGTAAGGGTCGGCCCCCAGCCCGTAGCGTGCGCGCAGGCTGGCCCATGTCGCGGGCATGATCTGCATCAGGCCCATCGCGCCCGCCGACGAAACGGCGCTGGAGTCGCCGTTGCTCTCGACGCGCATGACCGCCCATATCCAGCGTTCGGGGATGCCGAAGCGGCGCGCTGCTTCGGCGACATGACCGGCATAGGGATGACGCGCCACCGCTCGGTCGGCCGACCCGTCCTGGGCCAGCGCGGCGACGGGCGTTGCGCCCGGCGCGACCACTAGCAGGGCCGCGAGCATGGCGACCAATCCGCCCCCGCTCTGCCGCCAGCCTGCCAGCGTGCTCGCTCCGGCAAAGGGTGCGCGCGGTGCGCCGGCCGAGGGCCGCCCTTGACCTTCGCTCCGCGCGCCGGCCGGCCTGCGACCGAGCGGGACGGAGGGATGAGACGGCCTTTCCGCGAACAGAGGGATGATCGGACCAGCCACCGATCAGCTCCGATCGTCGCGCGGCCGGGGGCGCTTCCACGACAGCCGGAACGTCCGCCCATCGTCGTCGGCGCGGAACAGGACCGGCCGGAACGGCGAGCCGAAAAGCGGGCTGTCGATCTCCAGCGCGATGTAGTCGCCGGCACGTTCGCCGACCCGTTTCCACGCGCCGCCGACTTCGGGACCGTCCTCGTCTTCGAGGTAGACGCGATAGTCGGGCGCGTTCTCGGCGTCGCTCGGGTCGAGCGCGGCAAGCACGATCTGCTCATTAATGCCGAACAGTCGAACGCGGCCAGCATAGCCGTTGGCGGTGGGTTCAAAGATATTCGTCGGCATTGCCGATCTCCTTGGCTTTGGGGGTGGAAGGCGTTGGCGATGGCGTGCATAGACGCAGCGGCGTTGCCTGGCCGACGACAGTCGAGGCCGGCAGCGGACCAAAATAGCGGCCGTCCATGCTGTCGGCGGCGTCGGGATTGAGCAGCAGCAGCTCGCCCGGTTGCAGCGTGCGGCAGCCCCGCCAGACGGGCAGCGGACGGCCCTGGCCGTCGCGCGCGCGGGCGCTGGCGACGGCCAGGGCGTCCACGCTCACTATGTCGCCGATCCGGCAAACCCGTTGGCCGGGCTTCGCCGCGACATGCTTCAACAGCGGCACGCCTTCGGGCAGATAGCCGCGCGCCGAGAGCCAACGCGCCAACCGTTCGGGCGGCGTGACGGCGACCAGCGCGCCGGTGGGCGGATCGCTGTCGGGATGGATGCGATAGAGTCCGATCGGCGCGCTGGCGCTGGCGTTCCAGATGAGGCGCGGAAACGGGTCGGCCACGGCGATGGCGACGAACGACACCGCGAAGACGGATGCGGTGATAGCCGTCGCGATGGCATAGCGGCGCGGCGTCATCCCTCGATCTCCTGGCGCTTGAGCCAGGCGCGATGCCGCTCCATCGTGTAAGGGCGCGGCTGATGGCCAGCGGCGATGCGGTTATGAACGTGGCGCCAGTGGTCCGGCGCTGCCTCGCACGGATCGACGCCCGCCAGTTCCACCGCGTCGATCGCGGCGAGCACTTGGGCGACCTTCGGCCAGCCTTCGATGTGCAACAGGATGTCGCCGCCCGGCCGCACGAACGGCAGTGTCGTGTAGGCTTCACCGTCGCCGACCGCGCGCACCACGTCGATGCGCGAGCTGATCGTGCCAAAGTCGTTAGACGCCCAGCGGACGAAGGCGAAGATGGCGCCCGGCCGGAAGCTCATGACGCGGGTGCGGCGCGTGACGATGCGCTCCTGGGCGACGCGGCCGAAGCGTATCCAATGCTCCAGCTTCTTCTCGATCCAGTTGAGTTCGACTTCGGTGAGGCGCGGTCGCAGCGGCGTCGGCGTGCCGCCAACGCGCACGCCAACGGGCATGTTGTCGTTCATCGCTTGTCTCCAGGGATGGGGGATCGGTGCCGAGCCGGCGCTGGTCTGGCCGAGGCTTTCCGGCGTGGCGCCTGCTGCGGGGTTCGCGAATGACGGCGCCAGTTCGCGAAACGTCGCGCGCCGGCCGCAATCCACAAGCGGCGCGCGTTAGCAAGAATCCGAAGGATTCTTCTCTATTAGGACTGTTAGAGGGAGTGCGATTCCGCGAGGATTTCTGCGGGTTTGCGCAGGCACGCGGTCCCCGATAGCACGACTCTCCGGTCCCTGATGGCACGAGTCCGGCGGTCCCTGATAGCACGAGGGCCATCACCGCTTATCCACAAGCCGGATGCCGACGCGGCGCATGGCGGCGTCGAACGGATCGACGGGGATCGGGACGAAGTTGAGCCGCTCGCGGCCGAGCGCATGTTCGAGCGTGAGGACATAGCCGGGGAGCGGTTGGCGCTGGACGATCCGGCGGAGGTCATACGCGAAATGTTTGAGCGGCGAGAGTGCGCCGGATTTGAGATGAAGGTGCGGAACGTCGAAGCTCCAGCCGCCGCTCTGCCGTCCGCCATGCTTGCGCACGATCCGGTAGAGCCAGCGTTCGAGCCCGCCGGTGAGATCGAAATAGGCGCGATCGATGGTCAGCACGAGCGCGCGGTCGAGCACGCCGGCATAGAACCAATCGGGCACGATCAGCTCCAACCCGAGCGGCCGTCCGGCGCCGTCGAGCCGTTCCTGCCACTCGTTGATCCATGAGAAGCGATGTCGGCGGCGCTGGTGCTGTTGGCGGATCGAAGTGGCGACGGTGGTGGATTGCAGCCGATCGAGCGCGGCGCGCAGCCGCTCATAGTCGCGGGTGGACGTGCCTCGCCCGATGAAGGTCAGAATCTCGTGCGGGGTCGCCGCCATGAGCCGCGAGGTCGGACGGCCAGCGTCGCGCGCCTCCACGAGCTGGCTGGCCGCCCATATCAGCACGTCGGCATCCCATATCGTCGCCATGCCGTGCTCGGGGACGGCCTCGACCGAGATCCAGGTCGCCCCCATGTGAAAGTCGATCGGCCGGACGCGCTTCGACTTGGCGAGGCTGAAAAACGGCCAAGCCATCAAGTCCTGCGCGTCGCGTGCGGCCAGGTCGCCGGGGATCGAGTGGAACAGGTCAAGCTGCGCGCGCTCTGCGCTGGCTCGCCTGCGCATGGGGGACGGCGCCGGGTTCATCGGCGGCTCTGCGCCAGCGCCGAATCCCGCCGGGGCATGAGATCATCCTGGCCGGGATCGGAGGTAGAGTATTTGGTGCCGAGATCGGCCCATGCGCGTAGATCGTCCACCGCATAGACCACCCTCCCGCCGATGCGGCGATAGGCCGGGCCGGTGCCGAAATAGCGATGCTTCTCCAGCGTGCGGCCGGATAGCCCGAGGAAGCGCGCCGCCTCGGGCGTCCGCAGGAAGCGCGGGGGCAAGTTGGCGGGCGAATGGGACAAGGGGCGTCTCCTGCGGATCGTGGCGGCAGGAGGCGAAATTGGCGAAGTATCGACGGCCGGGTGGGGAACGAAGATGTGCGACCGCGTGGATGTGACCACCCCCTACGGACGGGCATCCGAGCCGATGCGAGCCGTCTGTCAGCGGATGCGAAGCAGCTTGCGATAGTCGCCGTTCATCATGGCGGTGGCGTCGCGGACCAGGCGATAGACGAAGGAACGCGCGGCCGAATCCTTCCATTCGGTCGCGGACAGGTGGGCGGCCTCGTCCTTTCCGAGCGCCACCGCGATTTCGCGATAGGTCGCCCCGCCGAGGCGGAGATCGAGGGCGCACAGCATCAACGGTAGCCGCGCCTTTTTATAGGCGGTGAGCGGCCAGCCGCGCGGCTGCGGGCCTGCCTTCTTTCCGAATAGGCGGCGATGGAAACGTAGCAGACTGGCGATCCGGGTGACGAAATCCTTGTCCAGCGGAACGATCGCGGCGAGCGGTCGGCCGGGCGTCGGATCGCGCAGCCATAGCCGATGCTCGCCGGCCGAGTCCGCAACGACGATATGCCGACCATCGAGGCCGGCCTGGTCGGCGAGCAGGCCGCCGAGCGCGTGCGGATCGATCGCCGCGCCGGTGAAGCCTTCGGGAACGGAGTCGAGTATCACGGTGACGGCGGTCAGCTCGGGACGCCAGATCACCGTGCCCGTCAGGTCATCCGACCAATAGGCGAAACGATAACCCCCATCGGCGGGCGAGCGCCTCCCGCTCGCTCGCCGTGGCGTCACGGCCGAAATGCGCCCGATCGGCGCGATACTGGCGATTGCGTTGCAGGAACGCAGCGGCGAACTCGGCCCGGCCGAGCCGGGACCGTGGCGACGATGTTGGCATAGCATCCTCCCCAGCCGCGTCTAGCGCGGGTTGTGGACTATCGAGGATGCGGGCGCGTGCCATTCGTCGACAGCGCGAAGGCCGCGCCGCTGCATGTCGGGGTTGCACGGTAGAAAAATCCAAATCGGACCGAGTGTTAACGCTATTCGGTAGCGCGCGGTCCAAGCAGATAGGCGTATCCGACTTCGGTCATCCACCGGGCGCGGGTGAGATGGCTGGCGTGCATCGCCTTCGCGCGCTCGGGCTCGGCGGCGGCGTCGATACCGAAAATCTGCGCCGCGACGTCGCGCCAATCGGAGCCCTGGTCGTCGGCGTCGAGCAGGCAAATATAGTCCGGCAGATGAGCCTCGTCATAGGCGGTCAGGCGTGGCGCATCGGGTGCGCGATCCTCGAAGTGCTTCCCGCTCATGATCCCCCGCGATCTCCAGCCCGGTTAACCTTCTAGACCGAAACGGCGACGACTCTACACGCGCGCCGGGCATGGTCCGGCGCGCCATCCGCAACGGTTGATTACTAGGTCAAGGAAGCGGTTGGTCTGCGGTGCGCCCCCGCAAACGCCTTCCTGACCCATGATCGGGGAGGTGGAAACAACCGGATTAACTCGGTTCCTGAGACTTGTTGGGATAGCTGCTGCCCGTCTCCCGGCGCGAGGGTATCCTTTTTTGACCAGATGTTGGCAAGGAAGGAAGTTGTCATGTCGAAGAAGATCGTGGCGCCGGCCTATGTATCGGCGATGGAGCGGGCGGAAGCCGATCCATCGGCGGCGCGCTTCTGGGTAGGTCTCGATATCGGTTTCAAGAGCACGGCGGTGTGTGTTCTCGATTGCGACGGCAGGATTGTTCACCAGATCTCGATGAAGAGCAACGCCACCGAGATGGGACGGTATCTGCGCAAGAACTTCAAGTCGCATGTGACTCACATCGGCATGGAGACCGGCAGTCTGTCCCCGCATCTGGCCACCAAGCTGCGCGCGCAGGGTTTCCAGGTGGCGGTGCTCGATGCGCGGCAGGTGCATCAGGTGCTGAAGGTCAAGCGGAACAAGACCGACACGAACGATGCACGCGGCATTGCCGAGATCACGCGGACGGGCCGGGAATATCTGACAGAGGTCTACGTCAAATCGAACCTGTGCTTCGAAATCAGGGCCTATCTCATCATGCGTGATCGCCTGGTGAAGCAGCGGCGCGAGACCGAGGCGATGATCCGCGGCCTGGTGCGGGTCTATGGCGGGCGGATCGAGGGCGGGACGGAAACCGCGGCCGGCTATCGCAGTCGCGCCATCGACCAGATGTGCCTGATCGCGGACACCGAGGGCGTCGATCTGCGCCCGCGCGTCATACCACTGCTCGACCTGTGCGAAGGCTTCTACGTCGAGGCCAACCGCATCGAGCGCGAGCTGGAACTGCTGGCCGCGTCGAACCCGGTCTGCAGGCGGTTCATGGAAATCCCCGGCGTCGGCACGATCACCGCCGTATCCTTCTACAGCGCGATCGAGGACCCGACACGCTTCCGCCACGTTGAGGATGTCGCGGCCTATCTCGGCCTGACCCCGCAGGTCCATCAGTCCGGCGAGCGCCTGACTCACGGCGGCATCAGCAGGATGGGCAACCAGATGACCCGCACGCATCTGGTCGGTGCCGCGACCGTCATGCTGTCGAACACCAAATCGTTCAGCACGGTGAAGGACTGGGGGCTCAAGCTCAGCAAGCGCATCGGCTTCAACAAGGCGAAGATCGCGCTCGCGCGGAAGCTGGCGATCATCATGTTCAGCCTGTGGCGCGACGGCACGCACTTCATGGCCAAGGCGGCCGACGTGCCGGCACACCGGGCGCTGATACAGGGCCGCATATCGGCCTGAGCGCGCAGGTTCATACCAGGTTCGCCGCACAATGGCGGTGAAACAGTCCTCCCGGGAGGCGGAGGGATCGGAGACTTCGGGACTAAAGATGAGGTGGCGACAACCTCGTGACGCTTGTTGAAGCTCCACCCTTTGCGAGTGAATGCCCATACTGCGGCAGGCGATCGGCCCAACGGCCATGCAAGGCGCCCGACCGCGAAGAGACTGTTGCACTCCGGGATGGACGACGTGGACTTGCAATGATCGACGGAGAAGCAGATCATGACGTAGCAGAACGAAGCCCGGATATCCTCCACCGAGGGGGCAGCAGCTAGAGATTAGCACCGAGGCGCCTGGATATGCGTCACAGGCTCCCCGACCGCGTGGTCAAGGATTCGCGGCGCCGTCACGGCCGACGCCAGTCCGGTTAATCTAGGGGTTTCCACACCCCAGGCCGCCGCGTAGCAGCCCGGCCCCTTCTTAGGGCGAAGGGTCGGTTTTGGCTACTGTCTCTCGCGAGCCGGGCCGTGCCCGGCGAGCGCGCGATTCGGCCGCGCGGACCTCGGGACGCGCGGCCGCCGCCGGCCGGGGCATCCGGTCGGCGGCGGCCGGCGATGGTGGGGAAATGGAGGGCGACCTATGCGGCCGCCCGGTGGTGGTGTCGTGAGGCCAGGCGCTTGCTGGCGGTGTGATAGTGCTCGTTGCTTAGCTCGATGCCGGTCCAGTCGCGCCCGAGCTGCTGCGCCGCCGCCAATGTCGAGCCGCTGCCGCAAAACGGGTCCAGCACAAGGTCGCCCGGCTGGGTGAAAGCCTCGATCAACGGCGCCAGGGCTTCAACGGGCTTCTGCGTGGGATGCAGCCGGTTCCCGGTATAGGGGAAATCCAGCACGTCGGGGATTGGGCGAGCCGGGCGAATGGGATTGCCCTTCGCCAGCAAGTAAGCCTGTTCGTGCTCATAGCGAAGAAAGCGGGCCGACGACGCATAACGCTTGCGAAACACAAGATGGCCGACGACGCGGAAGCCCGCCGCCTTCCATGCGTCCATGAATAGATCAACCTTGTTCCAGCCATAGAAGCTGACGCAAAAGCCCCCGTCCTTCAAAACGCGGTGCATCTCCCGGAAAGCCGGACGCAGCCAACGGCCGTTGTCGTCATTGGCGACCCTGCGCCCCGTCCGGTCCCGGTAGCGGGTCACATAGGGCGGATCGGTCAAAATGAAGTCCACCGCGCCGGTATCGAACGCCTGCATAACGTCGGTGCAATCGGCATTGAAAACCACATTGCGGGGAGCCTTGGCATTGCTGGTCATGTCTCTAATTCCTCGGGTCTGAAGGTCAGCGAAGCGAAGTGCCCGCCTGACCTTCTGGCCGTCGCCGAGACTGGGGTAGCAAGGCGCCAGACAAGTCTTGGGCACCGTGGAATAAATGGAGGGGACCCGCTTGCGGGGAGCGGGCCGTTTATGCCGCGAAAGGTCCGAGAGTTTTCTTGCGCCGCGCGAGGGCTTGTCCTTAGCAACGGTCGCGCCGCTTGCGGTGCGAAGGAAAATGACGCCGGCCCTGGCCGGCCTCATCACGTCCAGCGGACTAACTACACCTTGACAAGGTAATGCGTTTTCCTTACTTTTCGCGGGGTAAGGAGATTTCGTCATGCCGGCATTGCTCGAAGAAATCAGCACCATCACCGCCAAGGGACAGACGACGATTCCGAAGTCCGTCCGCCAGGCGCTCGGCGTTGATTATGGGGGGAAGATCGCCTTCCGCGTCGATGAGCATGGCGTCTCTGTGCATCGCGCCGAGGCGGAGCAGGACGATCCGGCGATCGACGGCTTCCTGGCGTTTCTGGCCGAGGACATCAAACGCCGGCCCGAGGCGCTGACCGCGCTGTCCCCCACTCTCGCCGAGCGCATTGCGGCTCTGACGGAAGGCGTGAAGGTCGATCTCGACGCGCCGATCGACGGCGATGTCGATCTCTGATGATGGTCGTCAACGGGTGGCAGCTCTTTGCCCATCCGCTGTTTCTCGATCAATTCGAGAAGCTGGGGACGGCCGTCGCGCGCTCACGGCAGAAAGACCCGCGCGGTTGGCGCAAGTCGGCCAATGCGAAACTGTTGGCCGCGCTGCGCCAGCTCGTATTCGAGACCATTCCGCAAGACCCGACGCGGCCGGAGTATCGCCAGGGCGGCACGCTCGGGGACGATCGCAAGCATTGGTTTCGGGCGAAGTTCGGCGGCGGCAGATTCCGCTTGTTCTTCCGCTACAGCACCAGCGCGAAGATCATCGTCTTCGCCTGGGTGAACGACGAAACCACGCTGCGCACCTATGGCTCGAAGTCGGACGCCTATGCGGTGTTCCGCAAGATGCTCGACAAGGACAATCCGCCCGACGATTGGGCGGCGCTGTTGAAGGCCGCGAGCGAATCGGAGGCGCAAGCCCGGCTGGATGCGACTACGCCTGGACCGCCGTGAGCACGTATCTCTGCTACGCTGCGCTTCGCCATTTGCGCCGATCGCCGCCGCGAGCCACCGTTGGCGCATGGCCCAACCTCGCAAACGTCGCCGCCGTGCGCCCCGCCAATGGGCGGAAGGTCTCGAAGACCTCCAAGATTACATGCGTGCGCCGCCGCGTCGGCGCCCGAAAGTCCGCGCTCACGCGGTCGAGGATGACGGCCCGATCGTCGTCACCGACGACTGGCCCGAGCAAGTTCCCATCGGCGACGCGGAGCTTCGCGTCATCGAAGGCCATCTACGCGAGGAATTGGACGCGCTGTTCGGTCCCTTGCCATGAAGTGAGGAGTGAATCGTCATGACCAGCGCCGCCGTGCAACTGCAAATGGATGAGGCGCCGGTCGTGGCGACCGCCCGTGCCGCACTCTACCTGCGCGTCTCGACGCCACGCCAGGCCGAACATGACCTGTCCATCCCCGACCAGCGCCGCCAGATGGAGAATTACTGCATCGGCAAGGGCTGGGAGGTTGCGACCGAGTTTGTAGAGCCGGGCAACACCGCGACCGATGATCGCCGGCCTTCATTCCAGGCGATGATCGACGCGGCGATGGAGAAGCCGCCAGCGTTCAACGTGATTGTCGTCCATAGCTTCTCGCGCTTCTTCCGCGACCAGTTCCAGTTCGAGTTCTACGTCCGCAAGCTGGCGAAGAACGGCGTCAAGCTCGTGTCCATCACGCAAGACTTGGGCGACGATCCGATGAGCGTGATGATGCGCCAGATCATGACGCTGTTCGACGAATATCAGTCGAAGGAAAACGCCAAGCACACGCTGCGCGCCATGAACGAAAACGCCCGGCAAGGCTTCTGGAACGGTGCTCGTCCTCCGATCGGCTATCGCATCGTCGCGGCCGAACAGCGCGGCTCCAAGATCAAGAAGAAGCTGGCAATCGACTCGATCCACGCCGAGACGGTGCGGCGCATCTATCGCATGGCGCTGAACGGCGTCGATGATCGCGGGCCGATGGGCTTGAAGCGCATCGCCACCTGGCTCAACGACAACAATATCCGCACCCGCGACGGCGGACGCTGGGGCTTGGCGTCAATCCATCAGGTGCTCACGCGCACCACCTATATCGGCCAGCATCGCTTCAACACGCGCGACCACAAGACGCGCTCCCCAAAGCCCGAGGCCGAGCACGCGGTCATGGAAGTGCCGCCGATCATCTCGGAAGCCGAGTTCGAGGCCGTCCAGCGCGCGCTCAAGTCGCGTCACCCCCGCGTCATGCCGTCACGCGCGGTCAGCGGCCCGATCCTGCTGACCGGGATCTGCTTCTGCGCCTGTTGCGGCGGCGCAATGACGCTACGCACCGGCAAGGGCAGCATGGGCGTCGAGTATCGCTATTACACCTGCTCGACCAAGGCGCGGCAGGGCGAGAAAGGGTGCCCAGGCATCACCGTGCCGATGGATCGCCTCGACCGAGCGGTTGTCGATCATCTGGAAACGCGACTGCTCGATCCCGCCCGCCTCGAAGACTTGATGGACCAGCTTCTGGAACGGCGGGACGAATGGGCCGGGGAGCGCCGGCAGCACGTCGCCGAAATGGAGCGCCGAGCGACCGAGGCCGAAGCGAAGTTGAAGCGGCTCTATGACGCGATCGAGAATGGCGTGGTCGATATGAGCGACCCGTCGCTCAAAGATCGAATCACCGAGCTAAAGGCAGTGCGGGATCAGGCGCGGGGTGATGCTGACCGGGCGCTGGCGCACATCGAGCGTATCGGCCCGGCCATCACGCCAGAGAGCCTGCGCAAGTTCGCCAAGGAGGCGCGCCGCAAGCTGCGCAATGACGATGGCAGCTTTGCCCGCGCCTACCTGCGCGCCGTGGCGCAAAAGGTCGTCGTGTCCAGCAAGACGGAAGCGGCCATTCATGGCACGCGCTCGGAGCTGCTGCGGACCCTAGCCGCCGCCTCTGGCGTAGAGGCGGCGGTGCTAGGCGTTCGCAGTTCTGTTCTGAAATGGCGC
>JADLEG010000159.1 GCA_020846275.1 Alphaproteobacteria bacterium
AGCGCAGCGCCTGGTAGCGGCGCTCGGCGGCGGGTTCGATCAGCATCAGCATGCCGCTGTCGGAATTGACCCAGCGCTCCTTGAAGGTCATGTCGCCGTGCGGCGTGTTCCAGACCTGGATCTCGGTATTGAAGGCATGGCCGATGCGGTCCTTCCACAAGGCCTGCTCGATCCCGAAGGGCTTGCCGTATTGCCGCTGCAGGACCGCCGCTAGCCTGGCGTAGTTCGCGCTGTCGAAGCCCATGGTGAAGCCGGCCAGCTTGCCGCCGAGGTAGCGCAGGTTGACGAACTTCACCTCGACGCCCTGGTAGTCCAGGCGCGGGATGCCGTCGACCGTCCGGCGCAGTCCCTGATGGGCGCAGTCGAGGAAACCCGGCAAGCCGATCGTGGTCTGGCAGATCGGGTAGCCGAACTGGTCCTTCTGGTTCTTCCAGTCGGGAAACGCCTTCTCGACCGGGTCGCCGATGCGCAGCCCCAGGAACTGGAACTGCCCGCGCTGGCCCTCGGGGTCGTCGGTCGTCCAGGCCTGCGGCACCGGGGTCTGCGCCATTGCCGCGCCCGCCCACAGCATCGCGACCGCCGCCGCAAGCATCGATACCTTCATCGCGCCCTCTCCGAATTCGCGTCCCGCCGCCAAAATATACTACGCGGTGAAGCGGCGCACCGTGTGGGCATGGTTGAGCGGACCGTGACCCTGGCCCAGGCCCGGCGCGCTCAGGATCGCCTCCAGCACGTAGGCGCGGGCGCGGCGCACGGCGTCGACCAGGCCCAGGCCCTGGGCCAGGCCGGTCGCGATGGCCGAGGCCAGCGTGCAGCCCGTGCCATGGGTCGAACGCGTCTCCACGCGCGGCGATTCGAAGCGCGTGATGCCGGATTCCTCGACCAGCAGGTCGTGGACGACCGGTCCCGTCAGATGGCCGCCCTTCATCAGGACCGCGCGGCAGCCCAGCGCCAGGATCGCCCGGCCGGCGCGCTCCATGTCGGCGGTCGACGCGACCGCGATGCCGGTCAGCGCGGCCGCTTCCTCCGTGTTCGGGGTCATCACCGTGGCGAGCGGCGTCAGAAGCCCGCGCACGGCGTCGATCGCGTCGTCGCGCAGCAGCTTCGCGCCGCCCTTGGCCACCATCACCGGGTCGACGACGAAGGCCGCTTTCGGCGCCTTGGCCTCGACCGTGCCGGCCACGGCGGCGATCACCGGGCCGTCATGCAGCATGCCGGTCTTGACGGCATCGGCGCCGATATCGGCCAGGCACAATTCCATCTGCTGGCGGATGAACGCGGGATCGACCGGCACGACGCCGTGCACGCCCAGCGTGTCCTGGGCGGTCAGCGCGGTGATCGCGGTCATGGCGTAGCCGTCAAGCGCGGTGACGGTCTTGATGTCGGCCTGGATTCCGGCCCCGCCGCCGGAATCGGAGCCCGCGACGATCAGTATGCGGCCGCGCATCTTGCCCTCACCCTCCCGACGCTGGCGCGTCGGGTCCCTCCCTCTCCCGCTGCGCGGGCGAGGGGCTTTAAACCCTCGCCCGCGCGCAGCGTGGGAGAGGGTGCCGAGCGTAGCGAGGCGGGTGAGGGCCTCACGCCGCGGCGCGGCGGGCGACCGATTCGATCGAGGCGATGATCGCGTCGACCACGCCCGAGACCAGCGCGTCGTTCTCGCCCTCGGCCATCACGCGGATCAGCGGCTCGGTGCCCGACTTGCGGATCACCAGCCGCCCGGTTTCACCCAGCTTGCGCTCGCCCGCCTTCACCGCGCGCTTGACCTCGGCATCGTCGAGCGGGTTGCTGCGGCCATAGCGCACGTTGCGCAGGACCTGCGGCAGCGGCGTGAAGACGCGGCCGGCCTCGCTCGCCCGCTTCTCGCGCTCGACGATCACCGCCAGCACGTGCAGCGCGGCGATCAGCCCGTCGCCGGTGGTGGCGTAGTCCGACAGGATGATGTGGCCGGACTGCTCGCCGCCGACATTGTAGCCGTCGGCGCGCATCTGCTCGACCACGTAGCGGTCGCCGACCTGGGTGCGGACCAGCTTGATGCCCTTCTGCCTGAAATAGAGCTCGAGCCCCAGGTTCGACATGACGGTCGCGACCACGCCGCGCCCGCGCAGCTTGCGCGTCCGGCGCCAGGAATTGGCGACCAGCGCCATCAACTGGTCGCCGTCCAGCAGATGTCCGTGCTCGTCGGCCACCATCACGCGGTCGGCGTCGCCGTCCAGCGCGATGCCGAGATCGGCGCCATGGGCCACCACCGCCTCGCACATCGCCTGCGGACTGGTGGCGCCGCACTTGCGGTTGATGTTGAGGCCGTCGGGCTGCACGCCGATCGGCACGACGGTGGCGCCCAGCTCCCACAGCACGGTGGGCGCGACGCGATAGGCCGCGCCATGCGCGCAGTCCACGACGATCTTCAAGCCGTCGAGCCGCATGCCGCGCGGGAAAGTCTGCTTGACGAACTCGATGTAGCGGCCCTGCGCGTCCTCGAGGCGCCGCGCGCGGCCCAGCCGGTCGGGCGCCGCCAGCGCCTTGGCGTCGCCGTCGCCGACCATCGCCTCGATCTCGGCTTCCACCTGGTCCGAGAGCTTGTAGCCGTCAGGCCCGAACAGCTTGATGCCGTTGTCCTGGTAGGGATTGTGCGAGGCCGAGATCATCACGCCGAGGTCGGCGCGCAGCGAGCGGGTCAGCATCGCGACGGCCGGCGTCGGCAGCGGTCCCAGCAGCGTGACGTCCATGCCCATCGCGATGAAGCCCGCGGTGAGCGCCGGCTCGAGCATGTAGCCCGACAGCCGCGTATCCTTGCCGATCACCACCAGGTGGCGGTGGTCGCCGCGGCGGAACTGGCGCCCCGCCGCCTTGGCGACCTGCAGCGCGGTTTCGGCGGTCATCGGCTCCGCGTTGGCGGTGCCGCGAATCCCGTCGGTGCCGAATAGTTTGCGGGCCATCAAGCCTCCTGCTGGCCTTAAGAACCTAGTGCCTATTGGAACCCGAAGTTCGCTTCGGTCTTGCGATCAAGGGGAGGCGACCTTCGGGTTCGGGGCGTTGGCTCAAGCCCCCAATTTCATTGGGGTTCTATAAAGGAAAGGTGAACACCCGTAAAGAATCGGTCGAGCGGGGGCACGTCGATTGTCAACCCTCCGCCGGCACGCTAGCTTGGCCAGCGACCCTTGGCCGAATCGCGGCCGGTCTAGCGGCTCGGAGCGCGTCATCTGGCGATGTCGGCAGGACGATGGACCGCCGAACGTAGTCGTGGCGTCGGTTATGGCCGGCCCTCCTTCGCCTTCCTGCTCAATGCGCCATCGTTGGTGGTCATCGTGCTGCTGGTGGGCTATCCGATCGCCCAATCGGCGTGGATCAGCCTGCACCGGTACAACCTGAAGCGCCCGAACGTGTTCCGCTTCGCCGGGTTGGACAACTACGCCTCGATCCTGGCCTCGGACGAATTCTGGTCGGCCTTGTGGATCACGGCGCAGTTCGTGGCCCTGGTCGTCGGCCTGGTCGTCGTGCTGGGCATCGCGATCGCCCTGCTGCTGAACCGCCCCTTCCCGGGCTGCGGGGTGGTGCGGGCGCTGATCCTGGTGCCCTGGGCGATCCCGCCCGTCGTCAACGGGCTGATGTGGCAATGGATCTACGATTCCAAGGTCGGTGCGCTGAACGGCGCGCTGTTCGCCCTCGGATTGATCCCGGAATACCGCGGCTGGCTGTCGGACCCGACCTCGGCGATGCTGGCGCTGGTGTGGGCCGATGTATGGAACATGGTGCCGCTGGCGGTGATCCTGCTGCTGGCGGCGCTGCAGCGCATTCCCGGCGAGCTCTACGACGCGGCGCGGGTCGACGGCGGCAACGCGTGGCAGCTCTTCCGCCACGTCACGCTGCCCTGGCTGGCGCAGCCGCTGCTGGTGGTGCTGATCCTGCAGACCATGTCGGCGATCCGCGCCTTCGACGTGATCTACGTGCTGACGGCGGGCGGCCCGGGCACGGCAACCACCACGCTGACCTGGAAGACCTACCTGACGACGTTCGACAGCCTCGATTTCGGACTCGGCAACGCCTACGCCTACACGGTCAGCCTGCTGACGCTCGCGCTGGCGCTGGTGTATTTCCGCGTGCTCTATCGCCGCGGGGAGTTCGAGGCATGAGCGCCGCGCCGGCGGACCGGCTTTCGCCCGCGGCCCGGCGGCGCCTGACGCAGGCGCTGCTGATGCTGGGCGGGCTCGCGGTCGCGATCTACGTGCTGGCGCCGTTCTCGTGGCTGGTGATGACCAGCTTCATGCACGAGCGCGACGCGCTCGGCGTGCCCCCGCAATGGATCGCCCAGCATCCGACGCTCGAGAACTACCGCACCTTCTTCGATCCGGGCGGCGCCGACAAGACCGGCACGCGCGCGATCGTCGGCAGCCGCGCCGCGGAACAGACGCTGCCCGGCATGGCCAACTCGCTGATCGTGGCGACCGGCACGGCGGTGCTCAACCTGGTGCTGGGCACGCTCGCGGGCTACGCCTTCGCCCGTCTGCGCTTCCCCGGCAAGTCGTGGCTGCTCGGGCTCTATCTCGGCTCGCGGATGGTGCCGGGCATCGCGCTGATCGTGCCGCTCTACCTCACCGTCAAGACCTATGGCCTGCTCGACAGCCGCACGGCGCTCGTGGTCACCTACCTCACCTTCACGCTGCCGTTCACGATCTGGCTGCTCAAGAACTACTTCCAGGCCATCCCCCGTTCGCTCGAGGAGGCGGCGCTGGTCGACGGCTGCACCTGGCCGCAGATGATGATGAAGGTGCTGCTGCCGGCGGCGGCGCCCGGGCTGGTGGCGGCCGCGATGTTCGCCTTCATGACGGCCTGGAACGACTACCTGTTCGCCGTCATCCTGACCAATACCATCGCGGCCAAGACCATGCCCGTGGTGGTCGCCGGCTTCGCGACCGACGTGACGACCGAGCGCACGCTGCTGGCGACCAGCGGCGTGTTCGCCGTGATCCCGCCGCTGATCCTGGCCTTCGCGTTCCAGCGCCTGATCGTGCAGGGCCTGACCAGCGGCGCGGTGAAGGATTGACCGACCGCGCAACGAAACAACCAAGGAGGAGATTCGCCATGACGAGCTTCGTTCCATCGCTGACCCGTCGCCGCTTCCTCGGCACCGCCGCCGGCGCGGGACTTGCCGCCGCCGGACCGGCCGGGCTTGCGCGGGCGCAGGCGCAGACCACCGTCACCTTCGCCGGCTGGGCCTTCGAGCCGCAGGTGGTCGAGGCCAACGTCAAGCGCTTCATGGAGCAGAATGCGGACCTCAAGATCGCCTACACGCCGCTCGACCTGCAGCTCTACAACGAGAAGATGATCGCGCTGTTCAACGCCGGCACCCAGCCGGACGCGTTCTACGTGCGCGACACCAACCTCGGCGCCTGGGTCGAGGCCGGCTGGCTGCAGCCGGTCGACGGGATGCCGAAGCTGGACGA
>JADLEG010000160.1 GCA_020846275.1 Alphaproteobacteria bacterium
GTGCTGGCGCTGGGCTTCATCGGGCTGCTGGGGCCGGTCGCCGCGCTGCTGAAGCGCGTGCTGCCCGACCGGGCAACCGGCGCCGCGCCGGAGACCCCGCGCCATCTCGACGACGCGGCGCTCGATACGCCGACCCTGGCGCTGGCGAACGCCGAGCGCGAGATCATGCGCCTGGCCGACATCGCCGAGACCATGCTGCGCGAGACGGTGGCGGTGTTCGAGCGCGACGCGCGCCGGCTGATCGTCGAGGTCGAGCGCCGCAATCGCGTGCTCGACCGGCTGACCGAGGCGATCAAGCGCTACCTGGTCCGGATCAACCCGGAGGACATGAGCGAGAGCGAGGGGCGGCGCTACGCGATTCTTCTGGGCTACGCGATCGACCTGGCGCATGTCGGCGACATCGTCGAGAAGAACCTGATGGAGGCCGCGGCGAAGAAGGAGAAGCGCCGCCTGACCTTCTCGGCCGAAGGCGCGGCGGAGATCCGCGACATGCTCGGCCGCCTGCCGGACAGCCTGCGCCTGTCCTTGGCCGTGCTGCTCAGCGGCGACGTCGCGGCCGCGCGCCAGCTCGTCGGCGAGAAGGAGATCGTGCGCGCGATGGAGCAGCGGGCGACCGACAACCACCTGCAGCGCCTGCGCGAGGGGCGGCCGGAGAGCATGGAGACCAGCGCGCTGCACCTGGACATCCTGCGCGACGCGCGCCGCATCACGGCCCACCTGGCCGGCGCCGCCAACCCGCTCCTCGAGGAGCAGGGGCAGCTGCGATCGAACCGCTTGCGCGGGCCCGACGGCGCGACCGGGCGCAACTCCTCGGGCCGCGGCCAGCCGAGCCTGTCGCGCTAGCCCGTCAACCGCCGAGTGAAACGCCGAGCAATCGGCCCAGCCCGTAGGTGATCGCCGCCGCCGCCGCGCCGACCAGGAGTTGGCGGGTGGCGGCGAAGACCACGCCGCGGCCGGTGAACAGCGAGGAAATCGCGCCCGTCGCCAGCAGGGCCGCGGCGCTGGCGATCATGCTGGCGGTCACGGCGGCGTTGCCGTGCAGGAAGAAGTATGGCGCGACCGGGAAGATGGCGCCGAGCGAGAACAGGCAGAACGACGTGCCGGCGGCAACCCAGGCCGATCCGCCCAGCTCGGTCGGGTCGATGCCCAGCTCCTCGCGCACCAGCGTGTCGAGCGCCTGGCTCTTGTCGGCGATCAGGCGCTCGGCCAGCGCCTTCGCTTGCGCTTCGCTCAGCCCCTTGGCCTGGTAGATCAGCGCCAGCTCCTCCTGCTCTTCCTCCGGCATGGCCTGGAGCTCGTCGGATTCCGCGGCGATCTGCTTCTGCGCCAGTTCGCGGCTGGAGTTGACCGACAGCCATTCGCCCAGCGCCATGGAGCAGGCGCCGGCGATCAGCCCGGCCAGGCCGGTGATCAGGATCGTCCGGTCGCCTTCGACCGCGCCGGCGACGCCCATCACCAGGCTGAGGTTCGACACCAGCCCGTCATTGGCGCCCAGGATCGCCGCGCGCAGCGCGTTGCCGCTGGCGCCGCGATGGCGGCCCTCGAGCAGCGCGATCGAGCTGCCCGGTATCCCGCCCGACTGCGCCGCGCCCGGCAGCGGCGCCGCCAGCGCCGCCAGCACCCGGGCATGGCTGCGCTCGGCGCCCGGCAATCCGCCGGCCACCGCTTCCGGCTGCTTGTCGTAGGAGCCGCTGTCCAGCTGCCCCAGCGTGTTGATCGTCGGCAGCACGAAGGCCGAGCCGAAGCGCCGCGCCAGCCAGCCGAGCGCGCGCGCGTGAAATCCGGGGCCGAGCCGCGGGATGCGCCGGCCCAGCGCCTGCAGGCGCGCCCCGGCGTCGGTTTTCATCGCCGGCGCTTCCGCGGGGTCTGCGCGCCGGCCGCGGGCTTCTTCTTCCCGGCCTTTGCCCGCAGCGCGACGCCATAGGCCTTGTGCGCCCAGTCGCACAGCATGTCGGCATCCTCCATGGTCTCGGGCGGCGCCTGGAAATAGCCGAGCGATACGGGCTCGCTCTTGCCCTCGTAGGTGAACGGGCCCATGCCGGCGCTCTCGTACTCCGGCCGCGTCGTGTCGTCGACCTTCAGGTAGAGCGTGTCGTAGGCGACGAGCGCGAACATCACGCCGTCGCGATAGACGCCCGCGCCGCCGAACATGCGCCGGATCGCAACCGGACCGAAACCCGAAAGCAGGTCGGTCACGTGCGCGCAGAACTCGCGGCTGGCGGTCATGGCAATCCCCCGATTCGGCCGCGGGTACTATAGTCGGCGACTTGCGCCTCGCAACGCGGCGCCGGGCAGCCACGTCACAATCCCTTCAAGGCAAGGTCACGCGCTCGTGATTGCCCAAATCCTGCCGCAATAGCGGAATTCCGCCGCCCGGCCGCTCAAGGTTTTTTGAGCGCGGTTTGTATTCATTCCCGCGCCCGTCGGCGGTACCTGAATCACCGCGCCGACCGCCCTTGCCCCTCCCGGCACGATCGGTGCGTCCATCCGCAAACCAACTCGGAGAAGCACATGAACCGCATCGCCCTCTACGCCGGCGCCCTCACCCTGGCCTTCGCCGCCGCCGCCCAGGCGCAGACCAATCCCTGGCCGAGCATCGACCGCATGCCGGTGGACGGCCGCCAGCTCATCGCCGCGCTCGACGCCTGCGACCAGGTGCTGGAGCAGTCCGCGCGCGCGAAGTGCGAGATGAACGTGCGCAAGACCGGCGGCCAGGGCTTCAAGCTGCGCGTCGGCACCAACGAGCCGACCGGCCAGTTCGACCGCTTCCATCCGTAAGCCTGCCCATTCGCGATCGACCGTCCGCCCGGACCTGTGGTCCGGGCGGACGGCGCCTCCGCACACGCAGTCGTCATTTCGGCGCGCCCGGCGGGCGATCTAGCATTCCTCCCATGGACAAGACCCTCGGCGTCGCCCTTCTGGGCGTCCTCGCGTCGCTGCCGGCCCTGGCGGTCGCGCAGACGATCGAGGAGGTGCGCCACCAGCGCGAGCTCGCGGCCTGCGCCGCCCAGCCCGAGCCCCAGCGCAAACCCTGCGAGGACGCGGTGAAGGCCAAGATCAGCCAGGAATGGAAGGCGCGGATCGAGGAGCAGGCCCGCCGCCGCACCAGCAACTAGGCTTGCCCCCGACATGACCTGGGTCATTGCGCGGCGACCCGGCGCATCCCATGTTTATGCATGGGACGCAGGTGGAGAATGGCCGTGTATCGTCTGGCCGCGCTGCTCTTCGCGGGCCTGCTGCTTGCCGCACCCCTCGCGGCGCAGGTTTCGCCCTATCCGCAGGTGAACTCCGGCAGCGGCGTGCTGATCCAGCAGGGCACGGCGGGGTCGGCGCTCAACAACAGCGGCACCGGCCTGGGGCCGCTGCGCAACCAGGAACGCGCGCGCTATTCGATCCAGCAGCAGAGTTGCGCCAGCATGACCGGCGTTTCGGCCGACCGCTGTTACTCCGAGCTGAATACGGCGATCGAGGCCGACCGGCTCAAGAACATGGCGATCGAGTCCGGCGCACGGCGCGACTCGAAGTAGGGCGGCCCGTACTTCTCATCCTTGGAGACGGCCGCTTCGCGGCCTCCTCGGGATGACGCGTTTCTTTTGCGAATCCGTAAACCCCGCGTCATCCTGAGGAGGGCCGAAAGGCCCGTCTCGAAGGATGAGAAACGCCCTCAGATATTCGCGAAGAAGTCGTTGCCCTTGTCGTCGACGACGATGAAGGCGGGGAAATTCTCGACCTCGATGCGCCAGATCGCTTCCATCCCCAATTCGGGATACTCGATCACCTCGACCTTCTTGATGCAGTCCTGGGCAAGCCGCGCCGCGGGGCCGCCGATCGAGCCCAGGTAGAAGCCGCCGTGCTTCTTGCAGGCCTCGGTCACCTGCTTCGAGCGGTTGCCCTTGGCCAGCATGATCATGCTGCCGCCCGCGCCCTGGAACTGGTCGACATAGGAATCCATGCGGCCCGCCGTGGTGGGGCCGAACGAGCCGGACGCCATGCCCTTCGGCGTCTTGGCCGGCCCGGCATAGTAGACGGGATGGTTGCGGATGTGCTCGGGCAGGCCTTCGCCGCGGTCCAGGCGCTCCTTCAGCTTGGCATGCGCGATGTCGCGCGCCACCACCATCGGTCCCGACAGCGATACGCGCGTCTTGATCGGATAGCGGCTGAGCGTGGCGCGGATCTCGCTCATCGGCTTGCGCAGGTCGATCTTCACCACGTCGCCGCCCAGCGTGCGCTCGTCGATCTCCGGCAGGTACTGCGCCGGGTTGGTCTCGAGCTGCTCCAGGAACACGCCGTCCTTGGTGATCTTGCCCAGCGCCTGGCGGTCGGCCGAGCATGACACGCCGATGCCCACCGGGCAGGACGCGCCGTGGCGCGGCAGGCGGATGACGCGCACGTCGTGCACGAAGTACTTGCCGCCGAACTGCGCGCCGATGCCGCATTTCTGCGCCAGGTCCTTGACCTCGGCCTCGAGCGCCAGGTCGCGAAAGGCGTGCCCCGCCTTCGATCCCTTGGTCGGCAGCGCGTCGAGATAGCGCACGGAGGCGAGCTTCACCGTCTTCAATGTCAGCTCGGCCGAGGTACCGCCGATCACGATCGCCAGGTGATAGGGCGGGCACGCGGCCGTGCCCAGCGTGCGCATCTTGACGTCGATGAACTTCAGCAGGCTCTGCGGGTTCAAGAGCGCCTTGGTCTCCTGGTAGAGGAACGTCTTGTTGGCCGATCCGCCGCCCTTGGCGATGAACAGGAACTTGTAGGCGTCGCCCGGCGTCGCGTAGATCTCGATCTGCGCCGGCAGGTTGGTGCCGGTGTTGGTCTCGTCGTACATGCTGAGCGGCGCCACCTGGCTGTAGCGCAGGTTGTCGATCGCGTAGGTCTTCAGCACGCCCTCGGCGATCGCGGCCTCGTCGTCGAAGCCGGTCCACACCCGCTGGCCTTTCTTGCCCATCACGATCGCGGTGCCGGTGTCCTGGCACATCGGCAGCACGCCGCCCGCCGAGATGTTGGCGTTCTTCAGCATGTCGTAGGCGACGTAGCGGTCGTTGTCCGAGGCCTCGGGGTCGGCGAGGATCGCGGCAAGCTGCTTCAGGTGCCCCGGCCGCAGCAGGTGCGAGATGTCGTGGAACGCCTGCTGCGTGAGCTGCGTAATCGCCGGCGCCGCGACGGTCAGCACCTCCTCGCCGTTGAACTTCGCCGTGCCGACATGGTCGGCCGAGAGCTTGCGATAGGGCGTGATGTCCTCGCCCAGCGGGAACATGTCGTTCGGCGATGCCTGTGCCATGGGGTCACCCGGTTTCTTCGTGTCTCAGGAATTGGCCGTCAGAAGACCGCCGCGGATGGGGCGGTGTCAACGGGGCAGGGCAGGCGGACAAACGGCAGCGCGGCTACTTCTTCCGGAAGCTGTCCAGCGTCACGACCTTTTCGGCGGCCGGCGCGTCGGCGGCGGGTGCATCGGCCGGCTTGGGCAGTTGGGTCACGCTGGCGGGCTTGGCGGATTTCGCCGCACCCGGCTTGGGCGGCTCGGCGGCCTTGGCGATCGCGGCCGGCGCGGGCTTGGGCGTGCCGGCGCCATCGCTCACGGCTTGGAACTGCAGGCCGAAATTGACCGAGGGGTCGGTGAAGGCGGTGACCGCCGCGAAGGGGATGGTCAGGCGCTGGGGCACGTTGTTGAAGCTGAGCGTGACCACGAACCCGTCATGCTCGACCGACAGGTCCCAGAACTGGTGCTGCAGGACGATCGTCATCTCCTGCGGGAAGCGGGTTTTGAGGCTTTGGTCGATCTGCACCTTGGCGTGGTCGGTGCGGAAGGTGATGTAGAAATGATGCGCGCCGGGCAAGCCGTGCTTGGCCACGTGGACCAACGCGTCATGCATCACCCCGCGCAACGCGCGCTCGACCATCCGATCGTAGCGAAGCCCGCCTTCCCCCATCCGTCACCTGCGCCCTGCAACCGCCGCCGTCGAACCCTGGCGCATTCGCCGGCGAATTAGTGGAGGGCTTCTGTTGCCAGGCGCCCTCCGAACCCCGCCCGGACGTGTGAAGGCCCGGGACTTATAGCTGGCTTACCAGCCGCCGTTAGGCGGCGAGGCGAGCCTCACCGTAGTTGTCGTTGGCAACTATCAGTTTTAGCCCGATAACGGCGGTACCA
>JADLEG010000161.1 GCA_020846275.1 Alphaproteobacteria bacterium
GCATTCTCCGTTGGACACCGAATCGTCATTTCACTAGACTTCGCGGCGCTTTGCGGGCTGCGGCCCAAAATCTGGTGGAGAGTCATGCGCCATCCTGCCCTGGTTCGGACCATCCGCAGCCCTTTTCCGTTCATCGCCCTCGCCGCCGCCGCCATGGTTGCCCTGGCCGCGGCAGCGCCGTCCGCCCAGGCCGCCAAGCCGGTCTACGCCTCCATCGTGGTGGATGCCAATAGCGGCGAAGTGCTGCACGCGGTCAACGCCGACAGCCGCACGTATCCTGCTTCGACCACCAAGATCATGACGCTCTACCTGCTGTTCGAGGCGTTGGACCGCGGCCGCGTCCGCATGGACACGCAACTGCGCGTCAGCGACCGCGCCGCGGCGCAGGAACCCTCGAAGCTCGGCGTCGAGGCCGGCCGCACGATCAGCGTGCGCGACGCGATGCTGGCGCTGGTGACCAAGTCGGCCAACGACATGGCCGTGGTGATCGCCGAGGCGCTGGCCGGCAACGTCGAGGCCTTCGCCGACCAGATGACCAAGCGCGCCCGCGCGCTGGGGATGCGCAACACCCGGTTCAAGAACGCCTCGGGCCTGCCGGATCCCGAGCAGGTGACGACCGCGCGCGACCTCGCGACCCTGGGCATGGCGGTGCTGCGCGACTACCCGCAGCAATACCAGGTCTTCTCGGTGCGCGACTTCGTCTACGAAGGCGCCGTGCATCGCAACCACAACCGGCTGCTGGGCCACGCCGCCGGCGTCGACGGCATCAAGACCGGCTACATCCGCGCCTCGGGCTTCAACCTGGTCGCCTCGGCCGAGCGCGACGGGCGCCGGCTGGTGGCGGTCGTGCTGGGCGGCAACGCGCCGGGCTGGCGCGACCGGCACATGGCGCAGCTCCTGGACAAGGCCTTCGACAAGCGCCCGCCGGTGCTGATGGCCAAGGCCGAGCCCAAGCAGGCCACGCCGATCGCGCGCGAGATCAAGCGCCGGCCCGGCCTGCCGGCGCCCGAGCCGGTGATCGCCACCACCGAGCCGCCGCCGCCCGAGCCGACCTATACCGAGGACATGGACAGCGAGCAGCCCACCATCGCCGACCTGGTGTCGGACGACGCCGCCGAGGCGATCGCGGCCTCGGGCAACTGGGGCGTGCAGGTCGGCGCCTACAAGCAGGCCGACAACGCCCGGCGCGCGGCCGACGACGCCAAGCGCGCGCTGGCCGCCAACCTCGCCGGGGCCAAGCCGACGGTCGAGGAGACGCGCTCGAAGCACGGCAATCTCTTCCAGGCGCGCATCGTCGGCATGACCGAGACCGAGGCGCGGATGACCTGCCAGCAGTTCAAGAAGAAGAAGCAGGCCTGCCTGGCCGTGCCGCCGCCGGTGCCGAACGGCGTGCCGGCGCGCCAGTCCGCGCAGGGTTCGCGGCCCTAGGCCGCCTTGCCCGGCCGCCGGCGCCGCACGGGCTTGCCGGACGCCGGCTTGAAGTTCTTGCCCCAGCCGCTCAGCGCCATCGCCACCTCGCGGAAGCCCTGGCCGGCCTCGGTCAGCGCATAGCCGACCCGGACCGGCGGCCCGGGCTCGACCCGGCGCAGCACCAGGCCGCGCGCCTCCAGCTCCTTCAGCCGCTCGGACAGCATGCGGTCGCCCATCGCGGTCAGCCCGGCGCGCAGCTCGCTGAAGCGCAGCGGCCCCTTGGTCTGCAGCATCGCCATGATCAGCCCGTTCCACGGCTTGGACAGCACGTCCATCGCCGACTGGAACCAGGGGCAGAGATGCTCGCTGTGGGGATGCTTGACCACCGGGCGTTCCCGCATTCGTGAACGGGCAGTATGCGGCCGGCCGCGCCGAAAGGGAAGATTTACTTGTTTTTGTGGATAACCAGCAAAAAAACTTGTTGCTTCTTTTTTTATAGCGTTACAGATTCCCGCCGCCTCGCAATCCGGGGCGAACGATGCAACGACGGAGAACCCGATGAAGCTCTATTACATGCCCGGCGCCTGCTCGCTGTCCCCGCATATCGCGCTGCGCGAGGCGGGGGTGAAGTTCGACCTGGTCAAGGTGGACGGCAAGACCAAGAAGACCGAGGCCGGCGCCGACTTCAACGCCGTGAACCCCAAGAGCTACGTGCCGGCGCTCGAGCTCGACAACGGCCGCGTGCTGACCGAGGGCGCGGCGATCGTGCAGTACATCGCCGACAAGAACCCCAACGCCAACCTGGCGCCGGCCGCCGGCAGCGACGCGCGCTACGACCTGCTGGAATGGCTGACCTTCATCTCCTCCGAGATCCACAAGGGCACCGGCGCGCTGTTCAACCCGCAGCTTCCCGCGGATTGGAAGAAGGTCGTGCTGGACAAGCTCGCCCAGCGCTACGACCACCTGAACAAGCATCTCGAGAAGAACCAGTTCGTGCTCGGCAAGGATTTCAGCGTGGCCGACGCCTACCTGTTCACCGTGGTGAACTGGGCCAATTTCGTCGGCATCGACCTCGGCAAGTGGCCGGCCCTGAAGGCCTACCAAGAGCGGGTCGCCGCCCGGCCCGCCGTGCAGGCTGCGCTCAAGGCGGAAGGCCTGCTGAAAGCGGCGGCGTAGCGGCAGCCGGCCAGCGCAACCCGGGGGCGGCGCAAAGCCGCTCCCGGAGGCCGGCTCAGATCGGCTCGCGCAGCACGCGCGGCTTGTCGTCGCGCTGGAAGGCGGCGAGATCCCAGGGCTCGCCGCTGGGCTTCAGCGTCCCGGCGCGCGGCACGAAGACCTGGCCTTGGACGGTCCGCCCGTCGGCGAGGCGCAGCGTCACGGGCTCCAGCCCGTAGTCCGCGCCCTCATAGGCCACCAGCCGCGCGGCCTCCTGGCTGCTGAGGCCCGTGGCGATCACGCCTGCGACCGCGTCGCCGGCCTCGCCCGGCACCAGCATGGGAAACCACTTCCCCGTCACGCGCACGCGGCGAAAGCCGGCCAGGGTCGCCGGCGTCAGCGTTTCGTCGCCCACGGGCCGCCCGATCACGCGCTGCCGGATGTCCGCGTCCAGCAGCGTGCCGTAGAAGAAGAAGTTGGTGGCGGGTCCGAGTTTCACCGGCTGCCCTCGCCCGGCCCGCTGACGCAATCGGTCAGCACGCTCATCCCGCCGGGGCGTGCATCGGCCGGCCGATGCTGTGATAGGTGAAGCCCTGCGCGGCCATGTCGTCGGGGTTGTAGACGTTGCGCAGGTCGACGATCAGCTTCTGGCGCAGAAGCTGGCGCATCCGCTTGGCGTCGAGCGCGCGGAACTCGTTCCACTCCGTCACGATCACCACGCAGTCGCCGTCCGGCATGGTGTCGTAGGCGCTTTCGCACCACACCACGCCGTTCAGCATCTTCTTGGCTTCCTTCATGCCCTCGGGATCGTAGACGCGCACGACGGCGCCGGCCTTGAGCAGCGCCGGCACGATGTCGAGCGACGGCGCGTCGCGCATGTCGTCGGTGTTGGGCTTGAAGGTCAGGCCCAGCACGGCGATGGTCTTGCCCTTGACCGACCCGCCGCAGGCCGCGACCACGCGGCCGGCCATCGACTTCTTGCGCGCGTCGTTGACCGCGATCGTGGTCTCCACCAGCTTCAGCGGCGCGCCGAAATCCTGCGCGGTCTTTGCCAGCGCCAGGGTGTCCTTGGGAAAGCACGAGCCGCCATAGCCGGCGCCGGCGTGCAGGAACTTCTTGCCGATGCGCCCGTCCAGCCCGATGCCGCGCGCCACGTCGTTGACGTCGGCGCCGACCTTCTCGCACAAATCGGCCACCTCGTTGATGAAGGTGATCTTGGCGGCGAGGAAGCTGTTGGCCGCGTACTTGATCAGCTCGGCGGTCTCGAGACCGGTGAAGACGATCGGCGTCTCGATCAGGTAGAGCGGGCGGTAGAGCGCGCGCATCACCTCGCGCGCGCGGTCGCCGTCGGCGCCGATCACCACGCGGTCCGGGCGCATGAAGTCGCCGATCGCCGAGCCTTCGCGCAGGAACTCGGGGTTCGACACCACGTCGAACTGGGCGTCGGGCCGCTCGGCCTTGATGATCTTCTGCACCTCGCGTCCGGTGCCCACCGGCACCGTCGACTTGGTGACCACCGCGGTGTAGCGGTTCATCGACCGGGCGATCTCCTTGGCCGCGGCGAAGACGTAGGTAAGGTCGGCATGGCCGTCGCCGCGCCGGCTGGGCGTGCCCACGGCGATGAACACCGCGTCGGCCTCGGCCACCGCCGGCCCCAGCTCGGTCGAGAAGCTCAAGCGCCCCGCGCGCACGTTGTTGGCCACCAGCGTGTCGAGGCCGGGCTCGTAGATCGGCATCTCGCCGCGCTTCAGCCCCTCGATCTTGGCTGCGTCCTTGTCGATGCAGGTGACATGGACGCCGAATTCCGAGAAGCACGCGCCGGACACCAGTCCGACATAGCCCGTGCCGATCATCGCGATGCGCATATCCTAGTCCTTCTTGAACCTGGGCCCGGCGGGATGCCGTCTACGTGCCGGCATAGGCCTTGACGATCGCCTTGACGTCCTTGGCCATGTCGGGACGCGCCAGCGCGTAGGCGACCTGGGCCTCGAAGAAGCCGATCTTGTCGCCGCAGTCGAACCGCTTGCCCTCGAAGCGCAGGCCGTGGAACGGGTAGCGGCCGATCATCTTGGCCATGGCGTCGGTCAGCTGGATCTCGCCGCCGGCTCCGCGCTCGGCCGCGCCCAGGTATTCGAACACCTCGGGCAGCAGAATGTAGCGGCCGATGATCGACAGGGTGGACGGCGCCTTGTCCGGCGCCGGCTTCTCGACCAAGCCCCTGACCGCGGCAAGCCGGCCGTCGTCGTGCATCACGTCAAGCACGCCGTAGCGCCTGGTATGCTCGCGCGGCACGTCCATCACCGCCACCATGTTGCCGCCGGTATAGACATGGGCGTCGACCATCTGCTTCAGGCAGGGCGTGTCGGCCAGCACCAGGTCGTCGGCCAGCAGGATCGCGACCGGCTCGTCGCCCACCAGGTTGCGCGCGCACCACACGGCGTGGCCGAGGCCCAGCGGCTCCTGCTGGCGGATATAGGCGACCTGGCCGGGCTGGGGCAGCATCGCGTGGATCGCCTCGAGCTCGCCCTGCTTGCCGCGCTCCGACAGGGTGGATTGCAGCTCGTAGCTGACGTCGAAATGGTCCTCGATCGCCGACTTGCCGCGGCCGGTCACGAAGATGAACTGCTCGATGCCCGCGGCCTTGGCCTCCTCGACCGCGTACTGGATCAGCGGCTTGTCGACGACCGGCAGCATCTCCTTGGGCATCGACTTGGTGGCGGGCAGGAAGCGGGTGCCGAGGCCGCCGACGGGAAAGATCGCCTTGCGGAC
>JADLEG010000162.1 GCA_020846275.1 Alphaproteobacteria bacterium
ACCATCTTCTCGATGTCGGCGTCGCTCAAGCCGCCCGAGGCCTGGATGCGGATCTGCTGCTCCTTGCCCGTGGCCTTGTCCTTGGCCGACACGTTGACGATGCCGTTGGCGTCGATGTCGAACGTGACCTCGACCTGCGGCACGCCGCGCGGCGCCGGCGGGATGCCCACCAGGTCGAACTGGCCGAGCAGCTTGTTGTCCGCCGCCATCTCGCGCTCGCCCTGGAACACGCGGATGGTCACCGCGGTCTGGTTGTCCTCGGCGGTCGAGAAGACGTTGCTCTTCTTGGTCGGGATCGTCGTGTTGCGGTCGATCAGGCGCGTAAACACGCCGCCCAGCGTCTCGATGCCGAGCGACAGCGGGGTCACGTCGAGCAGCAGCACGTCCTTGACGTCGCCCTTGAGCACGCCGCCCTGGATGGCGGCGCCGACGGCCACGACCTCGTCCGGATTCACGCCCTGGTGCGGGTCGCGGCCGAAGAACTGCTTCACCGTCTCGATGACCTTGGGCATGCGGGTCATGCCGCCCACCAGCACCACCTCGTCGATCTTGCCCGCGGTCACGCCGGCGTCCTTCAACGCCTGGCGGCAGGGCTCGATCGTGCGCTGGATCAGCTTGTCGACCAATTGCTCCAGCATCGCGCGGCTGAGCTTGCGCACCAGGTGCTTGGGCCCGGTCTGGTCGGCCGTGATGAAGGGCAGGTTGATCTCGGTCTGCATCGCGCTCGACAATTCGATCTTGGCCTTCTCGGCGGCTTCCTTCAGCCGCTGCAGGGCCAGCTTGTCGGTGCGCAGGTCGATCCCGTTCTCCTTCTTGAACTCGTCGGCCAGGTAGTCGAGGATCTCCTTGTCGAAGTCCTCGCCGCCCAGGAACGTGTCGCCGTTGGTGGACTTCACCTCGAACACGCCGTCGCCGATCTCCAGCACCGACACGTCGAACGTGCCGCCGCCAAGGTCGTAGACCGCGATGGTGCCGGTCTTCTTCTTCTCGAGCCCATAGGCCAGCGCGGCCGCGGTCGGCTCGTTGATGATGCGCAGGACCTCGAGGCCCGCGATCTTGCCGGCGTCCTTGGTTGCCTGGCGCTGCGCGTCGTTGAAGTAGGCGGGAACGGTGATGACCGCCTGGGCCACCTTCTCGCCCAGGAACGCCTCGGCCGTCTCCTTCATCTTCATCAGGATGAAGGCGCTGATCTGCGAGGGCGAATACTTCTTGCCGCGGGATTCGACCCAGGCGTCGCCGTTATCGCCGGAAATGATCTTGTAGGGCACCAGGCCCATGTCCTTCTTCGCGATCGGATCGTCGAAGCGCCGTCCGATCAGGCGCTTGATGGCGAAGAACGTATTCTCCGGGTTGGTCACGGCCTGGCGCTTGGCGGCCTGGCCGACCAGGCGCTCGCCGGAATCCGTGAAGGCGACCTGCGAGGGGGTGGTGCGCATGCCCTCGGCGTTCTCGATGACGCGCCAGTCCTTTCCCTCCATCACCGCGACGCAGGAATTCGTGGTGCCGAGGTCGATGCCGATTACCTTGCTCATGTCTTTCCCTCTCCGTGGCGGACGCGGCCAGGCCCGAAACGGCACCCCGCCGATCCCCAATATCTGGGTTCATCAATCTGGAGCGCCTCCAAACCGCCGGCTGGCAGCCTTAAGGCGCGTTACTCGTGGGGTCATATAGGTGCCTGCGACGGGCCGTGCAAGCCGCCAAATGGGGTGGGGAGCCCGGTTTGACAGGCCCGGGAGGGACGGGGATGCTGCCCGGATGCCCTTGTTTTACCAGGGCGGGCCGTCCTCCGACGATCCCGCCGCCGACCAAGCCGCGCGCGCCCGGGCCCGGCCCTTCCGCCTGGTGCAGATCATCTGCACGGGCGACGCGGTGGCGGGGATGCTGCTGCACTACCTGGCGCCCCGGCTGGGGGTTCCGGGCGAGGTCCTGGGGATGCCGGTGCTGGAGTTCGTGGGCCTGGCGCTGATCGTCATCGGCGCCAGCGGCTACGTGCTGTTCGAACTCCTGGCCCGGGCGGCCATGAAGCGGACCGATCCGCCGCGCCCCCTGCGCTGACCGGCCGCGCCGTGATCATTTCGGCCAGCTACCGGACGGACATCCCGTCCTACTACGGCGCCTGGTTCCAGGCCCGCCTCGACGCCGGCTATTGCCGGGTGCGCAACCCTTACGGCGGCAAGCCGCTGACCGTGTCCCTGCGGCCGGCGGATGTGCAGGGGTTCGTGTTCTGGACCCGAAATCCCGGGCCGTTCGCGCCGGTCCTGGCCGATCTGCATCGCCGGGGCATGCCCTTTGTCGTGCAGATGACCATCACCGGCTATCCGCGCGCGCTGGAGGCGGCGGTGCCGCCGGCGGGCCGCGCCGTGGAGCAGTTCCGGGCGCTCGCCGACGCCTATGGCCCGCGGGCGGCCGTCTGGCGCTACGATCCGATCCTCTTCACCACCCTGACGCCGCCGGAATGGCATTTGGCGCAGGTCGACAAGTTGGCGCGGGCGCTCGCCGGCGCCACCGACGAGGTCGTCGTCTCGCTGGCCGACGCCTACCGCAAGACGAAGCGCAATCTCGCGGCCGCCGCAGCGGCGCATGGTTTCGCGCCGATGCCGCCGCCGGACGATCCCCTGTCCTTCCTGGGCGAACTGGCGGCCGTGGCGGCGGGTCAGAATGTCGCCATGACCGCCTGCACCGAGCCCGGGCTGGAATTCCCCGCCGCGCGCTGCATCGACGCAAGGCGGCTTTCGGACGTGGCGGGCCGGCCGATCGGCGCGCGCCGGCGCGGCAACCGGCCGGGCTGCTTGTGCGACGAAAGCCGCGACATCGGCGCCTATGACAGCTGCGCCCAGGGCTGCGCCTACTGCTATGCCGTCCAGGACCGCGCGCGGGCCAAGCGGAACCTGGCGGCGCATCGCCCGCATGGCGAATTCCTGATCGGGCCGGGATCCTGATGGCGCAGACGCAGCCCGTTGGCCCCGCGCTCGCCATCACCTTCGGCAACCAGATCGCGATGGCCATGCCGATCGGCGCCGCCTCGGTGCTGACGCCGGCAATGGCGGCGGGCATGGACGTCCCGATCTCGCTGCTCGGCGTCTATGCCGCGATGCTGTGGAGCGGGGCCATGATCGGCTCGCTGGCCTCGGGCTGGGTCCTGGCCTGGATGGCGCCGGTCCGCGCGCTGCAGGTCATGATGCTGGCCACGGCGGTCGCCGCCTGGTGCGTGGCGTCGGGCAGGCTGTGGCTGGTGGCGCTCGGCGCGCTGCTGATGGGTCTGGCGGCCGGCCCCGAAGTGCCGGCCAGCATGCAGCTCTTGACGCGCGTCACCCCGGTGGCGCGGCGCAGCTTCGTGTTCTCGGCCAAGAGCACGGGCTGGCAGGTCGGCATGGCCACGCTGGGGCTGATCGCCCCGCCCTTGACCGCGCACTATGGCTGGCAGGGCTGCATGATCGTCCTCGGCGTCTTCTGCGCGGCGGCGGCGCTGGCGCAGGAGCCGCAGCGCCGCCGCTACGACCCGGAGCACCCGACCGCGCGGCCGGCGCGCGGCGTCGTGCTGGGCTCGATCCGCGCGGTGACGCGATCGCCCGACCTGCTGCGCCTGACCCTTGTCGCCAGCGTGCTGTCGGTACCGATGACGGTGCTGATGTCGTTCCAGGTGTCGCTGCTGTCGGTCGAGCTGGGCTACGCGCTGGCATTGGCGGGCACGGTGTTCGCCTGCAGCCAGGCGGGGTGCATCGTGGGGCGGCTGTTGGGCGGCTACGCGGCGGGGCGGTGGATCGCCCCGGACCGGTTCCTGATCGTCATCGGCTTCGCCATGGCGGCGATGTGCACGAGCTTCGGAATGACGACGCCGCGCTGGCCCGTCGCCGCCGTGGCGGCGGTCGTGGTGCTGCTGGGCATGGCCGGCGCGGCGTGGCTGGGCGTCTGCCTGGCCGAGGTCTCGCGCATCGCGCCGCCGCACGAGGTGGGCTTCGTCACCGGCGGCGTGCTGTTCTTCCACTACCTGACGATCATCGTCACGCCGGTCGTGTTCGCCGGCGGCGCCACGATCTTCGGCTATCGCTGGGCCTATATCGGCGTCGGCGCGGTGACGGTAATGGGGCTGCTGCCGCTGGTGATCACCAGGCCCCGGCGCGCCTAGCCCTTCGCCACGCCCACCAGCGCCGGGCGCAGCAGCCGCCCGTGGATCACGAACCCGGCCTGCAGCACCTGCACCACCGTTCCGCCCGGCTTGCCGGTGCCCGGCACCTCGAACATCGCCTGGTGCAGGTTGGGGTCGAAGGGCTGGTCCATCGGCATCACCTTGGTGATGCCGTGCTTCTCCAGCATGGACTGGAGCTGGCGCTCGGTCAGCTCGACCCCTTCCATCAGGGTGGCGAGCGCGCTGTTGCCGGATTTGGCGTCGGCCGGCAGCGCGTCGATCGCGCGGCGCAGATTGTCGGCCACGGTCAAGACGTCGCGGGCGAAATTGGCGACCGCATACTTGCTGGCGTCCTCGCGGTCGCGCTCGGCCCGCCGGCGCGTATTCTCGGTCTCGGCCAGCGCGCGCAGAAGCTGGTCCTTGAGCTGGGCCACCTCGGCCTGCTGCTGGCCGTCGCCCGGCGCGTCCGCGCCGGCTTCGGCGGCGGCGCTGCCGGGCGGCGAGGCAGGCGGGAATTCCTCGGGCGTCGGCGACTGCTGGTAGGCGCGCGCGGCCTTGGCGGCCGCGGCGGGGCTCGAGGCGCTCTCCTCGGCCGGGTTGTTCTCCGGCTGGTCGGCCGTGTTTGCGGGATTGGTCATGTCGGTGTCCACGGAGTGATTTCGTTGCGTCAGGTAGGGCGATCGGACCGAAAAATCAACCGAGCAGCTTGCCGATGACCTTGGCGGTGTAGTCGACCATCGGGATGATGCGCGCATAGTTCATGCGGGTCGGGCCGATCACGCCGATCGCGCCGATGATCTTTTCCTCGCGGTTGGCGTAGGGCGCGATGATGACCGAACAGCCGGCCATCGAGAACAGCTCGTTCTGGGCGCCGATGAAGATGCGCACCCCCTCGCCCTTTTCCGAGGCGTCGAGCAGCCGGACCATCGCCTCCTTGGTTTCCAGCATCGCGAACAGCGCGCGGATGCGCTCGAGGTCCGCCATCTGCTGCACATCGGCCAGCAGCTGCCCCTGGCCGCGCACCAGAAGGTAGCCGCCGGTGTCGGACCAGGTGGCAAGCCCGGCCTCCACGACCTTGCGGCTCAGCTCGTCGAGCTGCGCGCGATGCGCCTCCAGCTCGGCCTTGATGGCGACGCTGGCCTCGCTGATCGTGCGTCCGACCAGGCGGCGCGCCAGATAGTTGGTCGCCTCGACCAGGCTCGACGCCGGCATCCCCAGCGGGATGTCGATGATGCGGTTCTCGACCAGCCCGTTCTCCGAGACCAGCACGACCAGCGCGCGGCCGGGCCCGAGCTGCACGAACTCGATATGCTTCAACGGCGCCTCGGCCTTCGGCGCCACCACCAGCCCGGCGCAGTTCGACAGGCCGGACAGCATGGTGGTGGCTTCTTCCAGCACCGAGGAAAGGCTGCGCCCCGTCGCGGCGCAGCGCCCGTCGATGCTCTCGCGCTCCGCGGTCGACAGGGCGCCGATCTCCAAGAGCCCGTCGACGAACAGCCGGAGCCCCGCCTCCGTGGGCACTCGCCCGGCCGAGGTGTGCGGGGCGTAGAGCAGCCCGGCCTCCTCCAGGTCCGCCATCACGTTGCGGATCGTGGCCGGCGACAGCGACATGCCCAGCCGGCGCGAGATCGTGCGCGAGCCCACGGCCTCGCCGGTCTCGACATAGGCGTCGACGATATGGCGGAAGATCTCCCGCGAGCGGTCGTTCAGCGCACCGATCATCGTTCTGTGGCCCGGCCCGATTATGAATTTCCAGGGGCGCTGTGGTATGTAGTCGCCGCATGCCGGGGCGTCAACACGCGGGCCCGATTGCCTGCCGACGCCGATCCGGCTTTCTCTTCAACTGCTTGTGTCCTATGTGAAAGGCTCCCATGCGCCCGTCCGGCCGCGCGCCCGACCAGCTCCGTCCCGTCGTCCTGGAACCCGGCTTCTCCAAGCATGCCGAAGGCTCGTGCCTTGCCCGCTTCGGCGACACCCATGTGCTGTGCACCGCCTCGGTGGAGGACAAAGTGCCGCCCTTCCTGCGCAATTCCGGACAGGGCTGGGTGACGGCGGAGTACGGCATGCTGCCGCGCTCCACAGGCACGCGGACCGACCGCGAGGCCGCGCGCGGCAAGCAGTCCGGCCGCACCCAGGAAATCCAGCGCCTGATCGGCCGCTCGCTGCGCGCGGTCATGGACATGAAGGCTCTGGGCGAACTGCAGATCAAGATCGACTGCGACGTGATCCAGGCCGATGGCGGCACGCGCACCGCGGCGATCACCGGCGCCTACGTGGCGCTGCACCAGGCGATTCAGCATCTGCGCAAGATCGGCGCGATCAAGACGGCGCCGCTCATCGACCAGGTGGCGGCGATCTCCTGCGGCCTGTTCAAGGGCACGCCGGTGCTCGACCTCGACTACGCCGAGGACAGCAACGCCGACGCCGACGCCAATTTCGTGCTCACCGGCAAGGGCGGCATCGTCGAGGTCCAGGGCA
>JADLEG010000163.1 GCA_020846275.1 Alphaproteobacteria bacterium
ACGACAAGTCCATGGAGGTCGACAGCCGCGAGTTCGCCGCCGCGGTCGACCGCTGCCAGACGATCGCCGCCGAGAAGTCGCGGGCCGTCAAGCTGAGCCTGAAGAAGAACAGCCTGACCGTGTCGGCCTCGAGCCCCGAGAACGGCACCGCCAGCGAGGAGCTGGAGGTCGACTACAAGGGCGCGGCGATGGAGATCGGCTTCAACGCCAAGTACCTGCTGGACATCGCCCAGCAGGTGACCGGCGGCAAGGCGCGGTTCGCGCTGGCCGACGCCGCGTCGCCGACGATCATCCGCGACGCGGACGACGATGCGGCGCTCTATGTGCTGATGCCGATGCGCGTGTGAACAAGGCCGTCGCCACCCCGCTCGACCCGACGTTCAGCCCCACGGCCGCCCCGTCCGCTTCGGGCGCCCCGTCGCCGGCCGTGCTGCGCCTGACGGTCAGCGAGTTCCGCTGCTACCGCCGGGCGGAGGTCGTGACCGACGGGTACGGGGTGGTGCTGACCGGGCCGAACGGCGCCGGCAAGACCAATCTGCTCGAGGCGGTCTCGTTCCTGGCGCCCGGGCGGGGACTGCGCCGCGCGGGGCTGGCCGAGATCGAGCGCCATGGCGCCACGGCGCGCTGGGCGGTGTCGGCCGCGGTGACGCAGCCCGGCGGGCCGGTCACGATCGGCACCGGGCGCGATCCGGACGCCGGCGCCGAGTCCGAGCGCCGGATGGTGCGGATCGACGGCCAGCCGCAGCGCGGCCCGGCGGTGCTGGGCGACTACATGGCGCTGAGCTGGCTGACCCCGGCGATGGACCGCCTGTTCGCCGACGGATCGAGCGCGCGGCGGCGCTTCGTCGACCGCCTGGCGCTGGGCTTCGACCCGGACCACGCGCGGCGCGTAGCGGCCTATGAGCAGGCGATGCGCGAACGGGCGAAGCTGCTGGAGGCCGGCAATGCCGACCCGGCCTGGCTCGACGCGCTGGAGGCGACGATGGCGGGCGAGGGCGTGGCGGTCGCCGCCGCGCGCTCGCAGCTCGTCGCCCGGCTGGCGGCGCTGGCCGCTGCGGCCGACGGGCCCTTCCCGGCCCCGGCGCTCGCCATGACCGGCGAGCTGGCCTTGTGGCTGGAGACGATGCCGGCGCTGGAGGCGGAGGAGCGGCTGGTGGCGAGCCTGGCGCGCGCGCGCCGGCGCGATGCCGAAACGGGCCGGGCCGGTGCCGGGCCCCACCGCGACGACCTGGCGGTGGTCTTTCGCGCCAAGAACCAGCCGGCGCGGCTGTGCTCCACCGGCGAGCAGAAGGCGATGCTGGTCGCGATCGTGCTGGCGCATGCGCGCCTGGTGGCGGCGGAGCGCGGGCGGGCGCCGATGCTGCTCTTGGACGAGATCGCCGCCCACCTGGACGCCCAGCGCCGCGCGGCACTGTTCCAGGAGATCGGGCGGATCGGGTGCCAGGCCTGGATGACCGGCACCGACGAAATGCTGTTTGCGCCGCTGGCCGGCCGCGCGCGGTTCTTCCGCGTCGCCGACGCCACGGTGCAGCCGCGCTAGAGGAGAGACGGGATGAGCAAGAAGATCGAAACCGGCGACGGGACCGGCAACGGCAACATCGCCGCCTATGGCGCCGAGCAGATCAAGGTGCTGCGCGGGCTGGACGCCGTGCGCAAGCGCCCGGGCATGTATATCGGCGACACCGACGATGGCTCGGGCCTGCACCACATGGTCTACGAGGTGGTGGACAACGCGATCGACGAGGCGCTGGCCGGCTATTGCACGAAGGTCGATGTGATCCTGAACGGCGACGGAAGCTGCACCGTGTCGGACGACGGGCGCGGCATCCCGGTGGACATCCATCCGGAGGAAGGCGTTTCGGCGGCGGAGGTGATCATGACCCAGCTCCACGCCGGCGGGAAGTTCGACCAGAACTCCTACAAGGTGTCGGGCGGGCTGCACGGCGTCGGCGTATCCGTCGTGAACGCGCTGTCCGAATGGCTGGAGCTGCGCATCTATCGCGACGGCGGCGAGTTCTTCATGCGCTTCCACGACGGCGAGCCCGAGGCGCCCTTGGCCCGCGTCGGCGATTCCAACGGCCGCAAGGGCACGACCGTCACCTTCATGCCGTCGCGCCAGACCTTCACGATGACCGATTTCGACTACGGCACTTTGGAGCACCGGCTGCGGGAGCTCGCCTTCCTCAACTCCGGCGTGACCCTGACCTTGACCGACGCGCGGTCGGTCGAGCAGAAGGGCGCCACCATGCACTACGAGGGCGGTATCGCCGCGTTCGTGCAATGGCTCGACCGCAACAAGACGCCGCAGCACGAAGGACCGATCTTCATCACCGCGGAGCGCGAGGGCATCACGGTCGAGGCGGCGCTGCAGTGGAACGACAGCTACCACGAGAACATGCTGTGCTTCACGAACAACATCCCGCAGAAGGATGGCGGCACGCATCTCGCGGGATTCCGCGGCGCGCTGACGCGCCAGATCAACCACTACGCCACCGAAAGCGGCATCGCGAAAAAGGAGAAGGTGGCGATCACCGGCGACGACGCCCGCGAGGGGTTGACCTGCGTGCTGTCGGTCAAGGTGCCGGACCCGAAATTCTCCAGCCAGACCAAGGAGAAGCTGGTCTCCTCCGAGGTCCGGCCGGTGGTGGAGAGCGTGGTCAACGAGCGCCTGCAGCAATGGTTCGAGGAGCACCCCGCCGACGCCAAGCGGGTGGTCGCCAAGGTCGTGGAGGCCGCCGCCGCGCGCGAGGCGGCGCGCAAGGCGAGGGAACTGACGCGGCGCAAGGGCGTGCTCGACATGGCCTCGCTGCCCGGCAAGCTCGCGGACTGCCAGGAGCGCGACCCGGCCCTGTCGGAACTGTTCATCGTCGAGGGCGATTCCGCCGGCGGCTCGGCCAAGCAGGGGCGCGACCGCAAGAACCAGGCGATCCTGCCGCTGCGCGGCAAGATCCTGAACGTCGAGCGCGCCAGGTTCGACAAGATGCTCGGCTCGGCCGAGATCGGCACGCTGGTGGCCGCCCTGGGCACCGGCATCGGGCGCGAGGATTTCGACATCGCCAAGTGCCGCTATCACCGCATCATCATCATGACGGACGCCGATGTCGACGGTAGCCACATCCGCACGCTTCTGCTGACCTTCTTCTATCGCCAGATGCCCGACGTGATCGAGAAGGGCTATCTCTACATCGCCCAGCCGCCGCTCTACAGCGTCAAGCGCGGCAAGTCCGAGGTCTACCTGAAGGACGACAAGGCGCTGGACGACTACCTGATCAACGGCAGCATCGAGGGCGTGGTGTTCACCATGCACAACGGCGCGCAGTCGGCGGGCGAGGACCTGCGCGACAAGCTGGAGCGGGCGCGGCGCGTGCGCCTGCGCGTGACGCCACTGGCCGCCCGGGTCGGCAGCGAAGCCGTGGTCGAGCAGGCCGCCATCGCCGGCGCGCTGAACCCCGAGATCATCGCCGACTCCGAGCGCGCGCGCCAGGCGGCGGAATACATCGCCAAGCGCCTGAACCAGCTCGAGCCGGAGAACGAGCGCGGCTGGAAGGGCGAGGCGCTGCCGGACGGCGGCATGGCCTTCACCCGCATGCTGCGCGGCGTGGCCCAGCGCCACGTCATCGACGGGCCGATGATCCGCTCGACCGAGGCGCACCGGCTCGACCGCCGCATGGCCGAACTGCAGGAAACCTACCTGGGCCACGGCAAGCTGAAGACCAAGGACAAGGATGTCCGCATCACCGGCCCCTTGTCCCTGCTGGCCGCCGTGCTGGAGCAGGCGCGCAAGGGGCTGGAGATCAAGCGCTACAAGGGCCTGGGCGAAATGAACCCCGAGCAGCTCTGGCACACGACGCTCGATCCGAACGTCCGCACCTTGCTGCAGGTCAAGGTGACGCATGGCGACCAGGCGCAGGAGGTCTTCACGACCTTGATGGGCGACCTGGTCGAGCCGCGCCGCGAGTTCATCCAGCAGAACGCGCTGAAGGTGGCGAACCTGGACGTCTGACGCCGGAGCGCCTGGATCAAGCCGCGCCCGGGCCGCCCGCGCGCCAGGCGCGCGCGATATCGTCCAGCGCGTCGGCGATTTCGTCCACCGCCGCGGGCGCGCTGGTCAGCGGCGGGAAGAATTTCGCCCCGTCGGGCGCGATGGCCGAGACGCTGTGCATCAGGATGCCGCGGCGGAACAGCGCCGGCGCGATCGCCTCGCGGTGCGCGGGGGTGGCCAGCCCGATCGTGGCGATGGCGCCCTGCACCGTGCCCGGGAAGAACGTGTCCTGGCGCCGCCGGCACAGCTCGCCGAAGCGCATCTTGAACCGCTCTTCCAGCGCGGCGACATTGGCCGCCAGGTCGGGCCGCCGCACGATCTCGATCACCTTGCGCCCGACGGCGGCGCTGATCTCGTTGCCGCCCATCGAGCTGGCATAGGCGAGCTCGTGCTGGTTGATGCAGCGGTCGTAGATCGCCGCGGTCGTCAGCACGGCGCTGGCCGGGTAGAGCCCGCCCGACAGGCCCTTGCCGCATACCAGCATGTCGGGCTCGGCGCCGGAATGCTGGCACATCCACATCCGCCCGGACCGCATCAGACCGGTGCGCGTCTCGTCCATGATCAGCAGCGCGCCGTGCCGGTGCGCCAGCGCGGCCAGCCCCGGCAGGTAGCCGGGCGGCGACGGTGCGAAGGTCTCGTAGTCCATCGGCTCGACGATGATCGCCGCCACGTCGCGATCGATCAGCCGCTCGACCGCCGCCAGGTCGCCATAGGGCTCGAAGAAACGGCCGGTCGCATCGGGCAGGTTGTAGTAGCCGATCACGTTCTCGCCGGCCGATCCGGTCACCAGCGCGGCGAAGCCGGCATGGCCGTGATAGCCGTGGCGATAGGCCAGCACCTTGCGCCGGCCGGTCACGCGGAAGGCGAACAGCAGGGCCAGGTCGTTCGAGTTCGAAGCGGCCAGGGTCAGCACGCTGCGGTTCAGCGCGGCGTGGGGTGCGCTCGCGGCCAGCGCGTCCTGCAGGCCCAGATGCTCCTCGTTCGGCATCATCCACATGCCGCCGTCGAGGCCGCGATCGAGCGCGCCTTGCAGCGCGGCCACGACCTCGGGATTGCGATGGCCCAGCGCGTGCACCCCGCCGCCGGTCGTGCAGTCGAGCAAGCGCCGCCTGCCCTCGGCATCCCAGATGTAGGAGCCCTCGCGCCTGCCGGCGACGAACTCCATGCCCAGCGCGCGCTGGCGCCGCGCCACCGAGCGCCAGGACCGTTCCTCGTAGGCGTCGAAGATATCCTTGGACGGGCGCATCAATGCGCCAATGCCGCCGCTTCCGTGGCCGGCGCCGCCTGGCGCGCGTCGCGCAAATGGGGCGAGAGGTACCATTCGAGCGCGCGAACGCCGCGCGTCAGCACGAAGTTGATCAGCAGGTAGATGCTGCCCGCCACCACGAACACCTCGACCGCGCGATAGGTCTCGGCGATGATCTTCTGCGCGATGCCCGTCACCTCCATCAAGGTGATGATGCTGGCGAGCGACGTGGCCTTGACCATCAGGATCATCTCGTTGCCATAGGCCGGCAGGGCCTGGCGCACGGCGATCGGCAGGATGATCCGGCGCATCAGCAGCAAGCCCGACATGCCGCAGACCCGCGCCGCCTCGATCTGGCCCCAGGGCACGGACTGGATGCCGCCGCGCATGATCTCGCTGCCATAGGCGCCGGTATTGAGCGTGAAGGCCAGGATCGCGCACCAGTAGGGCTGGCGCAGGAACGGCCACAGGAAACTGTCGCGGATCTCGGGGAACTGGCCCAGGCCATAGTAGATCAGGAAGATCTGCACCAGAAGCGGCGTGCCGCGGAAGAAGAACACGTAGCCGGCGGCGGCGGCGCTGAGCGGCCGGAACGCCGACAGCCGCGCCAGCGCGACCAGCACGGCGAGCACGAAGCCCACCGCGAGCGACAGGGACACGAGTTGAAGCATGAGCGGGATGCCCGGCAGCAGGCGCTGCAGCGTGTCCCACATGAAGATCGGGTCCATCGCCTCAACTCCGCCGGACGCCGCGCTCGGCCCAGCGTTCGGCCCGCCCGAAGCCGATGCCGGACAGCGTGGTCAGCAGCAGGTAGAGCACGGCGGCGCAGGCGTAGAAGGTGAAGGGCTTCTTGGTCGAGCCGGCGCCGATGGTCGCCTGACGCATGATCTCGACCAGCCCGGTGACCGAGATCAGCGCCGTCTCCTTCAGGCACAACTGCCAGACATTGCCCAGGCTGGGCAGCGCGAAGCGCAGGACCTGCGGCGCCAGGATGCGGCGGAACAGCGTCCAGGGCGGCATGCCATAGGCCTTGGCCGCCTCGATCTGGCCCTTGGGCACGGCCAGCACCGCGCCGCGGATCGCCTCGGTCGAATAGGCGCCGTTGACGAAGCCGATCGCCGCCACGCCGGTCATGAAGGCGTTGACCCCGATGTATCCGGTGTGGCCGAACATGCTCGCCACGAACATCAGCGCGCCGCTGCCGCCGAAGAACAGCAGGTAGATCACGAGCAATTCGGGAATGCCGCGAACCACGGTGGTGTAGGCGTCGGCCGCGATCTCCAGCGCGCGCAGGCCACTCAATTTCGCCAGCGCGCCGAAACAGCCGAACACCGTGCCGAGCAGGAAGGCGCAGGACGCCACGGCGAGCGTCATGCAGGCGGCAAGCGCCAGTTCGTCGCCCCAGCCCTTGTCGCCGAAGCTCAGGAGCTCCATGCGTCGGCCCGACGGAACGGGGCCGGCGGGACGGAGCGTGCCCGACCTGCCGGCCCCATGCTCACGTCACATCAGTCACATGGGCGGCGTGATGTCGAAGCCGAACCACTGCACCGCCAGCTTCTTGATCGTGCCGTCGGCCGCCGCCGCCGCGATCGCGTCGTCGAACAGCTTGCGCAGGTCGTCGTCGGCCTTGCGAAGGCCCGCGCCCACGCCCGCCCCGAACACGCCGCCGGTGAAGGTGGGACCCACCACCACCAGGTCCTTGCCCTCGGGCTTGCCGAGCAGCGGCTTCCAGTAGCCGATCGAGGCATAGGCGCCCTCAATGCGGCCGGCGGTGATGTCGAGGTCGTGCTGCTCGGTGGTCTTGTACGAGCGCACGTCGGCGGCGTCCTTGAAGTAGGTCTCCAGGAAGTTCAGGTGGGTGGTCGAAACCTGGGCGCCGATCGCCTTGCCCTTCAGCGCGGCCTTCAGCGTTGCGATCTGCTTCTCGGCGTCGGCCTTGTTCTTGTCCAGGTCGTAGTTCTTGTCCACGGGGATCTTGGCGAGCGGGCTGGTCTTCAGCACCGCGAGCGCCGCCGGGGTCGAGGCATAGGGAAGCGAGAAGTTGATCACTTCCTTGCGCTTGGCCGTGATCGACATGCCGGCGATGATGGCGTCGTACTTGCCGGCCTGCAGCGCCGGGATGATGCCGTCCCAGTCCTGGGCCACGATCTCGCAGGTCGCCTTCATCCGCTTGCACAGATCATTGGCGAGGTCGACCTCGAAGCCCTCGAGCTTGCCGGCGGCGTTGGTGAAGTTCCAGGGCGCATAGGCGCCCTCGGTCGCGATCTTGATCTTGGACCAGTCCTTGGCCTCGGCCGCGCCGGCGAGGGCGACGGCGGCCACGCAGCCGGCGGCTAGCAGACGGTAAAACATCATGAATCTCCCCTTTTCTTGGCTTGGTTTATCCCGGTTTTCGCAGCTTCCCAGCCGCGACCCGCGCCGTCAAGGCGCGCAACGTCGCTAGTAGTGGCTGGCGATGAACTGGCGGCAGCGCTCGGACTTCGGCGCCACCAGCACCTCGCCCGGCGGCCCGTCCTCCTCCACCCGGCCCTCGTGCAGGAAGATCGCGCGGCTCGACACCTCGCGCGCGAAGTTCAGCTCGTGGGTCACGATCAGCATGGTCCGGCCCTCGAGCGCCAGCTGGCGGATCACGCGCAGCACCTCGCCCACCAGTTCGGGGTCGAGCGCCGAGGTCGGCTCGTCGAACAGCAGCACCTGCGGGCGCATCGCCAGCGCGCGGGCGATCGCCGCGCGCTGCTGCTGGCCGCCCGACAGGTGGACGGGGTACTGGTCGCGCTTGTCGGCGATCCCGACCTTGTCCAGGAGCGCGACCGCCTCCGCGACGCATTCGTCCTTCGGCCGCTTCTGCACATGGACCGGCGCCTCGATCACGTTCTCCAGCACCGTCATGTGGGTCCACAGGTTGAAGCTCTGGAACACCATGCCGAGGCGCGTGCGCATGCGGTCGACCTGGCGGCGGTCGGGCCTAGTTGGCTTACCATCGGCGCCGTTGCCAAGCTTGATCACCTCGCCGGCCACGCGGATCTCGCCCTGGTCGGGCACTTCCAGCATGTTGATGCAGCGCAGCAGCGTCGACTTGCCCGAGCCCGAGGCGCCGATGATCGAGATCACGTCGCCGTCATTGGCTGCCAGCGACACGCCCTTCAGCACCTCCAGCGCGCCGAAGCGCTTGTGCAGGTCGCGGACCTCGAAGGTGGGTGAGGACATGAGGGCGGGCGGGCTCCGGCGGGGACGGGGAAAACTCTAGGCCCGCTTCCGCCAGCGCGCCAGCGCCATGATGGCGCCGCCCGCCACCAGGCCCCAGAAGGCGCCGCTGATGCTGAAGAAGCTCAAGCCCGAGGCAGTGACCACGAAGGTCACGATGGCCGCCTCGCGGTCCTCCGCCGCCGTCACCGCGCCCAGCAGCGCCGAGCCGAAGGCGCCCAGCAGGGCAAGGCCCGCCACGGCCTCGATCAGGATCGGCGGCGAGGCGCTGATGAAGGCGGTCGCCGCGCCGGCCAAGAGGCCCAGCACGACATAGACCGCCCCCGCGATCACGGACGCCCAGTACCGCCGGGCCGGCTCGGGATCGGCGTCCGGCCCGGCACACAGCGCGGCGGTGATCGCCGCCAGGTTGACCGCGTGGCCGCCGAACGGGGCCGACAGCAGCGTGAAGATGCCGGTGACCCGGAACAGCGGCCCAGCTTCGGGCCGGTAGCCGTTGATGTTCAAGACCGCCATGCCGGGGATGTTCTGCGAGGCCATGGTGACGATGAACAGCGGCACGGCGACGCCGATCACCGCGGTCAGCGAGAATTCCGGCGTCACCAGCA
>JADLEG010000164.1 GCA_020846275.1 Alphaproteobacteria bacterium
ACAACTTCCCGGCGGACAAGCTCAAGAAGGCCGAGGACGTGCTGAAATTCGCGGCCAAGCTGGAGAAGGGCGCGGCGTCGGCCTATCTGGGCGCGATCCCGGTGTTCCAGTCGCCGGCGCTGAAGACCGCGGCCGGGCGGCTGGTGGCGGACGAGTCGATGCATTGGGTGATCCTGCAGAACGCGCTGGGCGAGAGCCTGCCCGACGCGCTGGCCATCTCGTAGGCCGATAGTCCACGCCATCGTGCGCGTTTCGACCGAACGCGCCGACCGGGCGCCCCGTTCATGTCCGCCCGCCCCCCTTTCACCGGCGGCGCGAACGGGGCGCCCGTCCCGGCGTTCGCGGATCGACCGCTGTCAGTCCGGTTTGCCGGCGGGTCGATAGACCTGTGCGCCGATCAGCATGTCGACGCTGTTGCCGTCGCTCGACAGCGGCAGCATCAGCGCGTCGTAGTGCATACGCACGTTGTTGAGCACGCGCTCGCCGGATCGCGCGACGGGACACCCTTCCTCGACGGCCTTGGTCAGGGCTTCGAGCACGATCGCGCGGTAGGCGGGATCCGGAATCTCCTCCGGCCCCCGGCCGTGCATGTTGTAGCCCGTGGCCTGCACCAGCTTCGTTCCGGTGTTGCGATAGCGGAAGCGCAGCGGCGCGTGGAAAACATCAACCAGGATGATGCTGCCCAGGAGGGTCGGAATATCGAGCGCGTCGATATCCGCGCGGCTGGGCCACCGGCGACTGCCGCGCTTGGCATCCCAGTAGCGATGCAGGCGGAGCAGGTTCGCGTCGCCGATCACGCCGTCGGTGCGGGACGAATCGTCGGTAGTCATGCCGCTTGCGTTCGCCGTGCTTCGGGCCGCCTGCAACGTCCGATCATCGCAGCAATTCTACGCCCCGCGGGTTTGGCAAAGAATGGGGCACGGCCCCGGAAGGAGCAACCAATGCGCAATCTCGCGACCGGCGCCGTTCTTGGCGCGCTGCTCTGCGTGTGGACTGCTGCGGCACAGGCAGATGGCGATCCGGCGCGTGGGGAGAAGGTCTACGAGCGCTGCGAGGGCTGCCACTCGATCGATCGCGACCGGATCGGGCCGCGGCACAAGGGTGTCGTCGGCAGGCGGGCGGCGAGCATCGACGGCTTCGCCTATTCGCCGGCGATGAAGAACTCGGGACTCACCTGGGACGAGGCGACGCTCGACCGCTTCCTGCAGGGACCCACGAAGCTCGTCCCCGGCACGCGCATGGGGTTCGCCGGCGTGCCCGTCGAGCAGGACCGCGCCGACCTGATCGCTTTCCTTAGGAAGGCGGGGGGATGAGCGGCCGTCCGCCCATCTCCCGCCGGGCCCAGGCCTTCGATCATATAGTTGCGATTGGCATCTAACCGATCGCCGCGCCGGCGTTTCTACTCAACTGACCCTCCTCCGGGTCACGCGATCGTGAGCAGGCGCCGCGGGTTGCGCACCAGGATCGCGTCTATCTCTTCGTCCGAGAAGCCGCGGCGGCGCATCATGGGGACGACATTGCGGAAGATGTGGCCGTAGCCATGCCCGCCGAAACGCGTCAGCCGGGTCAGGTAGCAGATGTCATGCGAGATCACGATGCGGTCGAGATGGCCGCGGGCGATCAGCGCGCGGATCAGGCCGAGGCGCGTGGCATCGTTCGGCATGTCGATATCGGAGAGCCGGTAGAACGCGGTTTCCTGGCCGAACAGGTCGAACTCCACGGTGCAGCCGGTATCCGCCAGGCGCAGCAGCCGGTCGAGATCGAAGATCGTACGGTCGATATGGCTGATGACCACGCGGCCGATGTCGCCGTCGTTGGCCCGCACGAAGTCCGCCACTTCCTGCGGCTGGTCGGGATGGCGGCCGGGATGCACGTTGACAGCTGCGCCGGTCTCGCGCTGGGCGATCAGCGCGGCCCGCATCACGCGCCTTTCCAGGCCGGTCCATGGCGACTGGCAGCCGATCTCGCCGATCATGCCGGCGCGCACCGTCGTGCCCCAGGCGCCGTCGGTCACCTGCGCGACGATCTCCCGCGCGAAATCATCGACGGCGCGGTCGTGGTTGCGCGGATCCTGGTACTCCTCGACATAGTAGCCGCAGCCCATGACGATGGTGACGCCGGTCGCCTGGGCGATCGCCTGCAGCCCGCGCGGATCGGGCTTCAGCCCGCCGCAGCTCAGTTCGACGATCGCGCGCCCGCCATCGGCGCGCATCCGCCCCACCTCGTCGATCGCGACCGCCACGTCATGCAGCCGGTAGTTCCGCGGGAACGAGATTTCGCCGTAGTGGTACTTCCAGAAGGTCTCGAGCGTGATCTCAGGCCCAGGATCGTTGCGCGCCGCGAGCGACGGCGGTGCGATGTCCCACAGCAGGTGCTCGTGCATAAGCGTCGGCCCCAGCGCGTCCGGCGCGATGGGGCCCAGCACGGTCTGTATCTGGCCGCTCAAGGCGGTGGGCGCCATGGTGGTGTTCCGATCTTCAGAGGAACCAGTCGAGCTTCGGATGGCTGACGACGTCGCTGCGGAACTTCGTCACCATGTCCAAAAGCTTTTCCATGTCGGGCACGACCAGCCGGGCGCCATCCTTGACCACGATCTGCGCGCGGGCGAGATCGCCCAGCGCGCGCGTGACCGTCTCGCGCGTCACGCTGACGCGGCCGGCCAGGTCCTGGTGGGTCGGGATGGGATGGATGACCCCCGCCTTGGCGCCCAGGCCCGGGCTCGGCCTCGCTCGGCGCAGCAGGTCGGCATAGATGCGGTTGTTGGCGCCGAGTGTGCTGAGGTCGAGGATGCGATCGGTCGCGAGCCGGATGATCTCGGCCATCCGGCGCATCAGCGCCAGCGCGATGGTCGGGTTCTCCAGTAGCACCTGCTCCAGCGCCGGCGTCGGCACGGTTGCGACCACGGTGTTGACCATCGCGACCACCGAGGCCGAGCGCGGCTGGCCGTCGAGGCAGGACAGCTCGCCGAAATGCCCGCCGGTCTCGATCTCCTCGAAGCTCAGGTCGCGCCCGCCCGGTGCGTGGATTTCCACCCGGACCGCGCCGCGAACGATGCAGAACAGGTCCCGGCTGGGCGCCTTGCGGTCGATGATCTCCTCGCCGCCGGCATAGCGCTGGAACCGGCACTGCCGCTCGAGCACGATGCGCCGCGCCGGCGCCAGCACGGCGAACAGCGCGATCCCCTCTAAGCCGTATTCGGCCACGCCTACCATATGGCCTCACCCCCGGCGTCCGCCCTTGGCCGGGCGCATCGCCAAGTCGCACCTTACTTCAGGATTTCATGTCGGAACAGGGGGTTAAGCGCCAGCCGGCCCCGCTGAGGGTGTGACGAGGCTCACAGGGGGATGTGATCGGCGCCACAGCGGGGCTGTGAGCACGCCTACAGCGCGGCGGCGGCGCGTCCGCCTAGGATCGAAGCCTTAGACAGTCAGGAGCTTCCATGTTCGCCATGCCCGCCACCGCGCCCGATCGGCTGCCGCCTACATACTTGTCGTCCTTTCTCAGTGGCAGCGACGGCGAATCCACGAAAGCCGCGGAGGAGCGTCCGACGATCAGCCCCTATCTGCGCCGGCCGCTGCGACGGCTGGAAGAGGTGCAGAAGAAGCGCGAGAAGATGGCCAAGCCGCGCGACAAGAACGGCGACGTCAACGAGCAGCGCTGAGCCGCTGGCGCACGATGGCGTCGCACACCGCGAGCGGTCGCGCTCCGTCCCGCTTTGCACGATCGAGCACGTCGGCGGTGATGCGACCGATGCGCTCGACCGACGCCATCACCGCCTCGGGCCGGTCGTCGATCGCTTCCTGGTGAAAATCGATCACCCCGCCGGCATTGGCCAGGTAGTCCGGGACATAGGCGATATCGCGTCGCGCCAGTGCCGCATCGTGCCGTGAATGCTCGAGCTGGTTGTTGGCACCGCCGCAGACCAGCCTGGCCTTGAGCCGCCCGATGGTGTGGTCGTTGAGGATGCCGCCAAGCGCGCTGGGCGCGAAGATGTCGACCTCGGCATCGTAGATCGCCTCGACGGGAACGGCTTGCGCGCCGAACGACTCGCTTGCCTGGCGGGCGCGCGCCGGGTCCATGTCGCAGACCACCAGCCGCGCGCCTTTGCCGTGCAGGTATCGGCACAGCGGCATGCCGACATTGCCCAGGCCCTGCACCGCGACGCGCAGCCCCTCGAAATCGTCTCGGCCGAAGTAGTGACGCGTCGCCGCGCGCAGCGCGCAGAAGACGCCATAGGCCGTAACCGCCAGTGGCGCCTTCGCGGCGGCGGTCGCCGCGGCGGTGTGGCTGGTCTCCTGGCGCATGACCGCGAGGTCGTCGAGCGTGGTGCCGACATCGTCGGCGATGATATAGCGGCCCCCCAGGCTTTCGACCGCGCGACCCATGGCGCGCAGAAGCTCGGGCGTCTTGTCGCGGCGGGAATCGCCCAGGATGACCGACTTGCCGCCGCCGAACGGCAATTCGCAGATCGCCGCCTTGTAGGTCATGCCGCGCGACAGTCGCAGCACGTCGGCGAGCGCCTGCCCATCGTCGCGATAGGGCCACATCCGGCAGCCGCCGAAGGCGGGGCCCAGCGCGGTGGAATGAAGAGCAATGATTGCCGACAAGCCGGCACGCGCGTCGCGCAGGTAGACGACGCGCTCGTGGCCGTCGTAGTCGGGATGGGAAAACATCAGCTCGCCTCTCAACGAAACCCCGCCACCTTGCAATGCAGATCATTCGAAATGGCATCGCACATCCAAATCATTCCAAATGAAACGTCCGAACACAACCGTGCAAACTCTATATCGCCTCAAATCGTCGACGCAGTCGCCAAGTTTGATCTGGATCAACGTTTTGAAATTGCGCCGAGCCCACTAAGGGGCGAATTCGTCAGCGCCTTCGGCTGGCTCGCCTGCTCGAAGCCAAAGCAACAAGGACCGTTTCCATGCCCAAGCGTGCAGCCCTTCTCGCCGCCGTTTCATCGATCGCCCTCGTCGCCGCGTCGGGAGCGGCCGGTGCATTGACCATCACCCAGGATACGACCGGCGCAAATCTCCTAAGCGCGCTGGCGCCCAATCAGGCGCAGTTCAACAGTATCTCCGTCACCTACAGCTTCGGGGCCGCATCGCAGGTCGGCACCTATGCGGGGTTTACGACGCCGCCGGTCATGATCGGCAATGGCGTCGTGCTGTCGACCGGCAATGTGGTCGATGTCGTCGGCCCGGCCAATGCCACCGACACGCCCTCGACCGACCTTGGCGGCGCGTCAACCGCGGCCATCGACGCTTATGCGGCGGGCCGTGTGACCAACTGGAATGCCTCGTACGACGCGACGGTGTTGACGGTGAATTTCAGCCTGGCCAATGCAGGCGCGATCGCCTTCGACTTCGTGTTCGGATCAATCGAATACCCGAACTACGTCAATAGCTTTGCCGATGCTGCCTTTGCCTTCCTCGACGGCCAACAGATCATCTTCGATGCCAACGGCAATCCCGTGCATGTCGGAACCAGCTTCACTTCATTGCTGACCACCGGGGACGCGAACACCGCCTTCGCCGACCCGCATGCGATGCTCGGTCGTTTGACCACGACATCGGGCACGATTGCCGCCGGCTCGCACACGCTCGAGTTCCAGCTCGCGGATACGAACGACGGTATCCTCGACAGCGGCCTGTTCATTTCCAACTTTCGCACGACGGCCAATTCCGGCGGGCCGGTCACCGAGCCATCCGACGACGTTCCGGAGCCGGGATCCCTGGCGATCCTCGGGCTGGCGCTCGCGCTGGTTGGATTTGGCCGAAGGAAGCAGGGCGGCGCGAGCTAGGGCCGCCACCAGAAGTACGAAAGCTCGGGGAGGAAATTCAGGCGGTCAGCGCAGGCGGAACGGCGTCGTTCGCATCGCCCCGGCCCGCCGCCTGCGGGATGGCCGCTGCCAACAGCGTGCTGACCTTCTGCACAAGTTCGCTGGCACGGAACGGCTTGGCCAGCGTGTCGCTGGCGCCCATCGCCAGCGCGGCCTTGAGGAAATCCGTGTCTCCCACCGTCCCGCAGCCCGAGATCGCCAGGATCGGCAGGTGGGGCGACACGCGGCGGAGCTGCTCGATCGTCTCGATGCCGTCCTGCTCGGGCATGATGATGTCGGTGATGATGAGATCGAAGCGCCGCTTGACGCTGAGCGACATGCCGAGCTTGCCGTTTGGCGCCGTGCGCACCTCGTGACCTTGCTTGGCCAGCACGACCTTGGCGGTCTCGAGCACGGCAGCGTGGTCGTCAATCACCAGGATGCTTGCCATGGGCAGTGTTTCCCCGATTCCACCCGGCAACCAATAGGCCAGGACGCACCATGCCCGGCCAAAGGTTAAGACTTCGTAAATGGGACCGCGCGGGATCGCGGTCAAGGGTCAGCGGACCGCCAGGCAGGATTGCCCCTCGGTACGCAATTGGCCGCAATACTGCCGCGCCTGCTCGTGGGTTTCGAACGGGCCGATCCGCACGCGCCAGAAGTCGCCGCGCTTGTCCTCCTGCCTGTAGATGAGGACCCGCCCCGCCTGGTGCGCGGTGCGCACTGCGGCATGGCTCCGCTCGATTTCTTCAAGCCGGGCATTCGCCGTGGCTTCGTTCGCGGCTGCCGCGATCTGCACCCAGTATGTCGGCGCATCGGCCCGAGCGGCGCTTGCCCCGCCCAGAACGGCGGCCAGTATCAAGAGGCCGAACCGGCGGCGGGATGCGCTACTCGGCACCATCGACGATGACCAGGTTTCCCGCGCTGCTCTTCAACCGCAGGGGCAGCACCTTCTGGTATTCCGGCGAGCGGTACCAGGCCTCGGCCTTCTCGCGCGAGGGGAATTCGATGATCACCAGCCGTGGCAGCTTCCATTCGCCCTCGACGATCGACAGCTTGCCCCCGCGCACCACGAACCGCCCGCCATGGGCCGTGACCGTCGGCAGAACCTCCTTGCGATACGCCGCAAACGTCGCCTCGTCGTCCACGCGTTCCTGCACAACCACATAGGCTTTCATTCCGTCGGATTCCCCCTCGGTGTAAAGCAGTTGTGGATGATAAGGCGCGCGGATCGGCGGGGCAACGCGGGGCGCCGTGAAGGGCCCAATGCAGAAACCCCGATCCATCTGTCGATGGGTCGGGGTTCCGCGCATCACCTGCGGCTGGGGTCTGGGTAGGGTCAAGACATCAAGTGATGCTTGGTGTCAACGCGCGCCGGGCGCGAAGGTTCTGCGGCTTATTGCAGCGCCAGCAGCCCGTCGAACGCCAGCACCGTTGCCAGGGCCGCCACGATCCAGAACAGCATGGCCCAGCCGAAACTCATTCGCGGATTTCCCCCTGCGTCCGTCCGCCAAAACGCGTCGGATGGCCCAGGCGTTCCCGCCAATGCCGGTGACAAGGCCGCGGCATCCTCGCGGCTGCGACCGAGCCGCAAGTCGCGGATCACAGAAAGGTCACCCCGCTCAACCAAGATTGGGTCAGGGCTTCCACGACATCAGGCCACCGGCGGCGGCGATGCTGAGACAGATCGTCGTGGCCCAGAGAAGCACGCCCCATGCCCAGCGCATCGTTCAATCCCCCCTTGAATGGCATGATCGTCGCGCCCGTACTGTAGACGAGGCGAATACGATGCGAGTGTGACCAGCGTGAGCGCGATTGAATGCGCCCGTGCCAATGCAACGCGTGCGTTTGCGGCTCGCCCGCTTTTTAATTTTTCCAGTAGGCACGTAGAATGCGGCGCGTTCGACCATCGGTTGCCCCCATCGTAGCTCGAGGGATCATGGCCAGCTTCAAACTGATTTCGGCGACGCCCGTTCCGGTGGAGTACATCGCCAACACGAAGTTCGCCATTCTCTACGAGCGCTGGAACCAGCTTCGCGGCGCGCGCCGGATGCCGGCCGAGTTCGACCTGAGCAGCGGCGAGTTCGAGCCGATCATGGGCCGGATCCACGTGGTGGCCGTGGAGGGGCCGAAGCGATTCCGCTTTCGCCGGTACGGGACGCGCACGACCAATCCTGATCGCGCCGACATGACGGGAAAGACCACGCTGGATTTTCAAAGCCAGGAATATGCGAATACCGTCACCGAGCAGTACGAGCAGGTGCGGCAGTCAGGCGCGCCGTCGCTCTATGCGATCGAGGGGCTGGCGAACGACCGGCCTTATCGCTATGCCCGCCTGACCCTGCCGGTGTCGAGGAACGGCACCGACGTTTCGACGCTGATCATCGCTTCGTTGCGGATCGAGGTGAGTACGCAGTTCGATCGCTGGGGGCCGTTGGAATTATAAAAAGAACAAGCCGTCGCCCGCCTCCGGCTAAGCCTGAGGGCGATCCCTGCCGCAGGGCCTTGTAAAGCCGGCCGAACACCGCTCCCGTGGAATAGGCAGATTGCTTTACAGCAGCATCGTCCCGGTGCACGGGATTCGCGGAAATCCACCAACCAAACCGCTGGCATGGGAATTGCGGTCCATCAATCGCCGGGCTAGGTCTGCGGGGGGATAGCCAGGCGACCTTGGCGTGCGTCGTCTCTCGAGACCCAAGCCCAATAATAATGCCCCAGAGGAATGACCGGGACCCGATGGCCGGATCATGGCGGTGACGTCGTGCGTGACGAAGAGTACAAGGGCAGCCGATCCCGACGCGTTCGCCGGCGCCAGCGTCGATCCAAGCAGGTCCTGGCAGGATTGGCGACTGTCGGAACGGCCCTGGCCGTCCTTGGATGCCTGGCGATCGGCCTGATCAGCGCGGGCGGCCTTTTCAACTAGCGCGGCGGCCTCCCCAATCTCCTCCCTGCGGCGCTTGACGCTACACCGCGGTCCGCGCGTGGCCTCGCTGCAGCATCGGGAAAGCATGGCCGACCACGAGCGCCTGGTCGCGATCGAGCGCCGGCTGGCGTGCAAGGCGTGCGGCAATCGGGAGATGAACTCGCTCGGCGTGCGAAGGATCGAGCGGAACGCCTAAGGCGCGTTCAGCTCACGCCGTAGGTCTTCGCAAAGGCCGTCACGAACAGTGTCGCCGCCAGGATGCAAATGGCTAGGAACAGCCGGCGGGCGCGTTTGCCCTCATCGTATTGGTACACCGTCGTCTCCCCACGCCGACCCCGTCTAGTGAATCGCCCGGCGCTCCCAGCGGCTCAGATAGTCGGCGGCCGTAATGAACATCAGGGCTATGACAAAGCCGACAAAACGAAACATGCCCCTGCTCCCAGGCATGTACTGGCGTCCCAGTTTCCGAATGCTTTGGTCCGGGCAAAGGTTCCGAGTCGGGACAAAAAAACTGAGGCGGCTTGCAGTGTGGTGAGCCCGCTGGGGATCGAACCCAGGACCCTCTGATTAAAAGTCAGATGCTCTACCGCTGAGCTACGGGCTCGTCCGCGAGGGTTCGGGCGGTGTTCATAGGCCCCGGGCGGCGGCGGGTCAAATGCCCCTTGGGGGCGCCGGTCACTCGTCCGGCGGCGCGGGTTCCGGCTTGAAGGTCTGCATCAGGCGGGCGGCGCCGCCGTTCTTCCGCTCCAGGGCAAACCGGTCGCGCAGCTGGCCGGCCACGCGCGGCGATACGAAATGGCTGACATCGCCGCCCAGGCGGCCGATTTCCTTCACGAAGCGCGAGGCGATGAATTGCTGGCGTTCGGATGCCATCAGGAACACCGTCTCCACCGCCGGGTTCATGATGGCATTCATCCCGGCCATCTGAAACTCGTATTCGAAATCCGAGACGGCGCGCAGCCCGCGGATGATCACCCGGGCGCCGACCGAAACGGTGAAGTCCATCAAGAGGTTGTCGAAGGGGCGCACCTCGACGCGCTGGCTCAGCCGATCGTTTGGCCCGTCGCCCTCCAGGTGTGCGATCTCCTCGCGCACCATCGCCAGGCGCTCCTCGAAGGTGAATAGCGGTCCCTTGCCGGCGTTTATCGCCACCCCGACCACCAGGCGGTCGACCATGCGCGTGGCGCGGCGGATGATGTCACCGTGCCCGCGATGGATCGGGTCGAACGTGCCGGGGTAGACCCCGATCCTTTCCTTAGGCGCCATCCGCATCGGCTCCGTTTGCGTGGGGACCGGCGCCGTCGCCCGCGCCGCCGGGGCTGTGCGCGCCGCCATTGCCATTGCCAGGCTCCTCGGCGCCCTCGTCGCTCAGCCGGCTGACCGACACCACGCGCTCGACGTCGCCGACCTTGAACACCGTGACGCCCTGGGTCTTGCGCCCGGCCACGCGGATGTCGTTGACCGGGCAGCGGATGATCTGCCCGCCGTCGGTGACCAGCACGATGTGGTCCTTGTCCTTCACCGGGAAGGTCGCCACGACCCGCCCGTTCTTCTCGGTCACCTCGATGTTGGCGATGCCCTGGCCGCCGCGGCCGGCGACGCGATACTCGTAGGCCGAGCTGCGCTTGCCGAAGCCCTTCTCGGTGATCGCCAGCAGGAAGTCCTGCATCTCCTCCATCTCGGCCATGCGCTCGCGCGACAGGGTGACGGTGGCGTCCGACGGCGCCTCGTCGGCCTCGGGCTCGACGATCTCCGCCTCGAGATCCGTGTCGCCGCGCTTGGCGCGCTGGAGCCGCAGGAAGGCGTTGCGCTCCTCGACGCTGAAATCGGCATGGCGAAGGATCGACATCGAGATCACCTCGTCGTCCTTCGTGAGCTTGATGCCGCGCACGCCCGTGGACGTGCGGCCGGCGAAGACGCGGACGTCCGAGACCGGGAAGCGGATGCACTTGCCGCCGCGCGCCGCCAGCAGCACGTCGTCCGCCTCGGTGCAGGGCTGGACGGCGATCAGCCGCTCGCCGCCCTCCTCCAGCTTCATCGCGATCTTGCCGTTCGACTTGATGTCGGCGAAGTCGCTGAGCGCGTTGCGCCGCACGTTGCCGGTCGAGGTCGCGAACATGATGTGCGCGTTGGCCGCGCGCGCGTCCTCGGGCATCGGCATCAGCGTGGTGATGGTCTCGCCCTCGTCCAGCGGCAGCAGGTTGACCAGCGCCTTGCCGCGCGCCTGCGGGTTGCCCAGCGGCAGGCGGTAGACCTTCATCCGGTAGGCCATGCCCTTGGACGAGAAGAACACCATCGCGTCGTGGGTATTGGCGATGAAGACGCGGCTGACCGCATCCTCCTCGCGCGTCGCCATGCCGGCCCGCCCGCGCCCGCCGCGGCGCTGGGCGCGATAGGCGCTGAGCGGCACGCGCTTGATGTAGCCGCCGAGGGTGACCGTGACGACCATGTCCTCGCGCTGGATCAGGTCCTCGATGTCGGTCTCGTCCTCCTGCGCCTCGATCGTCGTGCGGCGGGGCGTGGCGAACTGCTCCTTCATCTGGACCAGCTCGTCGCGCAGGATGCCCATCAGCTTGCTGCGCGACTCCAGTATCTCCAGATACTCGCTGATCTGCTTGGCGAGGCCGTCCAGCTCCTCGGCGATCTTCTCGCGCTCGAGCCCGGTCAGGCGCTGCAGCCGCAGTTCCAGAATCGCGCGCGCCTGGGCGTCCGACAGGCGGTAGGTGCCGTCCGCCTCGACCCGATGGCTGGGATCGTCGATCAGCGCGATCAGCGGCGCGACCGATTCCGCCGGCCAGCTCCGCGCCATCAGCTTGGTGCGCGCCTCGACCGGGTCGGGCGAGGAGCGGATGAGCTGGATGACCGGGTCGATGTTGGCGACCGCGATCGCCAGCCCGACCAGGATATGGGCGCGGTCGCGCGCCTTGCCCAGCTCGAAGATGGTGCGTCGGCGGATCACCTGCTCGCGGAACGTCACGAAGGCGGCGATGATGGACTTGAGGTCCAGCAGCTCGGGTCGCCCGCCGTTCAGCGCCAGCGCATTGATGCCGAAGCTGATCTGAAGCTGGCTGTGACGGTAGAGCTGGTTCAGCACCACCTCGGGCACCGCCTCCCGCTTCAGCTCGATCACCACGCGCAAGCCTTCGCGGTCGCTTTCGTCGCGCAGGTCCGAGATTCCCTCGATCACCTTCTCGCGCACCAGCTCGCCGATGCGCTCGACCATGCGGGCCTTGTTGACCTGGTAGGGTATCTCGGTGACCACGATGGCCCAGCGGTCCTTGCGGATTTCTTCGACCGTCGCGCGCGAGCGGATGATGATCGAGCCACGGCCGAGGTGGAACCCGGCGCGAATGCCCACGGTGCCCAGGATGATGCCGCCGGTGGGAAAATCCGGGCCCGGCACCTTCTCGATCAGCTCGTCGATCGTGATGTCGTTGTTGTCGATATAGGCGCAGCAGGCGTCGATCACCTCGCCCAGGTTGTGGGTCGGGATGTTGGTCGCCATGCCCACGGCGATCCCGCCGGCCCCGTTGACCAGCAGGTTCGGGAAGCGCGCCGGCAGCACGACCGGCTCGCGCTCGGACTCGTCGTAGTTCGGCTGGAAGTTGACCGTGTCCCGGTCGATGTCCTCGAGCAGCGCGTCGGCGGCGCGCGCGAGTCTCGCCTCGGTATAGCGCTGGGCCGCCGGCGGATCGCCGTCCATGGAGCCGAAATTCCCCTGGCCGTCGATCAGGGGCAGGCGCATCGAGAAGTCCTGCGCCAGGCGCACCATCGCATCATAGATCGCGGCGTCGCCATGCGGGTGATACTTGCCCATCACGTCGCCGACGATGCGCGCCGACTTGCGGTAGGGCTTGTTGTAGTCGTAGCCGGCTTCCTTCATCGCGTAGAGGATGCGGCGATGGACCGGTTTCAGCCCGTCGCGCACGTCGGGCAGCGCGCGCGACACGATCACGCTCATCGCGTAGTCGAGATAGGACCGCCGCATTTCCTCTTCGAGGCTTACGGGCGCGATGTCGAAGGGCGGCGGCGTCGGCTGCGTGGTCACGCGGATTTTCCCGGCGGCGATTTCGGACGATCGGTTGCGGCGCGTTTCCGGCCCTGAAGGACCTGTTTTTCGGAGGCTCGGCACACCCCGCCAGGGGTGTCCGCAGGACCCCGGAATTTGACGGATTTTCTAGCAGATTCTGCACCTGCGAACAATGCTTTGTAGCACCGTCCGCCTGGGGATAACTATTTGATTTGGCCAGTCTTTTTTGATGAATTTCTGGAGCTGCAACGGTCCGGCGATTCGAGGTCAGGAAAGCCTCTGCGACGCCGCTTTCCGGGGCCCCCGGCGCCGCTTGATAGCCCTGGTCGGCCTCGCTAGTGTCAGCCCGCGCATGCTCGGCGATTCCCGCCGGTTCGGAGTGGCTTCATGGACATTCGCGACGGGTTCATCGAGACGATCGGCAATACGCCGCTGATCAAGCTGCGCAAGGCATCCGCGCTGACGGGCTGCACCATTCTCGGCAAGGCGGAGTTCCTCAATCCCGGCGGATCGGTCAAGGACCGGGCGGCGCTGGCGATCGTGCGGCACGCGGAGAAGACCGGCGCGCTGCGCAAGGGCGGCGTGATCGTCGAGGGCACGGCCGGCAACACCGGCATCGGCCTGGCTCTGGTGGGCAACGCGCGCGGCTACCGCTCGGTGATCGTCATCCCGGAAACGCAGTCGCAGGAGAAGAGGGACATGCTGCGGCTGTGCGGCGCCGAGCTGCGCGAGGTGCCGGCGGTGCCCTACAAGGACCCCAACAACTACGTCCATGTGTCCGAACGCCTGGCCAAGGAGCTGAACAAAAGCGAACCGAACGGCGCGATCTGGGCGCAGCAGTTCGACAACGTCGCCAACCGCGACGGCCACTACCGCACGACCGGCCCGGAGATCTGGCAGCAGACCGACGGCAAGATCGACGGATTCACCTGCTCGGTCGGCACCGGCGGCACGCTGGCGGGCATCGCGATGGCGTTGAAGGAGCGCAACAAGAACGTGCGCATCGTCTGCTCGGACCCGATGGGTGCCGCGCTCTACGAGTACTACAAGCACGGCACCTTGAAGGCCGAGGGCAGCTCGATCACCGAGGGTATCGGCCAGGGCCGCATCACCAAGAACCTGGAGGGGGCGCCGATCGACGACGCCTACCAGGTGACCGACGAGGCGTGGCTGCCGATCCTGTTCGACCTCGTGCGCGAGGAGGGGCTGGTGCTGGGCGGATCGTCCGGCCTCAACGTCGCCGGCGCGATGCGGCTCGCCAAGGAGATGGGGCCGGGCCACACGATCGTCACCATCCTGTGTGACGGCGGACAGCGCTACCAGAGCAAGCTGTTCAACCCCGCCTTCCTGCGGTCGAAGAATCTGCCAACGCCGCCCTGGATGAAATGAACGCCGCTTCCTCATCCTTCGACAGGCTCAGGATGAGGAAGCATGGAGCCCCCCAACCTCCGCACCCTGAGTTTGTCGAAGGGTGACAGGGTACCCCACCGATGCCGACCGAACTCGTCTTCCGCGCCGATCCCTATGCCAAGTCCTGTCCCGCGACGGTGACGTCGGTCGAGCCGCGCGGCGTGGTGCTGGACCGCACGGTGTTCTATCCCACCGGCGGCGGCCAGCCGGGCGACCAGGGGCTGCTGCGCCTGGCCGACGGCACGACGCTGCGCGTGGTCGACGCCGTCAAGGGTGAAGGGCCGGACAGCGTGGTCCACGTGCTGGAACCGGGTGCGAGCGCGCCCGCGCCCGGCACCCCCGTCACCGCCGAACTCGACTGGGAGCGGCGTCACCGGCACATGCGGATGCACACCTGCCTGCACCTGCTGTCGGCGGTGCTGCCCTACCCCGTGACCGGCGGGCAGGTCGCGGCCGACAAAGGGCGCCTCGACTTCGACATCCCCGAGGCGACCTTGGAAAAGGAGGCGGTCACCGAGAAGGTGAACGCGCTGATCGCGGCGGACCATGCCGTGACCACGCGCTGGATCACCGACGCGGAACTCGCCCAGCAGCCCGAGCTCGTGAAGACCATGGCGGTCAAGCCGCCCACGGGCCACGGGCGCGTTCGCCTGATCGAGGTGGCCGGCCTGGACCTGCAGCCCTGCGGCGGCACGCATGTCGCGCGCACCGGCGAGATCGGCCGGGTCGAGGTGACGAAGATCGAGAAGAAGGGCCGCATCAACCGCCGCGTCGTGATAGGTTTCGCCGACAACAAGTTATAGGCCGAGGAAACGCCATGCCCTACGCGAAGCCCGAGGCGCTGGTCTCGACGGACTGGCTTGCCCGGCATCTGGAAGCGCCCGACGTGCGCGTCGTCGATTGCACCTACATCCTGCCGCCGACCACGCGCAACGCGCGCCGCGAGTACGAGGAACGCCACATCCCCGGGGCCGTGTTCTTCGACATCGACGACATCGCGGACAGCGACAATCCCCTGCCCCATATGCTTCCCAGCCCGGAGAAGTTCTCCAGCCGCGTGCGCAAGCTGGGGCTGGGCGACGGCAGCCGCATCGTCGTCTACGACACGCACGGCATGATGTCGGCGGCGCGGGCCTGGTGGATGTTCCGCGCCTTCGGGCACGATGACGTGGCCGTCCTGGACGGCGGGCTGCCGAAATGGCTGAAGGAAGGCCGCCCGGTCGAGGACATGAAGCCGATGCCGCGCGAGCGGCACTTCACCTCGCGCATGAACCAGTTCCTGGTGCGCGACCTTGGCCAGGTGCGCGGCGCGCTGGACAAGAAGCGCGAGCAGGTGCTGGACGCGCGCAGCGCGGGCCGGTTCAAGGGCATCGATCCCGAGCCGCGCCAGGGCCTGCGCGGCGGCCACATGCCCGGCGCGCTCAACGTGCCCTATGCCAGCCTGCTCGACCCCGACACCAAGACCTTCCTGCCGGCCGAGCGCCTGGCCGGCGTGTTCAAGGAGGCCGGGGTCGACCTGAAGAAGCCGATCGTCACGAGCTGCGGGTCGGGTGTCACCGCCTGCATCCTGGCGCTGGGGCTGTACCTGCTGGGCCGCGACGACGTGGCGGTCTATGACGGCTCGTGGACGGAATGGGGCGGCCGAGCCGACACGCCGGTGGTGACGGGATGAGCGCGGGCGACACATTCGTCATCGCCGCGCTCGCCGACCCCGACATCGAAGCGGTGATCCAGCTCTGGCGGGACTGCGATCTTGTGCGGCCCTGGAACGACCCGCGCGCCGACATCGCGCAGGCGCGCCGGTCGGGCTGCGCGGACATTCTGGTCGCCAAGGCGCCGGACGGCAGCGTCGTCGGCGCGGTGATGGTGGGCGACGACGGGCACCGTGGTTGGTTCTATTACGTGGCTGTTGCGCCCGGCCGGCAGAAGACCGGGCTCGGCCGCCGCCTGGTCGCTTCCGGCGAGGACTGGATGCGCAGGCGCGGCATCGAGAAGGCCCAGCTCATCATCCGCGACACCAATGCAAAGGTCCGCGGCTTCTACGAATCCCTAAGCTATGGCGTGCAGCCCCGCATCCTGATGGCGCGCTGGCTCGACGACAGGCCGCTGACGCCGTGACCGCCGGCAAGCTTTCGACCGTCATCACCTACCTGGAGATGCTGGCGCCGCCCAAGCGGCCGCCCGTGCCGGCGCCCAGCCACCTGCGGCTGGCGCTGATCCGCGCCGAGAACATTTCCGTGTCGTACTCGCGCTACCTCTACAACACGGTCGGCGAGCCGTGGTGGTGGTACGAGCGCAAGCAGCTCAGCGACGGGCAGCTCGCGGCGATCGTCCGGCACGAGAATTTCGTAACCTATGTCCTCTACCTCGCCGGCACGCCGGCCGGCTTCTTCGAGCTCGACCGCCGCGACGCGGGCATCGTCGAGCTCGCCTATTTCGGCCTGATGCCGGACTGTATTGGCCTGCGCCTGGGCCCCTTCCTGCTCGACCAGGCGATCGCGCTCGCCTGGCAGGGGCCGCCGGTTCCCCGCCGCTTCTGGGTCAATACCTGCGACCTGGATCATCCCAAGGCCCTGCCGCTCTACCAGCGCGCCGGCTTTGTCCCTTATGACCGCCGGGTCAAGGAATTCGACGATCCCCGCCCGCTCGGCTTGGTACCGCCAGGTCCGCTGCCGAACCGTTAGCGCCCGTTTGTGGCTGGTCAGCCGGCCGCGACTGGTCCACAGTGATGCCCGTCAACGAGCAGCGAACCGATCGTGGCACCGTCCCGGCGCTGCGCAGCGACCGGCCGATGCCCCGAGCTGGACAATGGGGGTATCGAGATGGCTACGCGCATCCAGATCCTGCCGGCTACCCTGGCGTTGCTTGGCCTCGGCATCGCCGCGCCCGTGGCGCTTGCCGACGAGACCTGCAACTCGCCCTACATGACGAACCTGATCAAGGGCCAGGAGGACTTCGTCCATGTCTGGACCCTTGGGGTCAAGGGCCTGGGCGACGAATCCGACAAGCTGGTCACGATCGACGCAAATCCGAAGTCGAAGACCTACGGCAAGGTCGTCCATAGCCTGAGCGTCGGCGGGCGCGGCGAGGTGCACCACATGGGCTTCACCGACGACCGCAAGCAGCTCTGGGCCGGGCGGCTGGACGACAGCAGGATCTTCGTGATCGACGTCGGAACCGATCCTGCGAAGCCGAAGCTGGTGCGCACCATCGCGGATCTCGAGTCGAAGTCCGGCTTCGTCGGCCCGCACACCTTCTATGCCCTGCCGGGGCGCATGCTGGTCCAGGCCCTGTCGAACACGCGCGACCATGGCGGGGTGACGGGCATGGTCACGTACAACAACAAGGGCGGCTACGTCGCGCGCTACGACATGCCGGTCGCCAACGGCGGCGACGGCTATGGCTACGACCTCGCGATCAACCCGGCGAAGAACCTGTTGCTGACCTCCAGCTTTACCGGCTGGAACAACTACATGATGGACCTGGGCAAGCTGATCAAGGATGCCGAGGCGATGAAGCGCTTCGGCGCGACGATGGTGGCCTGGGACCTGAAGGCGATGAAGCCGCAGAAAGTGTTCCAGGTGCCGGGCGCGCCGCTGGAGATCCGCTGGTCGCTCAAACCCGGCGACAACTGGGCGATCACCGCGGCGGCCCTCACCTCGAAGCTGTGGTTGGTCAAGCAGGACGCCGGCGGGCAGTGGCAGGCCAAGGAAGTCGGCACGATCGGCGACCCGGCGCAGATCCCGCTGCCCGTCGACATTTCGATCACGGCCGATGGCAAGGGCCTGTGGGTCAACACGTTCATGGACGGCACGACGCGCTATTTCGATCTCGGCAACCCCGAGGCGCCGAAGCAGACCTACAGCAAGGTGACGGGCAAGCAGGTCAACATGGTCTCGCAGAGCTGGGACGGCAAGCGGGTCTACGTGACCTCCTCGCTGCTGGCGAACTGGGACAAGAAGGGCGCGGACGACGAGCAGTTCCTGCGCGCCTTCAACTGGAACGGCAAGGAATTGACGCCGGCCTTCGAGGTCGACTTCTACAAGGAGAAATTGGGCCGGGCGCATCACATGAAGTTCACGGCCAAGCCCGGGCGGCAATCGGCGCTGGCGTCGCTGGACGGCAATTGATGGGGTTCCCAGCGTCTGTCGCGGCCGGCGTCCTGCTGGCGGCCGTGGCGCTTGCCGGCCAGGTCGGCGCGCATGAAATGCCGAAAGCGGCGGCGCCGCGCATGGAGTTCACGCCGCCGCCCGCCGGCAGCTACGCCCTGCCGCCGATCCAGCCCGCGCCGGCTGGGCCGGTGATCGACGCCAAGGGACGGCGCGGCGAGCTGGCCACGTTCGTCACCGGCAAGGTCACGCTGCTGTCGCTGTTCTACGCGCAATGCGCCGATCCGCTGGGCTGTCCGCTCGCCTTCGACACCATGGCCGGGCTGCGCGACCGTTTGCTGCGCAAGCAAGGCCTGCGCGATCGCGTGCGCCTCGTCAGCCTCAGCTTCGATCCGGCGCATGACACGCCCGCGCTGCTGGACGCGTTCGGCGATCATTTCGCGGCCACGAAAATCCAGTGGTCGTTCCTGACCGGCGCGTCGCCCCTTGCGATCGCGCCGATCCTCGACGGATTCGGCCAGGACATCGCGGTCGAAAGCGACGGCGACGACGCCTCGCCGCGTATCATCAACCATGTGCTGAAATTGTTCCTGATCGACCCCCGCGGCATGGTGCGCGAGATCTACACCACCGCCTTCCTGCTGCCCGAGGTGGTGTACAACGACATCATGACGCTCCTGATCGAGGACGGCGTTGCTGCGCGTTAGGCCGTCTGCGGCTTGCCTTGCGTTCGCGCTCGCCTGCATCGCCGCCCAGGGATTCGCGCAATCGCCGCTGCTCGGACTGCACGATCCGCCCGTGCGCATCGACGATCCGCCGACGCCGGCGAAGGTGGCGCTGGGCCGGAAGCTGTTCTTCGACCGCCGCCTGTCCGTCAACGGCACCATGTCCTGCGGCATGTGCCACGTGCCGGCGCAGGGCTTCGCCGCCAACGAGCTGCGCACGCCGCTGGGAGTCGAGGGGCGCAGCGTGCGGCGCAACGCGCCGACCATCCTGAACGTCGCGTACTATGAGCGCCTGTTCCATGACGGCCGCGAGGCGACGCTGGAGGCGCAGGTCTGGGCGCCGCTGCTCGCCGGCAACGAGATGGGCAATCGCTCCGGCCAGGCGGTCGTCGACCGGATCGCGGCCCTGCCCGACTATGCCGGCCTGTTCGAATCCGCCTATGACGGCCTGCGCCCGGACGCGCAGACGGTCGGCCGCGCCCTCGCCGCCTACGAGCGCTCGCTCGTCTCCGGCGGCGCGCGCTTCGATCGATGGTGGTTCGGCGGCGAGCGCGGCGCGCTTACGGCCCAAGAACGGGAGGGCTTCGCGATCTTCCTGTTCCGCGGCGGTTGCGCCCAGTGCCATCGCGTCGAGGAGCGCCACGCGCTGTTCACCGACCAGCGCTACCACAACACGGGCACGGGGCACGCGCGCCTGGACGCCGCGCGCCGGCCGGTGCGGGTGGAACTCGCGCCCGGCGTCTTCACGACGCTGGCGCCGGAGGCGGTCGACAAGGTGGGCGCGCCCGACGTAAGCGATGCCGGCCGCATGGAAGTGACGGGCGACCCGGCCGATCGGTGGAAGTACCGTACGCCGTCCCTGCGCAACGTCGCGCTGACCGCGCCCTACATGCACGACGGGTCGCTCGCGACCTTGGAGGAGGTCGTGGAGTTCTACGACCGCGGCGGCGGCGAGGACCCCGACAAGGCGGACTGGCTGTTCCCGCTACACCTATCCGCGGCCGACAAGCGGGCGCTGGTGGCGTTCCTGAAGACGCTTACCGGCGCCAATATCGAGGCGCTGGTGCGCGAAGCCGCGCGCTGAAGGCTAGTGGTGCAGGATCTGGCTGAGGAACAGCCGGGTCCGCTCGCTCTTCGGGTTGGCGAAGAACTCCTTCGGCTCGTTCTGCTCGACGATCTCGCCGCGGTCCATGAAGATGATCCGGTTGGCGACCGTGCGGGCGAAGCCCATCTCGTGCGTCACGCACAGCATGGTCATGCCTTCCTCGGCCAGCCCGACCATGGTGTCGAGCACCTCCTTGATCATCTCGGGGTCGAGCGCCGAGGTCGGCTCGTCGAACAGCATGATCTTGGGGTTCATGCACAGCGAGCGGGCGATCGCCACGCGCTGCTGCTGGCCGCCCGAGAGCTGGCCGGGGTACTTGGCGGCCTGCTCGGGGATGCGCACGCGGGTGAGGTACTTCATCGCCACCTCCTCCGCGTCCTTCTTCGGCATTTTCTTGACCCAGATCGGCGCCAGCGTGCAGTTCTCCAGCACGGTCAAATGCGGGAACAGGTTGAAGTGCTGGAACACCATCCCGACCTCGCGCCGGATGGCGTCGATGTTCTTGACGTTGTTGGTCAGTTCCACCCCGTCGACGACGATGCTGCCCTTCTGGTGCTCCTCCAGCCGGTTGATGCAGCGGATCATTGTCGACTTGCCCGAGCCCGACGGGCCGCAGATGACGATCCGCTCGCCCTTGTAGACCGTCAGGTTGATGTCCTTCAGCACGTGGAACTCGCCGTACCACTTGTGCATTCCGGTCATCTGGATCGCCACTTCGTCGGACTTGGTGCTCTTGAGCGGCGTGCTGACGGCTGCGGTCATGAAGCTGTCTCCCTGCGGAATGTCGGAATGCCTAGCGCTTCTTGTGCCCGGTATGGAGCTTGCGCTCGAGATGCTGGCTGTAGCGCGACATGCTGAAGCAGAACACGAAGTAGAGCAGCGCGGCGAAGGCGTAGCCCTCGATCGAGAAGCCGAGCCACTTCGGGTCCGCGTTGCCGAGCTGGATCGCGCCCAGAAGGTCGAACATGCCGATGATCGCCACCAGCGTCGTGTCCTTAAACAGGCCGATGAAGTTGCTGACGATGTTCGGGATGGCGTAGCGCAGCGCTTGGGGCAGGATGATGAAGGTCATCATCTTCGGGTAGCTGAGCCCGAGCGCCATCGCGCCCTCGTACTGGCCCTTGGGGATCGCCGCCAAGCCGCCGCGCACCACCTCGGCCATGTAGGCGGCGGAGAACATGGTCACGCCGATCAGCGCGCGCAGCAGCTTGTCGAAGTTGACCCCTTCCGGCAGGAACAGCGGCAGCATCACCGAGGACATGAACAGCACGGTGATCAGCGGCACGCCGCGCCACAGCTCGATGAAGACGACGCTGAACGTGCTGACGATGGGCATCGACGAGCGCCGCCCCAGCGCCAAAAGGATGCCCAGCGGCAGCGCGGCGATGATGCCCACCGATGCGATCAGCAGGGTCAGCGCCAGTCCGCCCCACTTGTCGGTCTGCACGGTGCGCCAGGGATGCGTCGCCGATCCCGGCGCGCCGGGCGGGAAGTCGACGAAGCCGTAGAACATGAAGTAGGCGACGATCGGGTAGAGCAGGACGACCGCGACGCCGTAGACGTTCTTGTAGGGCAGGTTCTTGATCGAAAGGGGCGCGAACATCAGCACCGCGGCGATGGCCGCCAGGTCGATGCGCCAGCGCAGATCGTAGGGATAGAGCCCATACATGTACCCGCCGATCCACGCCTTGATGTAGATCCAGCAGGCACCGTCCTTGCGCGAGCCGTCGGGCAGCTTGCAGTCCTGCGCCTCGTTGCCGGTCCAGATCGCGTCGATGAAGGCCCATTGGATGAAGGGCGGGATCACCAGGTAGATGATCCAGATCGCGAGCAGCGTGAGGACCGTGCTCTGCCAGGACGAGAACAGGTTTTCGCGCAGCCATCCCACCCAGCCCACGGTCGATGCCGGCGGCGGTATCTCGGCCTTCTGGCTGGTTTCCACGGCGGTCGTCATGGCCTAGCGCTCCCTCAGCGCCATCTTGGTGTTGAACCAGTTCATGAAGACCGACGTCGTGAGGCTGGTCGTCAGGTAGACCGCCATGGTGATGGCGATGCACTCCACGGCCTGGCCGGTCTGGTTCAGCACCGTGCCCGCGAACACCGCCACCAGGTCGGGATAGGCGATCGCCGTGGCCAGCGACGAGTTCTTGGTCAGGTTCAGGTACTGGCTGGTCATCGGGGGGATGATCACGCGCATGGCCTGCGGAATGATCACCAGGCGCAAGGTCGGGCCGGGCCGGAGGCCCAGCGCGTAGGCGGCCTCGGTCTGGCCGTGGCTGACCGCCATGATACCCGCGCGCACCGTCTCGCCGATGAACGCCGCCGTGTAGACCACCAGCGCGAAGGTCAGCGAGATGAACTCGGGGATCAACACCATGCCGCCGGAGAAGTTGAACCCCTGCAGCTCCGGGTAATCCCAGTGGAACGGCATGCCCATGACGATGAGGGCGAGCAGCGGAAGCCCGAAGGTCAGGCCAAGCGATGTCCACAGTATCGGGAACTGCTGGCCGGTCGCCACCTGCCGCGCGCGCGCCCATCGGAAGACGACGATCGAGGCCACGATGCCGATGGCGAGCGCGACCGGCGCCAGCCAGAAGCCCTCCTGGAACACAGGCGCGGGCATGTAGAGCCCGCGGTTGTTGATGAAGAAAAGCCCGAGGATGCCGATGCTCTGGCGCGGGCCCGGGGTCGACTTGCCCAGCACCTGGTACCAGAAGATGATCTGCAGCAGCAGCGGGATGTTGCGGATGCCCTCGATATAGACCGCCGCCAGCCGCGCGATCAGCCAGTTCCGCGACAGGCGCGCGACGCCGATGACGAAGCCCAGCATCGTGGCAAAGACGATGCCGATGCCGGCGACCACGAGCGTGTTGAGCAACCCGACCAGCAGCGCCTGGCCGAAGCTCGATGCCGCCGAGTACGGCACCAGGTGCATGATGATGTCGAACCCGGCCGTCGAGCCGAGGAACCCGAAACCGGAGGCGATGCCGCGCCGTTCGAGGTTCGCATAGGTGTTGTGGAAGATATAGGCGCCGAAGCCCAGGACAATGACCAGCAGCACGACCTGGAAGAAGATCGCGCGATAACGCGAATCCAGCCAGATCGGCGTGTCCGGCGCGCGCGCGGTTTCCCTGACGTCTACCGCCATGCAACTCCCCCTGTTCGGACCCAGACAGCTACGTGCGTGCTTCTTTTTATCGTTCGGCTTTGTCGTCGGCTTGCAGGGCTTGTGCCCCTGGCAAGCGTCGTTCCCGCCACGGGCGCGCCGCCCCCTCGCGACGCGCCCCTGCCGGGTGTTCGGACTGCTGTTTGCGTGTCGCCAGCCTTTCGGGCTAGCGGATCGGCGGCGCGTACTGCAGGCCGCCCTTGGTCCACAGAGCGTTGACGCCGCGCGACAGGGCGATCGGCGTGTTCGGGCCGACGTTGCGGTCATAGCTCTCGGCGTAGTTGCCGACCAGCTTGATGACGTTATAGGCCCAGTTGTTGTCGAGGCCGACCATCTTGCCGAAGTCGCCCTCGATGCCCAGCATGCGCTTGATCTCGGGGTTGGCCGACTTCTTCATCTCGTCGACGTTCTTGGAGTCGACGCCCAGCTCCTCGGCGTTCAGCATCACGAAGAACGCCCAGCGCACGATGTCGCCCCAGTTGTTGTCGCCGTGGCGGACCAGCGGGCCCAGCGGCTCCTTCGAGATCACCTCGGGCAGGATCACGTGGTCGTTCGGGTTCTTCAGCTTGGTGCGGTCGGCGGCGAGGCCCGAGCGGTCGGTCGTGAACACGTCGCAGCGGCCCGAGTCGTAGGCCGCAAGCACCTCGTCGTTCTTCTCGAAGGCGACGACCTTGTATTCCATCTTGTTGGCCCGGAAGAAGTCCGCCAGGTTCTGCTCGGTGGTGGTGCCGGTCTGGGTGCAGACGGTGGCGCCCTTCAGCTCCAGCGCGCTCTTCACCCCCAGCTTCTTCGTGACCATGAAGCCCTGGCCATCGTAGAAGTTGATGCCGACGAAATCGAAGCCGAGCTGCGTGTCGCGGCTCATGGTCCAGGTCGTGTTGCGGGCCAGGAAGTCGACCTCGCCCGACTGCAGCGCCGTGAAACGCTCCTTGGCGGTCGTCGGCACGAACTTCACGCGCTTGGCGTCGCCGAAGACGGCGGCGGCGACCGCGCGGCACATATCCACGTCGAAGCCGGCCCAGTTGCCCTGGGCGTCGGGGTTGGCGAAGCCCGGCAGGCTTTGGCTGACGCCGCAAATGACCTGCCCGCGCTTCTTGACCGCGTCGAGTGTCGCTTGCGCCTGGGCCTCACCGGCGACAAAGGCGATGAGCGCCGCGCCGGCGGCAATAACGCTGATCTTTTTCATGTCTAACGCATCCCTGGTGGTTTTCCTTCAAGGCCCCTGCCATCCGGCAGGAGCCGGTCCGTCGAGCCGGGATTGCTCTCGGCAAATTGCTTCCCGCTACCCCCGATCGACGGCTCCCTATAGCCGATTTGACTCGATAATGCGCGTTGAATCAAGCCTCGCGGGATTACGCAAGGTGGTATATCACCTTGTTTCCCCTGGCCGTCGGCACCGCAGTGCAACATAAACGAGAGTCGGAACATCATGAGTTTGCGCGACGATTCGAAGCCCGACACGATCCTGACCCATGCCGGGCGCAACCCCCATGCCAATTTCGGCGTCGTGAACCCGCCCGTCTATCACGCCTCGACCATCGTCTTCCCGACCGTCGAGGCAATGGAGGACGCGCAGAAGAAGCGCTTCTTCGCCATGACCTACGGCCGCCACGGCACGCCGACCACCTTCGCGCTGGAAGAAGCCGTCGCGCGGCTCGAGGGCGGCTGGCGCGCGATCGCCGTGCCATCGGGTCTCGCCGCCATCGTCGGCGCGATCACGGGGTTTGTACGGAGCGGCGATCATGTGCTGGTGACGGACAACGTCTACGGCCCGACGCGCAAGTTCTGCGACGAGACGCTGGCGCGTTTCGGCGTCGAGACCACCTACTACGATCCCCTGATCGGCGCCGGCATCGCCCAGTTGTTCCGGCCGCAGACGCGCCTGGTCTACACCGAGGCGCCGGGCTCGCTGAGCTTCGAGATGCAGGACATCCCGGCGATCGCCGCGGCGGCCCACAAGGCCGGCCTCAAGGTGCTGATGGACAACACCTGGGCCACGCCGATGTTCTGCAAGCCGTTCAAGCTGGGCGTCGACGTCGTAGCGCACGCCGCGACAAAGTACATCGTCGGCCATTCCGATGCGATGCTCGGCATCATCGACTGCACCGAGGAGTCGTACCTTACCGTGCGCAACGCCGTGGCCCAGCTCGGCTACAGCGTCGGGCCGGACGACATCTACCTGGGCCTGCGCGGCCTGCGCACGATGGGCGCGCGGCTGCGCCAGCACCAGATCACGGCGACCAAGCTCGCCAACTGGCTGAAGACCAGGCCCGAGGTCGAGCGCGTGCTCTACCCGGCCCTGCCCGAAGATCCTGGCCACGCGCTGTGGAAGCGCGACATGACCGGCGCGTCCGGCCTGTTCGGCGTGGTGCTGAAGCCGTTCAGCAAGAAGGCGCTGGCCGCCATGCTCGACGGGCTCGAACTCTACGGCATGGGCGCGTCCTGGGGCGGGTTCGAGAGCCTGATCCTGCCGGCCCATATCGAGACGGTGCGGACGGCCACGCGCTGGACGGCGGCGGGCCCGACCGTGCGCATCCATGCCGGGCTCGAGGATCCCGACGACCTGATCAAGGACCTCGAGCGCGGTTTCGAGCGGCTGCGCGGCACCAACTGAACCGCCCGCCGATGCCGGCCAACGCCGGCGCGCGCGCTTCAAATCCGTCGCGGACTGGCCGGTTGCCCAGGACCATGAGTGGGGGCTATAAGCGGCCCGCGCTCAAGAAGGCCCGCTATCCGTCAATGACCCAGCATCCGTCGGCCGGGATCGCCCGGCCTATCCGATACCTTTGCCCCCGGACCGCGCGATGAATCGGCTGCGCGCCCTCTATCTGCACGCCGTGGAGATGGCCGAGGCGCGCTACAGCGCGTTCCTCGGCCGATGGGTGACCTGGGCGTGCCGTCTGCGCTGGCTGGTGATCGCGGTCTGCCTTGGCTCCGCCGGCTACGGAACCTGGTATGCCGCGGTGAACCTGGGCATGAACACCGATACCGTCGGGATGCTGTCGCAGAAGTTGCCTTGGCGCATTCGCTCGAACGAATACAGTATTGTATTTCCACATTTCTCCGACAACATCCTTGTGGTTGTCGACGCCGTCACGCCGGACCTAGCGGACGACGCGGCGGAAGCCGTCATCAAGTTCATGCGCGACCGACCGAAGCTGTTCCGGACGGTCTACGACCCCACCAGCGACCCCTTCTTCCGGCGCAACGGCATGCTCTTCCTCGACAAGGACGAGCTGACCGACCTGGCGGACAAGCTGGCGGCCGCCCAGCCCGTGCTGGGGTCGCTGAACCAGGACCCGACGATCCGCGGGCTGGTCGAGATGCTCAACCTCGCGTTGGACGACCAGCTCAAGGGCAACAAGCCGCCGGTGGACATGACCGACGCGCTGAACCGCATCGCCGCCGCGGTCGAGGCCCAGGCCAAGGGCGATCCCAAGCCGCTCTCGTGGCGCGAGATGATGATGGGCCGCGACGCCAAGCACGGCGAGCTGCGACGCCTGGTGCTGATCCAGCCGGCGGTCGATTTCGGCACGCTTGACCCGGCCGGCGACGCGATCGACGCGCTGCGCGATTTCGCCGCCTCGCAGAACTGGGACGGCCAGCACGGGGTGCGCATGCGCCTGACCGGCTCTGCGGCCCTCGCCCAAGACGAGCTGGGCTCGATCCGTCAGCAGATGGGCTGGATCAGCGTCATCTCCTTCATCCTGGTGATCGTCCTGCTGGCAATCGGGCTGCAATCGGTGCTGCTGGTCGTGACCACCGCGATCTGCCTGACCGTCGGCCTTGCCCTGACGACGCTGTTCGCGACCGTGGCGATCGGCAGCCTCAACCTGCTCTCGGTCGCCTTCGCGGTCCTGTTCATCGGCCTCAGCGACGATTTCGGCGCGCATTTCACGCTGCGCTACCGCGAGGAGCTGGCGAGCGGCAAGACCCGGCTGAACGCGCTGGTCGAGACCGGCCGGGGCAATGGCGGCGCGTTGACACTGTGCGCCGTGACGGCGGCGATCAGCTTTTTTTCGTTCCTGCCGACCGACTATCGCGGCGTGGCCGAGCTTGGCCTGATCGCCGGGGTCGGGATGTTCGTCGCGCTGATCGTCAACCTGACCCTGCTGCCGGCCCTACTGTCGTTCCTGCCGCTGAAAACGAAGCCGACCGTCGCCGCGCCGCCGACCAAACCCCTGGTCGAAAGCATCGTCGAACACTGGCCGCGGCAGATCGTCTATGGCGCGACCGCGTTCTGCTTGCTGGGAGTGGCGCTGATCCCGTGGGCGCGGTTCGACGCCGACCCGCTGAAGATGAAGGACCCCAGCGCGGAATCGGTCCAGGCGCTGTTCGACCTGGCGGCCGACGCGGCCTTCGGCCCCTACGACCTGGTCGTCATGACCAAGGACCTGGCGACCGCGGACGAGAAGGCGGCACGGCTGCGGAAGCTGCCCAACGTCGATTCGGCCGTGACCCTCAGCAGCTTCGTGCCGTCCGACCAGGAATCCAAGCTCGAGATCATCTCCGACATGGCGCTGTTCCTGACGCCCTTGCTGGTCGACCAGACGCGCAAGCCGCTTCCCACGGCCGACGAGCGGCGGGCCGCGCTGGCGAGCCTGAAGCAGCGGCTCGACGCCCTGGCGGCGCGCGAGAACGCGCCAGCGCTGGGCGCGGCCCTCAAGCGCCTCGCCGCCGCGATCGGCCGGCAGGACATGTCGGACAAGGCGCTTGCGGAGCTGGAGCAGCGGCTGGTCGGATCGCTGCCGCGCCGGCTTGCCGACCTGCGCGAAGCCATGGCGGCGCAGCCGGTGACGCTGGCGGACCTGCCCGAGGACGTGCGCGTGCGCTACGTCGCGCCGGACGGGCACGGGCGCGTGCAGATATTCCCCAAGGAAAAGCTGGTCGACGTCGACGACCTGCGCAAGTTCGTCGGCATGATCCTGCAGGAGGAGCCCGACGCGACCGGGGCGGCCGTCACGGTCGTCCTGGCCGGCCATGCGGTGATCAAGGCCTTCCATGTCGCCGCCGCGATTTCCCTGGTGGGGATCGTGGGCCTGCTGATCGTCCTTCTGGGCGACTGGCGCGAGACGCTGCTGGTCCTGCTGCCGCTGGTGCTCGCGGGCATCCTTACCGCCGCTTCGGCGGTGCTGCTGGGCATGGATTTCAACTTCGCCAACATCATCGTGCTGCCGCTGCTGGTCGGGCTTGGCGTCGCCAGCGGCATCCACCTGGTGCTGCGCGACCGCGAGCTGACCACGGTCGATTCGGTGCTCGAGACCAGCACGCCCCGGGCGGTGATCGTCAGCGCGCTGACCACGATCTGCTCGTTCGGCACGCTGATGCTGTCCGGCCACAAGGGCGTCTTCAGCATGGGCCTGCTGCTGACCGTCGGCATCACGCTCAACCTGGTCGTCACGCTGGTGGTCCTGCCGGCGCTGCTGGCGCTGCGCCGCCAGCGGCGATCTGTCGCGACGCCGGGCCGCGACGCCGGGCCGGTAAGGTTCCCGTAATCTTTGCATAATAGGAGCTAGAACAGCGTGAGCTGGGGGGCCTCAAACTAACGATGTCTGCTACGACCGTTGCCGGCGCAACGCCGTCGGCGTTTCCGCTGATCCGCCATTTCTCCGTTCCGGTATCGCGGTTCCTGATCCGGATGCCGGTGACGCCCAACCAGGTCACCACCGGTTCGCTGGTCTGCGCGTTGAGCGCCGCCTGGTGCTTCGCCACGCCCGGCGACGATACGCAGTCGCTCGGCGCCTTGTTGTTCTTTGCCTTCTACCTCTTGGACAATTGCGATGGCGAGATTGCGCGCGCCAAGGGCCTCAGCTCGCGGTTCGGGCAGTACTACGACACCTTCGTCGACTGGCTCGGCCACGCCGCGCTCTTCCTCGGCCTGGCCAGCGGCGTCGCCGCCGAGCGGCATTCCGATTGGTGGCTATGGTTCGGCGCGGCGGCCGCGCTCGGCGCGACGGTCAACTATGGGATCGGCCTCGCCGCGGATCTGCAGGCCGAGGCGCGCCAGGCAGAAGACGCGGCAAGAGAGCCGCGGCCGACTCTGGCTGAACCGCTGGCCGCCTTCGGCTTCTTCCTGCGCGAACTCAGCCGGGCGGATTTCTGCTTCATCCTGATCCTGCTGGCGCTGGTCGACCAGACTTGGCTGCTATTGCCGGCGGCGGCAGTGGGGGCGCAAGCCTACTGGCTGGCGTCCTTCATCGAGGGCATTCGCGACCATCACGTCTAGCGCCGCTTTGCCGGCCTCGCCGGCAACGTGTATGGATAGCCCCGCTTTCGATCCCGCTTCCGCCGCGAGGCCAGCCCATGCCGCTCCGCCGCCGCCCCGTCGGCGCCTGACGTCCCGCCCCCCGTGTCGCACCTCCTGCGCTGCGGCTTCATCGCGCTCGGCGTCGCGCTGCTGGCGGGCTTGCTGTGGCACACGGACCTCGCCGAGGTCGGCGCGCGCATCAAGCAGCTTGGAATCGTCGGCGCGGGCTGCGTGCTCGCGGTCTATGCGCTTGCCTTCCTGCTGGACACGGCGGTGTGGATGGCGACGCTGGTAACACGCAGCATGGGGGTCGCCTGGCTGTTCCGCCTGTGGGAGATCCGCGTGGTCGGCGAGGCCGTCAACAGCGCGACGCCGCTGGGATCGGTTGGCGGCGAGCCGGTCAAGGCGTTGATGCTGCGCAAGTACTACGGCGTCGGCCTGCGCGAAGGGGCGTCGTCGCTGGTGCTGGCCAAGACCGCGATCCTGGTCGGGCTGGTGGTGTTCCTGGCGACCGGCTTCGCGCTGACGCTGGGATCGCAGCGCCTGCCGCCGACGATGAAGCTGGTGGCCGGTCTGGGACTGGGCGCCTTTGGGTTGGCGATCATGGGGCTGATTCTTTTCCAGTGGTTCCGTCTGGCGACCGTTGCCGGCGGATGGCTGCGCCGCAGCCGCCACGGCGAACGGATGAAGCGGTGGCTGGATGCGATCCATGACATGGACGAGCGGTTCGTGACTTTCTACACGCACCATGTGGACCGCTTCGGACCTGCCGTGCTGTTCTCGATCGGCAACTGGTTCCTGGGCGCCGTCGAGCTGATGGTGGTGATGGAGTTCCTGGGCCAGCCGATCGCCTTTGCCGATGCGATCATGGTGGAGTCCCTGGCCCAGCTCGTGCGCGCCGGCACGTTCTTCATCCCGATGAGCCTGGGAGCCCAGGATGGCACGTTCATGCTGGCCCTGGGCGCCATGACCGGCGCCCCGGCGCTGGGCCTCGCGGTGGCGCTGATCCGCCGCGGCCGCGAGTTGCTGTGGATCCTGCTGGGGCTGCTGCTGTTCTGGACCTTCTCCGGCCGTCCGGCCCACCCCGGCGCGCCGGAGAGCGCGTGACCGGGGCGCCGCTTGGCAAGCCGCCCGGTGGCGTCTAAAGAGTTCCCATGGCCGAAGCGACCACCACTGCCTACGAGTCCGCGGCGAGCAAGGACGCGAGCGGCGAGAACTTCCCGGTCGGGTCGTTCCTGCTGCCCAAGCGCCTGCGCCCGCACGTGGCCGTGTTCTATGCCTTCGCGCGGGCGGCCGACGACATCGGCGACGATCCGCATCTGCCGGCCGACGAGAAGATCCGCCGGCTCGATGCCTTCGAGGACGTGCTGCTGGGACGGCGCGAGCCGGAGCCGGGGCTGGAGAAGCCCTGGCGCATCCGCCAGAGCCTGATCCAGTGCGGCGTCACGACCGACCACTGCCGCGACCTGCTGCATGCCTTCAAGCGCGACGCAACCTACCTGCGCTACAAGGACTGGAACGACCTGCGCTTCGGCTATTGCCGCCTGTCGGCCTCGCCGGTGGGCCGCTACCTGCTCGACCTGCACGGCGAGGACCGCGCGGGCTGGCCGGCCTCGGACGCGCTGTGCGACGCGCTGCAGGTGCTGAACCACCTGCAGGACTGCCAGAAGGACTACCGCGATCTCGACCGCGTCTACCTGCCGCAGGACTGGATGCAGGCCAACGGCGTGACGGTCGCGGACCTGAACCGCCCCGCGCTGGCGCCGGGGATGCGCCGGGTGATCGACCTGTGCCTGGACGCCACCGCCGGATTGATGGTCGAAGCGCGCCGCCTGCCCGGTCTGCTCAAGAGCAAGCACCTGGCGATGGAATCGGCGGTGATCGTGCGCATCGCCGACAAGCTGACCGGCGAGTTGCGCCGGCGCGACCCGATCGCCACCCGGGTCCAACTCAGCAAGCCGCAGTTCCTGGGTTGCGCGCTGCGGGGCATCGCCAGCGTGTGGTTCTAGTCGGGCTTGTTGCCCCAGCGCGGATACCAGCCCGTCACGTCGAGGTAGCGCGCGACCGACGGCGCGTAGATTTCGACGATGACGTTGAGCGCCTTGTCGCCGCGATACATCACATAGTGGCGCCCCAGGAACGGCCCGGCAGCCTGGAAGCGATCGTCGAGCATCTTCCCGCTGGCCAGGAAGAGGCTGAGGATCTCGCGGCAATACTCCGCGCGGCCGCGTTCCATGTTGGTGCCGATCGGCAGCGCCGGGTTCTGCAGGAAGCTCGTGTAGTCGGCGGCGTTCCACCACGAGACGGCGTGGCTCAGCAGCACGCCGGAGCGGGTGCGCAGCATCACCCGGCGCCGCAGCAGCGGCGGCGCGAGCTGTTCGAGCTCGGGCGGCGCTTCGGCGTCGGCGTCGACCTTGGCGGTGTCGGCGATCTCCACCGCGATCGCCTCGCCCGTGAGCACCGACAGCGAACGTGTCGCCGAGCCGTCCTGCAGCATGAGCAGCCGCCAGCCGGGCGACAGCTCGGACAGGACCGGATCGTCATAGGGCATGCCCGGCGTCCAGACCTCGCGATGCGCGAGCCCGGGCAGGTGCCAGGATGCGGCGGGAAACAACTCCATGGCGCGCGCCGACGTCCCCTCGTTGGCCGGCTGCGCTGCCCTGGGTCTACCGCCTCAGGTATGACCCGATGGATCTGAAAGTGGCGCGGCCTTGTTCGCCGCGCATGTTCCTACCCTTGCGCGCAGGGCACAAGAGGCATCGCGTGACCGTTTCGAGACGCGGCTCAGTTCGCCGCCGACTTCTGAGGCTGCGGCGTGTTCTCGAGCTGGCGCGTGCGCGCGACGACGAACTCGATGAAGGCGGGGAAGTTGTTGTTCTTCTGCTGCAGGACCGACGTGAACTCGGCCCGCTGCGACACGACCAGGCTCAGCCCGTCGACCTTGAGATCGATGATCTTGGGCGCCGGCGCCGCGTTGAAGATGCGCCAGCCCAGCCCGATCGGCTTGTTCTGCTTGTGCGGCACGTGGATTAGCGTCTCGACCGCGATGTCGTTCTCGTTGTTCGGCACCGACGACACGACCTCGATGTAGACGCCCTTCACGTCCCAGGGCTTGGCGGCGTAGTTGGCGACCACGTAGTCCTCGAACACCTTGAGGAACTGGGCCTGCTGATCGGGCGTGACCTTGTTCCAGTATGCCCCGAGCACGAAGCGGGCTATCGCCGGTACGTCGAAGGAGCGGTTCAGCAATTCGCGGAATCGCGCATAGCGGGCGTCCTTTTCCGGCGTGCCGAAGGTCTGGATCGCCTCGGCGCCGATCTTGTCGACGAACTGGCGCGCGACGGCATTGAAGTCGCCGGCGCCAGCCGGCCCGGTCCCGACGCAAAGGCCGACCGCCAGCGCCAAGGCAAGGAAAGCACGCTTCGTCATGTCACGACCGCTCCTTTACAGATGGCTGGATAGCGCCGGGATGCCGCCGCCAGGGCGCGAAACTCGGCCCCTGGACGGATTGCCAGCGCGGTCCCAGATGCCGCACCGCCTGGCGCAACTGGCGGCCGATGGCGCCATCGATCAGCCGGGGCGCGAGCGCATGGACCAGCGCGAAGACCCGCTCGCCCGCCCCGGGATAGACGGTCCGCGCACCGCGGCAGGCCCCGCGCAGGATGCGGCGCGCCACCTGGTCCGGTGCGTCGAGCGTCATCGCGAAGGCATCGCTCAGGTGCGGCGCGCGGGCGGTCATCGCCGTCGCCGTCGCGCGTGGCGCCGCGTAGGTCACGCCGATGCGGTCTGCCCTCAGTTCGCGCCGCACCGCGTCGGCATAGCCGCTCAGGCCCGCCTTGGTCGCGGAATAGCCGGCGAACAGCGGAAAGGCGATCGCGCCGAACATCGAGCCGACGAACACGATGCGCGACGGCGCCGCCAGCCGCAGCATCCCGATCATCGCCCGCGTCAGCATCATCGGCGCCAGCAGATTGGTGTTGACCATCGTCGCCAGCGCCTGGTCGCTGATGCGCTCCAGCGGCCCGGCCCATTGCGCGCCGGCATTGTGGATCAGCAGGTCGAGACGGCCGAAGGCCCGACGCGCGACATGCTGCAGCTCGGCGCAATGGTCGGGCCTGGTGATGTCGCCCGGCACGATGTGAACGTCGACCGGCTGCGCGATCAGCGCGCGCGTCTCCTCCAGCGCGATCCGGTCGCGCCCGGTCAGCAGCAGGTTGGCGCCCCGCCGCGCCGCCTCGACCGCCAGGGCGCGGCCGATACCGGATCCGGCGCCGGTAATCAGCACCGCCTTGCCCTCAAGCCGCATGTTGGTTCTCCCCCGCGCGATCCAGCTCGCGGAAAATGTCGCCGTAGAGCCGGTATATTTCGTTCGCGGTCGTGGCGACCGCGCGCAGCGAGGGGGCATCGTCGATCCGGTCGACCAGGGACCGGAAGAACGCCACATGCGCGATATCGAGCGTACCGTGCGACGTCAGGTAGCGGAATCCCGCGCCGTCGCGGCCGGAGGGAACCACCTTGCGGATGGCATCGGCCGCGCGCTCGGCCAGCAGCACCGACATTCCCTCCAGCACATGCACCATGCCGAGCAGCGCGCCGGCCCCGCGTTCCTCGATCGCGCGATAGGCGGCGGCGATCATCGCGGCGCAGGGCGGCCGCGGCGCGCCGTCGCGCACCGCAGCGGCGTCGCCGCCCAGGGCCGCGATGTCCTCGAGTATCCACTGCTCGTGGCCGTTCTCCTCGGCGATGTAGTGCAGGAACGCGTCGCGCAGCCATTCCTCGCCGGCGCCGCAGCGCTTTGCGGCCGCGGTCAGCAGCGGGCAGGTGTGCTTCACATGGTGGTAGGCTTGGCCGAGGAAGGCCAGGTAGAGCGCGGCGTCGACCCCGCCAGTCACGGCCCGCCCGAGCACCGGGATCCGCAGAAACCGCTCCCGTTCGCCGCGGGTTTCGGCCAGCAACGCATCGAAGCGGCCGATCGGCGTTACCGTCGCCGCCGGGTTCCCGTCGCGCACGGCCGCGATCGCCGCGGCGAAGCGTTCGGCGATCGCGCCGCGGCGCGGCCGGCCGTTCGACGTCAGCAACGCCGGATCGCCGAGCACGCCGGCAGGCAGGTCGACGACATGGCGCGGGCGCCCATAGTCCGGCGCGTCGATTGCAAGCTCGGCCACCAGCGCCGCGGTCGATCCGCCAGGCTGGTCGCGCCAGGCGCGGCCAGCCGCGGACAATTCGACCAGGGCGATCGGCCACGCGCATCCCTCGCCGACGACGACGCAACGCTGGACGCGCGGATCGGCGCCGAGCAGGCCCTCGATCCATTCCGGATGGATGTTGCGCCCGAGCGCCGTTCGGATGACCGCATCCTTGCGGCCGTAAACCGTCAGGCAACCATCGGCATCGATGGCGCCCATGTCCCCGGTCGGCCAGCGCTGACCTACCCCGGCTCCGCGAAGGTAGCCCTCCATGACGGTCGGGCCGCCGACGACGATCTCGCCATCGACGATCTCGACCGCCAGCCCGTCGAGGGGACGGCCCACCGTGCCCGCGCGCCGTTCGCCCGGACGGTTGATCGAAACCACGGCGCTGCACTCGGAAAGCCCATAGCCTTCGTGCACGGGAATGCCCAGCGCCCAGGCCTCGTGCGCCAGGGCGGCGGGAACCGGTGCGCCACCCACCGCGACCAGCCTGAGGCTCGCGGGCGGACGCACAGCGCGCGTCCCGGCCGCGTGGACCCAGGCCCGCAGGAGCTGGGGGACCAGCGACATGACGGTCGGCTGCACCCGCTCGGCCGCGTCGACCAGCGCCGCCCCGTCACCCGCAAGCGCGCGGCGCGCCAGGGTGCTCGAAAGGACGGCGCGCGCGCCGGCGCGGATCGGCAGATGGATCGCACTGATCTGCTCCAGCAGCAGCGCCAGGGGCAGGGTCGAAAGGTAGACATCGCCCGACGCCGCGGACACCGCCGCTGCCAGCATCCCGGCGCTGGCGTCGAGCTGACGATCGCCGAGCAGGACGCCCTTCGGCTGGCCGGTGGAGCCGGAGGAATAGACGATCATGCCCCAATGCTCGGCGGCCACCGGCGGCGATGCCTCGGCGCCATCGCAGAGGATCAGCGGCAAGCCAAGGCCGCCGGCGGCCGGCGCCATCGCCTCGGTGGTCACGACCGACTGCACGCCGGCGTCCCCGACGATATGGGCGAGCTGTCCAGCGCTGAAGAAATCCGGCAGGGGCACGACCGTCCTGCCGGCCCATTTGCAGGCAAGCGCCGCGACCGCCCATTCGATCGCGTTCGGCGCCAGGACGCCGACGACGTCGGCGCGCCGATCGAGCCGCAACGCCAGACCGCCGATCCGCCGCAGCAGGCCGGCACAGGCCAGCCTGCCCTGCTCGTCCTCGAAGATGATCGACGCGGGGGCTGCTTCGGCCCGGCGCCGCAGAAGCTGCAGCAACTCGCTCATGCGTCGTTCAGAGCGCCAGCATCGCGGGCATGGCCCGAGCCGCGGTGGGACGGGTCGACGGCGCCGGCGCTTGATCCGACATGGCGCATACCCAGGGATCGGTTTCGTAATACCTCCCCCAATCCTCGGGATGCGCGGCGCGGTCCCGGCGGGCGGGGGCAAGCTCGACCAGCGGCATCCCCAGCCGCGGCAGCGCACGGCGCAGCCTGGAGGTGGCCGTGAACAGTCCCCAGCGCATGCCCAGCGAGCGTCCGAGATTGGTGATCGACCGCACCAGGCCGATCGATTCGGCCGATCGCTGGCTGACCAGGGTCGTGACCTCGAGAATCTCGCCGCGGCCCACGGCCCGGCTGTCGACCGCGCTGAGGACCGCCTCGACCGGGCGGTCGAGGTATTGCTCGGAGAAGCAATCCGTGAGGCCATAGCGCACGCCGGCGATGCAGGTCGGCTTGCCCGTGGCGTCGACGAAGGCGGCCAGCAGCTCCGGGAAGGACCGCACGACGGCGCCATAGGACTGGCGGTAGATGGCGCGCACCCTTTCCTCGGCCAGCGGGCGCAGGGGATGGTCGCGGTGAATGAGCTGAAGGGTCATCGACAGATCGCGGCTCCGCAGGCATTTCCGTCCGGCGCTTCCTGCCGGGCGCGGGCACCATAGGTGCGCCGCATTACGGTTACCTGACGCGACTCCGGCGTCCCGCGATGGCCACGACGCCGGTGATCCCTCCGCGATGTGATGAACGGTCGCAAGTCCCCGTAATGTTGCCATCAGCCCCGCGTCGGATATCGCCGCATCGCGCAAAGCACCTATCCGAGAGCGAGGGCAACAATGGTCCGCATCTGGAATCGATTCCCGCCGGCGCTCGCCGGCGCGTGCCTCTACCTGATGCTGGTGCATGCGGCACAGGCCGTGGAACTGGCTTCGATTCCGACCACCGGCCTGTCGCTGCGCTACGATGTGCTGCGCGACGGCGACAAGATCGGCGAACACGAATTCGTGTTCACGCGCACCGGCGACGCCGTCAACGTGACGGTGAAGACCGATGTCCGCGTCAAGCTCGGCTTCATCACCCTCTACCGCTTCTGGCACGAAGGTTCCGAGCGGTGGGTCGACGGGCGGATGGTCGAGCTGGCCTCGAAAACCGACGATGACGGCACCAAGCACGAGCTGAAAGTCCAGGCTGTCGACGGCAAGCTCCAGGTCCTGCACGACGGCAAGCCGATCGCGCCGGTCGCGGCCGAAACCATCCCGGCCAGCCTATGGCACAAGGGCATCCTGGACGTGCCCGCGACTCTCAATACGATCGACGGCAGCATGATGGCGATCAAGACCAGCCTGGCCGGCGACGAGCAGGTCCCCGCACCCACCGCCCCGAAACCCGCCAAGCACTATTTGATCACGGGCGAGTTGCAGCGCGAGCTGTGGTTTTCGCCCGACGGCAATCTGGTCAGGGTCCGCTTCAAGGCCCAGGACAAGTCCGACATCCAGTACGTGCTTTCCCGGGCCCCCTGACCCGCGCCGCGGCCAATCGGTCCCTTGCCAAGCCCGGGCGGGATGGGCATGGTCGGCCCCCTATTCCGACCAGCCTGCCTTCAAGGGGCCTGCCACGATGCAAAGCCAGACCGCCCGGACCGCCGGGAACCGCCCGCGCTACCTCTCCGACCGCCAGCTCGCCGATTTCGAGCGCGATGGCTTCCTCTATGTGGCACGCGCCTTCAGCGACGCGGAGATGCGCGAAATCACGACCTGGACGGCCGAGGTCCAGGGCTGGCAGGAAGTCCCGGGCCGCCACATGGCCTACTACGAGGACAGCCTGTCCGTCCCCGGCACGCGCGTGTTGCAGCGAATTGAAAACTTCGTTCCGTATCACCCTGGATTCAAAAAACTATTGTCCGACCACCGGATGCTGGGCGCGGTCGAGCAGCTGTTTGCCGACAAGGCGGTGCTGTTCAAGGAAAAGATTAACTTCAAGCTGCCGGGCGGCGACGGGTTCAAGCCGCACCAGGACCAGCAGGCGGGCTGGTGGAACTATGCCCCGCTCTTCATCACCGCGCTGGTGACGATCGACGAGACCACGGCCGAGAACGGCTGCCTCGAGATGGCGGCCGGCCATCACAAGAAGGGGCTGGTGGGCGGCGAATGGACGCCGCTGTCGGACAAGGACATGGCGGACATGAAGTTCGTGTCCTATCCGACCAAGCCGGGCGACGTGATGTATTTCGACTCCTTCGCGCCGCACGGCTCGGCCCTGAACCGGACCGACAAGCCGCGCCGCGTGCTCTACATCACCTACAACCGTCTGCGCGACGGCGACCACCGCGTGCAGTACTATGCGGACAAGCGCAAGAGCTTCCCGCCGGACGTCGAGCGCAAGCCCGGCCAGACGTTCAAGTTCCGGGTCTGACGCGGCAAGACCGAAATGCCCTCATGCTGAGCGTGTCGAGGCATGAGGCCGACGTCCTTCGACAAGCTCAGGACGAGGACTGACGTTAGGGCCCGACGGCATGCTGTTGACCATCCTGTCCGCCCTGTCGCTGGCGATCTGGATCTACCTGGTGAGCCTGCACGGCCGGTTCTGGCGCGCCGACCAGCGCCTGGACCGCGACATTCCCGCGCCAGCGGTGTGGCCGGCGGTCATCGCGGTCGTGCCGGCGCGCAACGAAGCCGACGTGATCGCGCGCAGCATGGGCTCGCTGCTCGACCAGGACTATCCGGGCCCGTTCCAGGTCGTGCTGGTGGACGACAGCAGCGAGGACGGCACGGGCGACGCGGCCCGCGCGCTGGCGCGCACGCATCCCCGCGGCGAGCGCCTGTCCGTGGTCAGCGGCGCGCCCCTGCCCCCGGGCTGGGTCGGCAAGATGTGGGCGGTTCATAACGGCATCGCCCGCGCCGACCAGGCCGATCCCGCCGCGCCCTATCTGTGGCTGACCGATGCCGATATCGCCCATGGGCCCGGCGTGCTGCGGGCGCTGGTGGCGAAGGCCGAGGCCGGGCGACTGCACCTGGTGTCGCTGATGGCGCTGCTGCATTGCCGGCGCCCCTGGGAGCGGCTCTTAATCCCCGCCTTCGTCTATTTCTTCCAGAAGCTCTACCCCTTCCCGCGCGTCAACGACCCGGCCGACCGCCTGGCCGGTGCTGCGGGCGGCTGCATGCTGGTCCGGCGCGACGCGCTGCGCGCGATCGGCGGGATCGCGGCGATCCGCGCCGAGGTGATCGACGATTGCGCGCTCGGCCGCGCGCTCAAGAAGAACGGCCCGATCTGGCTCGGCCTGGCCGAGGACACGCATTCGATCCGCCCCTACGAGGGGCTGAAGGACATCTGGCGCATGGTCGCGCGCTCGGCCTACGACCAGCTCGGCTACTCGCCGCTGGCGCTGGCAGGCACCGTGATCGGCATGGCGCTGGTCTATCTCGTGCCGCCGCTGGTGGCGCTGAGCACGCCCTGGCACGGCAACGTCGCGGCGGGCGCGATGGCGGGGCTGGCCTGGCTGCTGATGGGGTGGAGCAGCCGGCCGACCTTGGCCCTTTACGGCAAGCCGGCTCCGGCGGCGCTGCTGCCCGTGGCCGGGCTGCTCTACAACCTGATGACCCTCGATTCCGCCCTTGCCTACTACCGCGGCCGGGGCGCGTTCTGGAAGGGCCGCGCCCAGGCGCCGGTCCGGCGCGCCTGACCGGCACGAGCGCAGGCACGGCCGGCCGGACTCGTCCTGGCCGCCCGGCAAGGCTATAAGAGCCAGCCATGACCGCCCCCGACACCGCCGCTCCGGCCTCAGCGCACCTTGCCGGCCAGGCCATTGACGATGACGCCGCCGCGCGCGAGCACGTGCGGTCGGTCACCGAGCGCTCGGGCACGTCGTTCTATGGCGCGATGCGGGTCCTGCCGCGCGAGAAGCGCGATGCCATGTACGCGATCTACGCCTATTGCCGCGAGGTCGACGACGTGGCGGACGATCCCGCGCCGCCGGCCGACAAGATCCGCCGCCTGCAGGAATGGCGCGAGGAGGTCGACCGCCTCTATGCCGGCCGCCCGACCTATACGACGACGCGCGCGCTGCTGGGCCCGGTCCAGCGCTACGAGCTGGAGAAGAAGGATTTCCTCGCGCTGATCGAAGGCATGGAGATCGACGCCTCGGAGACGCTCAACGGCCCGTCGCTGGAACGGCTCGAGCACTACTGCGCCTGCGTCGCCGGCGCGGTCGGGCTGCTGTCGATCCGCGTGTTCGGCGCGGCGGACCGACGCGCGCAAGAGCTTGCCTGGTCGCTCGGCCAGGCGTTGCAGCTCACCAACATCCTGCGCGACCTGAAGGAGGACGCCGAGCGCGGCAGGCTTTACCTGCCGGCCGAGTATCTCGACCGGTTCGGCGTCAAGGAGCGGGACCCGCGCATCGTGCTGAAGCACCCCAACCTGCCGGCGGTCTGCGAGGAGCTGGCGCTGCTGGCGCGCCGGCGCTTCGGGCAGGCCGTGCGCAAGCTGCAGGAATGCCCGCGCCGCCAGATGCGTCCGGCCGTGGTGATGATGTTCGTCTATCGCGCCATCCTCAATGGCCTGATCCGGCGCGGCTGGCACGACCTCGACACGCCGGTGCGCGTCCCGAAATGGCTGAAGCTCTGGTACGCCTTCCGCTACGGCGTCCTCTAGATGACGCACTCATCCTTCGACAGGCTCATCCTTCGACAAGCTCAGGATGAGGAGCTTTCCTATGTTCCCGGTTCTGAGCTTGTCGAAGGACGACCTTCGGCCATAGCCCCATGACCGCGGTCCACATCGTCGGCGCCGGCTTGTCCGGCCTCGCAGCCGCGATACGGCTGACCCAGGCCGGGCGCAAGGTCGTGCTGTACGACCAGGCCGACCACGCCGGCGGCCGCTGCCGCTCGTACCACGACGCGGTGCTCGACCGGCGCATCGATAACGGCAACCACCTGCTGCTCAGTGCCAATTGGGCGGCGCGCGATTTCCTGGCGACGGTCGGCGCGGCCGACAGCCTGGTGGGCGCGACCCGGCCCGTCTTCCCCTTCGTCGACCTGACGACGGGCGCCCGCTGGGAAGTCGCTTTCGCGTACGGCCCGATCCTCGGCCGCATCCCGCTGCCCCCGCGCGGCATTCCCGGCGTGACCCTGGGCCAGCTCCTCGGCGCCTTGCGCCTGCGGAACGCCGGGCCGGACCAGACTGTCGCGCAATGCCTGGACACCACGACGCCGCTCTACAAGCGCTTCTGGCAACCGCTGGCGGTGGCCGCGCTCAATACCGCGTGCGAGGCCGCGACCGCGCGGCTGCTGTGGCCGGTCGTTGCCGAAACCGTTCTGCGCGGCGGGAACAACTGCCGGCCGCTGGTCGCGAAGGACGGTTTGTCGGAGAGCTTCATCGACCCCGCGCTCGCGTGGCTCGCCGAGCGCAGCGTCGCCGTGAACCTGGGCTGGCGGCTGCGCGGCGTGCTGTTCGAGGACAGCCGCGCCAGCGCGCTGGATTTTGCGGGCGATCGCCGCGTGGCGGTGGACGGCGCCGTCGTGCTGGCGCTGCCGCCGGCCTCGGCGCAGCGCGCCCTGCCGGGCATCGACGCGCCGCAGGAAAGCCGGGCCATCGTCAACGGGCATTTCCGCCTGGACGGCATCGCCCCGCCGCGCCTGCCCCATGACAGCCCGCTGATCGGCGTGCTGGGCGGCACGGCCGAATGGCTGTTCCTGCGCCGCGACGTGGTTTCGGTCACCGTCAGCGCCGCCGACGCCCTTGCAGAATTGGACGAGCAGACCATCGCCAAGCGCATGTGGGCCGACATCCAAAAGGCCCTTCGCGTCGTCCCGCCCCGCGCGATGCCGACCTACCGGATCGTCAAGGAGAAGCGCGCGACCTTCGCCCAGACGCCTGCCGAGGAACGCCGCAGGGCCGCCACGCGTACTCCATGGGGGAACTTGATGCTCGCCGGCGACTGGACCGACACCGGCCTGCCGGCGACGATCGAGGGCTCCATCCGCTCGGGATTCTCGGCCGCCGCTGCTGTGGCAAATCAGCAACAATCTGCCTGAGTCGGTTAAGGGTTGATGACTCCGCGGATGGACAACCCGTAGACGCGCCCTTATGTTGCGGTGCAAGAGGAGCAAGGCTGTGCAAGCGTCGCCTGTCAAAAAGATAATCGACGGCGCGCCGACGCGGGAAGAGGTCCAGCGCAATCCGCTCGATGCCACAACGGTGGATCGCCGGCTGCTGGACGACGTCATCGGCGATGCACGCGAATGGTTGAAACGTAGGCAGAAGGACGACGGCCATTGGGTCTACGTCCTTGAGCCTGACGTAACCATGCCGGCTGAGTTCATTCTTTACGAGCACTTCCTCGGCGAAATCGACGAGGCGCTCGAGGCCCGCATGGCGGACTACATCCGCCAGACCCAGGCCGAAGAGCACGGCGGCTGGCCGCTCTACTATGGCGGCGACTTCAACATCTCGGCCACGGTGAAGGCCTACTGGGCGCTCAAGATCGTCGGCGACGACATCGACGCGCCGCACATGGCGCGGGCGCGCGAGGCGATCCTGGCGCATGGCGGCGCCGCGCGCTGCAACGTGCTGACCCGCTTCTATCTGGCGCTGTTCGGCCAGGTGCCCTGGCGCGCCGTGCCGTGCATGCCGGTCGAGCTGATGCTGCTGCCGCAATGGTTCCCGTTCCACATCAGCAAGATCTCCTACTGGTCGCGCACGACGCTGGTGCCGATGACCGTGCTGATGGCGCTGCGCGCGCGCGGCGAGAATCCGCGCGGCATCGACGTGCAGGAACTGTTCACCGTGCCACCCGAGCAGGAGAAGACCTATCAGGTCAATCCGAGCGGCAAGATGCTCGGCGAGTTCTTCCTCGTCCTCGATCGCGTGCTGCACAAGGTCGAGCCGCTGTTTCCCAAGCGCCTGCGCAAGAAGGCGATCGATGCCGCGATGGCGTTCATCGGCGAGCGGCTGAACGGCGAGGACGGCGTCGGCGCGATCTTCCCGCCGATGGTCTTCACCGTATTGTGCTTCAAGATGCTGGGCTATCCGAAGGACCATCCCGACGTCATCACCGCCAAGAAGGCGATCCTGAAGCTGATGGACCTTTCGGGCGACAAGGCCTACATGCAGCCCTGCGCCTCGCCGATCTGGGACACGGCGCTGATCGCGCATGCCATGATCGAAGCCGGCGAGGAGCGCGACGGCGAGGTCATGGGCAAGGCGTTCGACTGGCTTGCCAGCAAGCAGGTGCTGAAGACCGTCGGCGACTACGCCGCCTGGAAGCCGCAGGTTCGCCCGGGCGGCTGGGCGTTCCAGTACAACAACGACTACTACCCCGATGTCGACGATACCGCCGTGGTCGTGATGGGCCTCGACCGCAACGGCGCGCCGCGCTTCCGCCAGTCGATCGAGCGCGCCGTCGAATGGGTGCTCGGCATGCAGAGCAAGAACGGCGGCTGGGGCGCGTTCGACGCCGACAACACCTACTACTACTTGAACCACATCCCGTTCGCCGATCACGGCGCGCTGCTCGACCCGCCGACGGCGGACGTCACGGCGCGGTGCCTGGGCATGCTGGCCCAGCTCGGCTACCCGCCCAGCCATCCCGCCCTGGTCCGCGCGCTCGACTACCTGAAGTCCGAGCAGGAAAAGGACGGATCGTGGTTCGGCCGCTGGGGCACGAACTACATCTACGGCACCTGGTCGGTCCTGCACGCGCTCAACGCAGTCGGCGAGGATCCCAAGCAGCCCTATATCCAGAAGTCGGTCGCCTGGCTCAAGAGCATCCAGCGCGAGGATGGCGGCTGGGGCGAGGATTGCGGCACGTATTGGCAGAAGGAACACGGCGGGCTCGCCCGGGCCTCGACCGCCTCGCAGACCGCCTGGGCCGTGCTTGGCCTGCTGGCGGCGGGCGAGGTGCAGTCCGAGGCGGTGGCGCGCGGGGTCAAGTTCCTGCTGGCGGCGCCGCGCCAGGGCGGCCACTGGGACGAGAAGTGGTACACGGCGGTGGGCTTCCCGCGGATATTCTTCCTCAAGTACCACGGCTACAGCCACTACTTCCCGCTCTGGGCGCTGGCGCGCTACCGCAACCTGACCAGCGGCAACGCGCTCACCACGCCGTTCGGCATCTAGTCACCCCGACGATCGGCCCGCGCCGGCACGATCGCCCAACACCGGGCGTGGCCTATGCCTAGACTCGGCATCATCGCCGGCCTCAAGAGCGAGCTCGACGCCACAGCGGGCGCCTGGCCGCCAGGCACGCGCCTGTTCGCCGCCGGCGGCAGCGCCGACCGGGCGGCGGAGGCGGCGCGCGGCATGGCGCGCGACGGCGTGGAACTGCTGATAAGCCTGGGGCTCGCCGGCGGGCTCGATCCGGCCCTTCGCTGCGGCGACCTGGTGATCGCGTCCGCGGTCGTCGTGCCGGCCGAGATCGCCAATCGCTCGAATACGGAAACCGCCTGGCGCGAGAAGCTGGCGGAGGCGGCGCGCGGCGTGCTGCGCTGCGTGGTGGCGCCGATCGTGGGGCTCGACGCGCCGGTCACGACCGCCGCGGCGAAGGCCGGCCTGTTCGCGGAAACCAGCGCCGTCGCGGTTGACATGGAGAGCCACGGCGTGGCGCGCGCCGCGGCCGATGCGGGGCTGCCGTTCCTGGTGCTGCGGGTCATCGCCGATCCCGCCGATCGCGCCATCCCGTGGTCGGCAATGGCGGGCATGGCGCCGGACGGATCGGTCCGCCCGGCCGCCGTGATCGGCCGCTTGATGCTAAGGCCCTGGGAGGTCCCGGCGATCGTGCGCCTGGCGCGGGACAGCCGGCACGCGCACGCGGCGCTAGGCCGCGTGGCTGCTCCGCTCGCTCGAGTCCTTGCCGGCTGAAGCCTTCGGCGCGTGCTTCGTTTCGGTGATGAATTTCTGCACGTTCTTGTCGAATACGTATTCGGCAGGGCGCGCCTTGGAAAGATCGACGCCCGGGACCATGTCGCCCTCGGTCTTGATGCCGCGCATGGCCAGCGCCATGATCTTGAACGGGTTCTTGACCGCGTCCATGGCCGCCGTCGCCTCGTAGCCGCAATGGACCATGCAGTCCGAGCATTTCTGGTACTTGCCCGTCCCGTAGCTGTCCCAATCGGTCGTTTCCATCAGCTCCTTGAAGCTGGAGGCATAGCCTTCGCCGAGGAGGTAGCACGGACGCTGCCAACCGAACACGTTGCGCGCCGGCATGCCCCAGGGTGCGCACTGGTACTGCTGGTTGCCGGCCAGGAAGTCGAGGAACAGCGGCGAATTGCTGAACACCCACTTCTTGCCGGTGTTGCGCCGGAAGATGTCGCGGAACAGGTTGTTGGTCTTCTGCCGGTTGAGGAAATGCTGCTGATCCGGCGCGCGCTCGTAGGCATAGCCCGGCGAGACGGTGATGCCGTCTATCTTCAGCTCTTCCGTCACGTAGGTGAAGAAGTCGGCGATGCGCTTGGCGTCGGTGCCGTCGAACAGCGTCGAGTTGATGCCGACCTGGAAGCCCTTCGACTTGGCCAGCTTGATCGCGCTGACCGCTTTGTCGTAGACGCCCTCCTGGCACACCGACTTGTCGTGCTGGCCCTGGTCGCCGTCGAGATGGACGGAGAAGGTCAGATACGGGCTCGGCGTGAACAGGTGGAGCTTCTTTTCCAGCAGCAGCGCATTGGTGCACAGGCTGACGAACTTCTTGCGCGCGACGATGCCGGCGACGATCTCGCCGATCTCCTTGTGCAGCAGCGGCTCGCCGCCGGGGATGGCGACCGCGGGCGCGCCGCACTCGTCGACCGCGTCGAGGCATTCCTTCAGCGACAGGCGCTTGTTCAGGATCTCGTCCGGGTAGTCGATCTTGCCGCAGCCCGCGCAGGCCAGGTTGCAGCGGAACAGCGGCTCGAGCATGAGCACGAGCGGAAAGCGCTGGCGCCCCAGCAGGCGCTGCTTCATCAGATAGGCCCCGATCCGGACCTGCGCGATCAGTGGTACGCCCACGTCAATCCCTTTCTCACACCCTAACCCGACCGCCCGTCCCTTCGGGCCGCCGAGCCGTTGTCCCGCCCGCCCTTATTCCGCCGCTTCGACGAGAACGCGCGGCAGTTTGAACTGGATGTTCTCTTCGACGCCCTTCATCTTCTCGACGGTGATGGCGCCGATCTCGCCCAGGCGCGAGATCAGCTCCTGCACCAGCTCTTCCGGCGCCGATGCTCCGGCCGATACGCCGACCGAACGCGCGTTGGCGAGCCAGTCGGGATCGAGCATCGTCGCATCGTCGATCAGGTAGCTGGGCACGCCCATCTCGTCGCCGATCTCGCGCAACCGGTTGGAATTGGAACTGTTGCGCGCACCCACGACCAGCAGCACGTCGACCTCGCCCGCCAGCTCGCGCACCGCCGCCTGGCGGTTCTGTGTCGCGTAGCAGATGTCCTTGACGTCCGGGCCGACGATGTCGGGGAAGCGCTGCTTCAACGCCTCGATCACGTCGCGCGTGTCGTCGACGCTGAGCGTGGTCTGCGTGATGTAGGCCAGCTTCTTCGGGTCGCGCACCTGCAGCTTGGCGACGCCCTCGGCGGTCGACACCAGCCGGCAGCCGCCCGGGATGCGGCCCATCGTCCCTTCGACCTCGGGATGTCCGTGATGGCCGATCAGCACCACCTCGTAGCCTTTCTCGGCGTAGCGCTGGCCTTCCTTGTGGACCTTCGACACCAGCGGGCAGGTCGCGTCGATCACCGGCAGATCGCGCAGGCCGGCCTCGCCCTCGACCTTCTCCGACACGCCATGGGCGCTGAAGACCGTCACGCCGCCGTCCGGGATCTCGTCCAGCTCCTCGACGAACATCGCGCCCTTGGCGCGCAGGCTCTCGACCACGCGCTTGTTGTGCACGATCTCGTGCCGGACATAGACCGGCGGACCATAGATTTCGAGCGCCCGCTCGACGATCTCGATGGCCCGCTCCACGCCGGCGCAAAAACCGCGCGGCTGCGCCAGAACGACCTTCAACGCGGGCTTCGCGTGGTCCGTCATCCCAGTATCCTTCCGAGGAAAAACCTTACGTCCGTCAAGGGCTTAGCATCCACCAATCATTCTAGATACTAAACTAACGCGGAACCTACCAGTTTTTTGGTGCACCGCCAACGCGCCCCAGCCATGCGCCGGGACCGCTGTGGCATCATCGCATCACCCCAGCAGGGGGACGGTGGCGGCACCATTCGAACGGCGCGCGGCCGGCCCAAGCGGACCGGCCGCATCCTCGCCGCTATGCAGCCGGATTATTGCGCCGCCGGGCTATTGGAGGGTGAAAACGACCTTTCCGCCTTCGCTCGGCTCCGAGCGCTTGAACAGCAGGCCGGTGTCGGCGAAATACCAGAACTCGTATTTCTCGCCATCGAAATCCATCGTGTAGTAATTCACCTTGGCGCGCTGGCCCTTGTAGCTCACGTCCTGCTGGCCTTCGAGCTTGGGCGGCTTGGCCGGCTTCACCTTGCCGCTGTTCGTGCTGATGTAGAGCGGCCGGGGCGTCTTCATGAACCAGCCTTCCAGCCAGAAGCTGGCCGGCGCCACGTCGGGACCGACATCGCGCACGTTCGGCTTGTCCTTGTTCTTGGTCGCGCTGACCTGGGCCTTGCCGCCCGCCGCCGTCATCTCGATCACGTAGGTGTCATCGCGGTCGCGGGTCTGGCCCTTGAAGCTGATCAGCTTCGCGGACTCCCAGTTCTCGGTGTAGGTCGACTGGTTGATGACATGGTAGTTCATCAACAGGACCTTGATGTTGAAGTTCAGGTCGACCTTGCCCTGGACCACGTAGCTGTCAGGCTTGCCGCCCGAGGTGATGGTGAAGGTCTGCGTGCCCATCCGGGTGCTGTCCCCGATCGTCCCGACATACGTCAGCACGGTGGCGCTGCTCTGGGCGCTGGCGCCCTGCGGGGCGATGAATGCTGCCGCCAGAGCCAGGGCGGCGAACGTGTGACGGATCACGGGATTGCTCCTCCTGTTGGTCCTGGGATCAAGGACGGATGATTAAAAACCGCCTTGCGCGGGACAGGTTCCGCGGCCGCACAGCCGCGCCGCGGGCAACGCTCCGCGCAACAAGCGGTATACGGCAATCGGTCATCCCCCGCCAAGACGCAACCACGGGAAGATGGCATAAATTAGACGCGGACGCCTTCCACCTGCGGCAGGATTTCCACCTCGGCGCGGCGGACATCGTCGGGGAAATCGATCTCGATCCAGGCCAGGCCCGTGACATCCTCGTAGCCGAAGGATCCCGACGGGCGGTCCAGCAGCACGTCGCGAATCGACTCCTCGTACCACAGCGCTCGCTCGCCGTTGTCGCGGTGGTGCCGGCAGCGCGCCACGACATCGCGCGCCACCCCGGCGTCGAAGCGGAAGAACCCGACCGATTCGCCCATCAGGTCGAAGGACCCCTTCACCTTCTTGTGGAAGTCCACGATCGCACCACCGCGCAGGCAGAGCTTCACCGGCTCGTCGCCGGCTTCGAAATCGCGGTCCATCAGGAAGCAGTTGCGATGCCGGCTGCGGACCAGTCGGGTCAGCACCTCGTCCTGGTACAGCACGTCGCCGTCCATCAGCAGCACGTCGCGACCGCAGGCGAAGTCCGCCTCGAGCGTCGCGAGGGTGATGCCGCTGCCGTCGCGATAGTCGGGGTTGTGCACGGTGCGCACGAAGCCTTCCGCGCCCAGGCGCTTGATCTCCGCCGCGACCATGTCGGCCTCGTAGCCCACGCCCACCACCAGCTCGGCGATGCCCTCGCGCCGGAGGTTGGCGATATGGCGTTCCAGCAGCGTCCTGCCGGCGAAGCGCAGCAGGACCTTGGGCGGCTCGGGGCGATCTTTGGACAACCGGTTGCCGATGCCGGCGGCAAGCATGACGGCCTTCATGGAAAACCCCCAAGGCGAGGAAACTGGCTTCTGGGAACGCGCCGGAGCGGGCCGGGCACGCCTTATTGCGCGAGGCCGCTTTGCTTGTCCAGCCTCAAGATGCCGCGGCGCGTTCCGGTTAGGTTCCTGCCGGTCATGCGCCGCGCCTGAGGGCCCGCAGCCCGCGTCCCGCCCCCCATTGCAGCACCAGAAGGGCCGGCACGCCGGTGCAAAGCTCGCGCCCCCGCTTCACCAGGGACAGCGACAGGGCGACCTCGAGCGGCAGGCCGGCCGTCCCCGCCAACAGCAGAAACGCACCCTCCTGCGCGCCCAGCCCGCTCGGCACGACGAAGGCCATGCCGCGCACGGTCTGGGTCAGGCTTTCCAGCATCAGCGCCTCGACCCAGCCGATTGGATAGCCCATCAGCCCGGCGATCAGCCAAGTCTCGACCACCACCAGCAGCCGCGCCACCAGGCGCCAGGCGCAGGCGCCGGTGACGCGCGCGCGATGACGGTAGATGCGGTCGAGCGCATGGTCGAGCTCCGAAGCACCGCCGACGATGTTCCACCAGGTGCGCCCGCGGGTCATGCGCTCGATGCCGCGCGCCAGCCGGCTGAACATGCCCTCGCGCTGAAACCAGAAGAACGCGCCCAGCAGCACGCAGAAGAACAGCGTCGTGCCCAGCAGGCCGGTCACGATGTCGGCCCGGGCCTCCAGGTAGATCAGCGCTCCGACGCCCATCAGCCCGAAGGCGAGTTGGCTTGCCGCCTGCGCCGCCTTGTCGGTCACGACCGCCGCCCCCGCCAGGGGGCCGGGCACGCCCCGGCGAACGGCCATCAGCGCCTTGACCATCTCGCCGCCGATCGCGCCCACCGGCAGCAGCGCGTTCACCGAGGCACCAAGGTAGTTGATGTAGGTCAGGACCGGCAACGGCAGTCCGGCGCCGGGCGGGAAGACCAGCGCCCAGCTGATGCCCATGGCCATGACCGGCGCCACATACCAGGCGACCAGCGCCGGGAACCACCAGCCCACCAGGGCGACCGTGCCGGCAACGACGCCCACGCCCCGCCACATCACCATGGCGATGGCAGCAAGCAGACCGACCGCCAGCAACGCATAAGTCGTCGGCTTCAGCATCCCGTCTGTTCTATGGATGGCGCTCGGCCCTGGCCCTCATGGCCGGGCGCGGCAACGGCGTCCTTGGCTTCTATAGCATAGCCGGGCTATCAACGCAGCATGCGTACCGGGATTCCCGCAGCATGACCACGCTGGTCACAGGCGCCACCGGGTTCGTCGGCTCGGCCGTGGCCCGCCTGCTGCTCGCGCGCGGCCACGACGTCCGCGTGCTCGCCCGCAAGGGGGGCGATCGTCGCAACCTCGAGGACCTGAAGGTCGAGATCGCCGAGGGCGACCTCAACGACCGCGCCTCGCTCGACCGTGCCGCCCGCGGCTGCACGGCCCTGTTCCACGTGGCCGCGGACTATCGCCTGTGGGCGCCACGGCCGCAGGAGATGATCGCGACCAACGTGCAGGGATCGCGCAACATCGTGCTCGCCGCCGCCGAGGCCGGGGTGGACCGCATGGTCTACACCAGCTCCGTCGCGGTGCTGGCGAAGAACCCCGACGGCACGCCCGCCGACGAGGACACGCCGGTCTCCGTCATGGACATGATCGGCGCCTACAAGACGTCGAAATTCCTCGCCGAGGAGGAAGTGCGCAAGCTGATCGGCGAGATGAAGCTGAATTGCGTCATCGTCAACCCGTCGACGCCGATCGGGCCGCGCGACGTCAAGCCGACGCCGACCGGGCGGGTAGTGGTCGAGGCGGCGTCCGGCCGCATGCCCGCCTTCGTCGACACCGGCCTCAACATCGCGCATGTCGACGACGTGGCCGAGGGCCACCTGCTCGCCTTCGACAAGGGCCGGGTGGGCGAGCGCTACATCCTGGGCGGCGAGAACCTGGCCCTGCGCGAGATCCTCGCGGTCATCGCCGGCACCGTCGGCCGCCGGCCGCCCAAGGTCAGCCTGCCGCACGACCTCATCCTGCCCTTCGCCTACATGGCCGAGATGTGGGCGCGAAGGGTCAGCGGCAAGGAGCCCTTCGCCACCGTCGACGGGCTGAACCAGGCGCGCAAGCGCATGTTCTTCAGCCACGCCAAGGCCGCGCGCGAGCTGGGCTACAACCCGCGCCCCGCGTCCGAGGCGCTGAAGGACGCGGTTGCCTGGTTCAAGCAGCACGGGTACGTGCGGTAGCAGCGCTCACTGCAGCCACAGCCGCATCAGCGCGGTCACCGCCTGCGGGCGTTCCAGCGCCGAGAGGTGCCCGCAATCCTCGATGACGGCGAGCCGCGCGCCGGGGATCGCCGCGGCGATCTCCTCGGAGCGGTCGAGCGGCGTCACCGCGTCCTGCCGCCCGCAGATCACCATCGTCGGGCAGGCGATCGCGGACAGGCTCGGGCGGCTGTCGACACGGCCCAGGATGGCCTGCTGCTGGCGGCCATAGGCATCGCGGCCGACGCTCTCGGCCATCGCCATGACGGTCGAGCTGAGCGCCGCGTCGTCGACGCGGTCGTGATGAATCAGGAAAGGCAGCAGCCGGCGCGTCACGCCGCGGAACGTTCCCTTCCCCGCCACCGCGACCAGGCCGCGGCGGCGCTCGGCCTGGGCATCGGTGTCGGGCCGCGCCGAGGTGTCGATCAGGCAGAGGCGCGTCACCCGATCGGGCGCGCGGCGCATGATCTCGAGCGCCACGTAGCCGCCCATCGAAAGGCCGGCGAGCGCGAAGCGACCGGGCATGGCGGCGAGCGCCGAGTCCGCCATCGCCGCGATCGAATCCTGGATCGTGAGATCAGCGACCCAGGGCTCGGCCAATTCGGCGAGGTGCCGGGCCTGGTGCTCCCACAATCGCGCGTCGCACAGCAGCCCCGGCAGCAGCGCGAGCGGTAGCTTCATCGCTGCCGCCCTGTCGAAACGAGACGGATCAGCCCTTCCACATCGGCGGTTTCTTGGTGCAGAACACGCCGCCGATGTATTTCACGGCCGGGTCTTCCGGATCCTCGGGCTTGGCGTTCTTCAGCAAACGGTCGGCGTATTCTTCGGCATTGTCCTGCGGACGGAAGCCGAGATGCGATACCTTGCCGTTGTCCCACAGGGCACGGTCATTGTTCGACTGGCCATAGACGATCGCGTAGCCCAGGCGCTCCGCCTCGAGGCAGCGAACGACGAGCTGCAGCAGGTCCGGCAAGCTGAGCCAGGTCGAAAGCGAACGCCGGTCGATCGGCTCGGCGCGGCACGTCCCGATGCGCAGGGAGGCATGCTCGATGCCGTACTTGCTCCAGTACATGCTGCCCAGCGACTCGCCGAAGGACTTGCTGACGCCGTAGTAGGTGTCGGGACGCGGCTGCGCGTCGGAATCGATGAAGGCGTCGCGCAGGTGGTAGCCCACCGCGTGGTTCGAGCTGGCATGGATCACGCGCTTGGCCCGCGCGCGCCGCGCGCCCTCGAACACGTTATAGGTGCCGACGATGTTGGCCTGCAGGATCTGATCGAAATCGGATTCGATCGAGATGGCGCCGAAATGCAGCACCGCGTCGCAGCCCCTGGTCGCCTTGAACACGGCGGCGCGGTCGCTGAGGTCGCAGGTCACCACCTCCTCGCCCTTCATCGGCTTGCCCACCGGCTTGACGTCGCAGCTCCGCAGCGGCCAGCGCTTGTGCAGGTGCGGACGGAGATACTGGCCGAGCATGCCGGCGGCGCCGGTCAGAAGGATGCGCTTGTACATGGGCTGTGCTTTTCCTGGGTCGAGGAAGGGAAATCGGGCGGAAGCCGGATGCTACTTGCGGCGAAAACCAGCCACAAGGGCTCCTGCCGTGACGACGCGCTCTCACGGCCCCGGATACGGTTCCGAGGAATAGCCGATCAGCCAGTAGGCGAGCATGCCGATCCATTCGTGCAGCGCGTCGTTGAGGTCCTGGAGGTTGTCCTGCATGTCGAAGCTGAACTCGTAGGGCGTGCCCGGCGGCGGGGTTTCGTAGTCGACCGGCCACGGCACCACCGCGAAGCCAACCCGGCGGAAGCATCCCACGGCCCGCGGCATGTGGCGCGCCGAGGTCACCATCAGCCACGTCTCGCCCGGGCGCGGCTTGACCAGATCGCGCGTGAAGAGCGCGTTCTCGTAGGTATTGCGCGAACGGTCCTCGTAGGCGACCGCGTCCGCATCGAGTCCCATCTCGCCGAAGAAGCGCCGGGCCACGGCCGCCTCGGTATGTTCGTTGGGGAACAGCGATGCGTTGGCGCCGGTGAAGACCAGCCGCGCGGCCGGGTAGCGGCGCATCAGGGCCACTGCTTCGGTCATCCGCTCGGCCGCCCGGTTCAGCGACACCTCGCCGCGCAGCGCCGTCATGTTGGGCCTGACCGCGCCGCCGAGGATGATGATCCCTGCGACGCTCGCCGGGGGCGGCACCGGTTTGGCGAAGCGCTCTTCCAGCGGGCGCAGCATCAGCCACGGGATCGGTAGAACTCCCAGGACGATGACGGCCAGCAGTACGACGACCACAAAACGGCGGGCGAGCCGGGATCGCGGGCGGACCAGCAGCCAGACGACGGCAACAACAAGAAGACCGATCAGCAGATTTACCGGCGAGAAGAACTGCCAGTACAGCTTCGACAGCACAAACCACATCGAGAGGGCCGCCCCGGCAGGCGCGGAGGTCCCGCGCGCCGGGAAAACTACCATGCTCGATGGTAAATTTCACGTAACCACGGCCGATAACGGCCTGACATGCCTCTGTCCTTGACGGAAGGGGCTGGTATAGTCATCTCAAGAGCACATCGCAATTCTTGGGGCGGAAGCCATGAACGAGGCCCAGACCGGCTCGAAGCGCCGGTGGATCATCATTATTCTCGCACTGGTCGTGGTGCTCGGCGGCGGCTTTGCCGCCGTAAAGCTGCTGCGAACCCCCAACTACCTCGCCGAGGGCCAGCAGCAACTGGCCAAGGGCGATCATCGCGCGGCCTTGATCAGCCTTCGCAACGCCGTTCGCGAAGAGCCAAACAATGCCACCGCCCGGCTCGCGCTGGCCGAGGTGAACCTGCGCCTGGGCGACGTCGCCACCGCGGACAAGGAGATCCGCCGCGCGGTCGAGCTGGGCAATCGCGACACCCGGACGATCGACCTGCTCGGACGCCTGCTCGCCATCACCGACAAGATGGACGACATGGACAAGGTGGTGGGCCAGCTCGACGCCCCCGAAGCCAAGGCGACCGCGATCGCCTGGCGCGGGCTCGCGCATATGCGCCATCGCCGCCTCGACGAGGCGCAGAAGGCATTCGAGGACGCGCTCGCGATCAGTCCCGACCTCGCGCGCGCCCATCTGGGCCTCGCCCAGATCAACCTCGGCCTCGGCCGTCGCGACGTATCCCTCGCCGAGGTCGAGAAGGTGCTGGCGAAGAACCCGAAGAACGCCGAGGCGCTCGGCCTGCGCGGCGAACTCAGGCGGCTCGCCGGCGACCGCGACGGCGCACGGCAGGATTTCGCCGATGCGATCAGCGCCGACCCGATCAACATCGGCGCGCTGGTGGCGCATGCGGCGCTGCTGATCGAGGACGGCAAGCTCGACGATGCGCGCAAGGACGTGGTCGCGGCGCTGCGGCTTAGCCCCGCGCACCCGCTGGCGAACCATCTCTACGCCCTGGGCGCGTTCAAGAAGGGCGACTTCAAGGAAGGCGCCGACCGGCTGGAGAAGCTCGGCGACCTTCTCAGCGACTACCCGCCGAACATCTACCTGCTGGCGCTGGCGAAGTACCGCCTGAACGAACTGTCGCAGGCGGAAAGCCTGATCGAGAAGTTCCTCACCGCCGCGCCCGAGCATGTGCGCGCGCGCATCATGCTGGCCGACCTGGTATCGCGGCGCCAGAACTACCAGCGCGCCGTCGACCTGCTGCGCCCCCTGGTCGATCGCGACAATCCGGTGCCGGAAGCGGCAACGGCGCTGGCCTCCGCGTATCTCGCGCTCGGCAACCAGGCGGAGGCGAAGAACGCCTTCGACAAGGCGGCAGCGGCGACCGACGATTCGGCGACGCGCCTGCGTATCGGGCTCGGCCGCCTGCAGATCGGCGAGAGCGCGAAAGCCTTGAGCGACATCGAGGCGGCAATCGACCAGGACAACAAGTCGATCCCGGCGCGCACCGCGTTTGCTCTGGCGTTGCTGCGCGGCGGGCAGGTCGCCAAGGCGCTGGAAGCCGCCGAGGCCGTCAAGGCGCTGGAACCTGACAAGGCTTCGTCCTATCTGCTGCTCGGCACCGTGCATGTCGTCTCCGGCGACTGGGAAAAGGCCCGCGCCATGTTCCGCGAGGCGACACGCGTCGCCCCCGCGCAGTTCAGCGGCGCGCTGACGGGCGCGGTGTTGGACCTGCAGGAGGGCTACGGCGACCGTGCCGCCGATGCCTACCGGCAGTTGCTGCAGGCCAACCCGAACCTGGGTCAGGCCGCGCTCGCGCTCGGCAATATCGAGGCGATCCGCGGCAATGACGACCAGGCGCTCGAATACTACGAGCGCGCGCGCCAGCAGGATGCGACCGCGGAAGCCGCGACGGCGCGGTCGATCGCCTTGCATGTCAAACGCGGCAACAAGGACCGCGCGCTGCAGATCGCGCGCGACTTCGCCAACCGGCGTCCGAACACCCCGGCCTCCATCCAGCTCCTCGCCCAGGCCCAGTATCTGGCCGAGGATGCGCCCGCCAGCACGGCGACGCTGCGCCAGCTGATCGGGGTCAACCAGAAGGCGCCGGAGGCCTACATGACCGTCGGCCGCGCGCTGCAGCAGCGCGGCGACAAGGTGGGCGCGCTGGCCATGTACAAGGATGCGCTGAACGCGCGCGCCGACTACATGCCTGCGTTGCTGGCCCGCATGACGCTCGATATCGACGAGGGCCGGTCGGCCGACGCGCGCAACGCCGCCCAGCAGTGGATTCGGGCGACCCGGTCCGCGCGCACCATGGAAGAGCTGGTCGCGATGGCGACCCTTCAGGGCGGGCGGCCGGGCGACTCGATCAGCCTGTACAAGGATCTGCTGCGCTCCGGCAAGGCGCCGCCGACGGCGCAGCGCGATCTGGTCAACGCCTACATCTCCGCGGGCGACATGAAGTCGGCCGGCGAAATGCTGGAGCAGATGCAGGCCAAGCTGCCGACGGACATGTCGATCAAGGTAGCGCTGGCCGAGGTCACGATGCGCCAGGGCGACGAGGCGAAGGCGGTCACGATCTACGAATCCGTGCTTGCCGCCGCACCGCGCAACGCCATCGTGCTGAACAACCTCGCGTGGCTCTATTCCAAGCGAAAGGACAAGCGTGCCCTGTCGTTCGCCGAAGCGGCCAACCGCGCAGCCCCCGGCAGCCGCGACATCCAGGATACGCTCGGCCAGTTGCTGATCGACAACGAGGACTACCAGCGCGGCGTCTGGCTGCTGCGCATGGCCCGCGCCAATGGCCTGGACACCGCCGACAGCGCGTTCAGCCTGGCCCGCGGCCTCGTGCAGACCAAGCGCGCGGACGAGGCGCGAGCCGTCCTCAAGCCGGTGCTGGAGAAGGGAAGCCCCGCCGACAAGGCCAAGGCCGAGGCGCTGCTGAAGCAGATCTAGGCCGCGTCAGGCCTTCGCCGGCGCCCCGCCGCGCATCCACTCCAGCGTGCGGCGCATGCCGTCCGCCACCGTGACGCCCGCCGTCACTCCCAGCGCCGACCGCAGCCGGGTCGGGTCGCCGAGCGACTCGCGGATGTCGCCGCTGCGCGCCGGCCCGTAGTCGATCTTGGGCGGCGCACCGCAGGCCTCGGCCAGCAGGCGCGCGAGCGCCTCGATCGAGGTCGACCGCCCGGTGCAGACATTGAACACGTCGCAGCGCAACTCGTCGTGTCGCATGGCGGCGACCAGCGCGTCGACGACGTTGTCGACGAAAATGAAGTCGCGGATCTGCTTGCCGTCGCCAAGCACGCGCGGCGTGCGCCCCTCCAGCACCGCCTTGGCGAAGATCGCGATCACGCCCGAATAGGGCGAGGCGGGGTCCTGGCGCGGCCCGTAGACGTTGAAGAAACGCAAGCCCACGTTCGGCACGCCGTGCACGTAGTCGGCCACGCGCCCGTGCAATTCGCAGCCCAGCTTGTCCGCGCCATAGGCCGTCAACGGCTTGGTCGGCGCCGCCTCGACCAGCGGCATGTCCGGGCAGTCGCCATAGACGGCGGCCGACGACGCATAGACGACCCGGACCTTTCGTGCGTCCGGCCGGGCGCGCGCGGCAGCGTCGAAGATGTTGATCGTCCCGGTCAGGTTGACCGCGTGCGTGCCGGCCCAGTCCTCGTTGCTGCGCGCGACCGACGCGATCGCGGCCAGGTGGAAGCAACCGTCGGCCTCGCGCATCAGCCGGCCGACCAGCGCCGCGTCGCGAATATCCCCCTTCACAAACTCCGCGCCCGGTGGAAGATTGTCGGCCCGCCCGCTCGAAAGATCATCGAGGACGATTGCGCGGTCCTTCGCGCGAACAAGCCGATCCGCCAAGTGCGACCCGATGAAGCCGCACCCGCCGGTGATGAGCCACGTTTTCATGCAATGCCCTGCTCGAAAGAAGCGTTTCCCGTGAACCTGCGCCAAGCCGCGGGCGCGGCGCGACCGCTCCATCGCATCCTGGTCCGCGCAATATGCTGCGCGACATGGCGGCGGTGATCCGCATGCTGCGCATCCTGACCTTCAGCACACTCTATCCCAACGCCGTTTTCCCCCACCACGGGATTTTCGTCGAGACGCGCCTGCGCAAGCTGGTGGAGACCGGCCGCGTCGAGGCGCGCGTGGTGGCGCCCAGCCCCTGGTTTCCCGGCGGGTTGCCCGACTGGGCTCCCTTCCACGGTGCCTACGCGCCCTATGCGTGCATCCCTGCGCACGAGACGCGCCACGGGCTCGACATCGTCCATCCCCGCTACCTGCTGATCCCGAAGGTTGGCATGACGCTGGCGCCGTTCGCCCTGGCGGCGACGGCGGAGCGCGCGATGCGCGCCGCGCAGCGCGCCGGCTTCGATTTCGACCTCATCGACGCGCACTACTTCTATCCCGACGGCGTCGCCGCGGCGATCGTCGCGCGCCGCCTGCAAAAGCCGCTGACCATCACGGCGCGCGGGTCCGACATCACCGAGATCGCCCTGTTTCCGCTCCAGCGCCGGCTGATCTACTGGGCGGCCGGCCAGGCCGCCGGCGTCATCACGGTTTGCCAGGCCTTGAAGGACGAGATGCTGCGGCAGGCCGAAGCGACCGGCGGATTGGCGCCGGAAAAGGTCCACGTGCTCCGAAACGGCGTCGACCTCGAACGGTTTCGCCCGGCCGACCCGGCGGAGGCTCAGGCGCGGCTCGGCGTCGAAGGACCGGTCCTGTTGTCGGTCGGCCATCTGATACCGCGCAAGGGCCATGACCTGGTCATCCGCGCGCTGGCAGACCTGGACGGGTTCACCCTGTTGATCGTCGGCCTCGGCCCCGAGCGGGCCAATCTGGAACGGCTGGCGGCGTCGCTCGGCGTGGCGCAACGGGTGCGGTTCTGCGGCGCCGTCGACCAGGCGGAGCTGCGCATCTACTACAGCGCAGCGACCATGCTGGTGCTCGCGTCGGACCGCGAGGGCTGGCCCAACGTGCTGCTGGAGTCGATGGCCTGCGGCACGCCGGTCGTGGCTACCAGGGTCTGGGGCTCGCCGGAGGTCGTAGGGGCGCCGGCGGCCGGGATCCTCGTCCCGCAGCGCGACGCCCCATCGATCGCCGGCGCCATTCGCGCGTTGCATCAAGCATTGCCCGACCGCGTCTCGACCCGCGCGTACGCGGAAAAATTCAGCTGGGATGCCACATCCGAGGGACAGATCGCCCTGTTTTCGCGAATCTTGGGGCGGTAAGTCCGCTTTGGCGGCGAGTCACGGTCGAAGTCACCGCTTCTAGCCTTGACGCGGCAGACCTCTTGCAGCCTCCTGGCCCGGGACGAACCCTAAGGCCGCCCCAAGCGGGCGCCCGGATCGCAGCGGAGGCAGCCATGGCCCAGGAACTCTACGCAATTCTAGACGCGCTCATGGCGGTCGTCGCGAGCGCGGCCGAATACCTGGCCGCCAACCAGCGCAGCCTCAACCTGATCATGGTCTTTTCGGTCGTCTGCCTCGCGCTGATTTCGATCGCTGCCTATGCCCGGACGCGGCCCGACGATCTGCCGGCGCCCCGTACGGTCGAGCGGCGCTCCGTCAACGGTCCGCGGCCTAGCGACCCAAGGCTGACCGACATGGCCGGGGACCGCACCCCGGTTCCTCCCGTCCTGCAGGTCACCCCCACGCCGCAACCCAATCCGTTGACCGATGTCGGGCACCGGCTGTCGCGGCTGGAGGAGAGCTACTTGCAGCTCAATCGCGAGGTCACGCATATCGACGAGACCAGCCGCGACCTGCGCCACGAGTTGGAAACCCTGTCCATGCGGCTGGCCGACCTTCGCCAGGAGGTCAATCAGCCGCCCATCGTCGACGCGCCGGCGACCGCGTCGAGCGTCCAGCCCGCGAGCCGCGAGGCGGTCCCCGGGACCGCCCTGGAACTGGTTCCGATCACGTCCCGGGCCGAATTGGTTCCAGTGGCAGAGTTAAACAATTATATCAATAAATTGGACGATACAGCGAAGAAAATGGATGAGCTTCAAGGCATGGTGGAGGCCCAGCGCCGGACCTTGTTGGCGGTTGGCCAAGTCCTGTCGCAACTGCCTGATTGGCGCAAGTTCAAAGCGTCCATGACCGAGTCGGTCGATCAAGTCGTCAGCGCCTTCGAGGCCAAGTCCCGCAGGTCCGGCTAGCTTCTTTTCCTGCCCGCTCCAAGTTTACTGCAGGCCGCCGCCGGAACATCCTGCCGAAAAAGAAGTTTTCTCGGGAAACGGCGCTGTGAGCACCGTCACTGACCGCCGCCCACCGATCGGGTACGTGGACAGGGTGGGTCCCGGCCAGCTTCAGCGATCGTTAAGCCGGCGAGCGTAGCTTGGCCCACAGCGCGAAACGCGCGGCGTGCCGATTGATCAGGGCCGCGGACCAGACTCCGGTCTGGATGCGCGGCGGCTGCCGGAATGGAAGCCTTGTCGATGCCGAGTGCCCCTCTCGACGCCAACCAGCCGACCGATGATTCGCCGCGGGGCGGCCAAATCCTGCGCCTTGCCGACATCCTTGTTGCAACGGCGCTCATCCTCGTGCTGACCCCCATGATCGCCCTGGTCGCCGCCCTGTCCTACCGCCCGAACCTGCCGCTGATCCAGCGCCGCCGGAGCGCCGCGGGTCCGGGACGGCATTTCACCGTCTACGAGTTCAATGCCGAGGATGGACCATCCGACGACAAGGATATCCGCCGCCACAGCCTGTCGCCCCGCGGCATCGTCCGCCTGTTCCGCGGCGACCAGCTGCCGCAACTCATCAATGTCATTCGCGGCGAGCTGAGCTTCTTCGGCTTTGGCTCGCGGCCGCGCTTGTTCGCCGACTGACCCCAGGTGCCATTGCAAAGGCAGGCTTTTCGATGGACATGCGCTTCCTCGCCTCGATCACCGCGCTGTTCCTGGCACTGCCCGCCATTGCCGGTGCCGATCAGCTCATTCCGTTGCATATCTGTAGCCCGGAGACGCACCGCGCCGCCTTCATCGTGTACAGCGACGGCGGGGTCTATTACTGCGCCAACGACGCCTGCTCGGCGATCGAGGGCGCGCCGCGCAATTCCAGCGCATTCCCGATGGTCGTGGGCTGCGAGAAGGAGCCCTTCGTCTATGTCGCAATGAGCGACGGCCAGGTCTTTCGCTGCTCGGCCGGTATCCTGGCGCCGGCCCGGTGCGTGCGGCAGAAGAACCTCCCCCTGTCCGCTCCGCTGACTGCCGCAGCACCCCCGCCCGCGTCGAAGCCCCGCCGTCCTTGACATATGGCTGGTTGCCGCCGGCCTGTAGCCCGCCGCAACCAATTCCCGGCAGCGCAGTTATGTCGGGCACCATGAGGGTGATTTCGTCACCTGCCGCTCGCCGAATCGCCCTACGGGGTTCGGTGGAGGCCTAAATTTGTCATAAGTGTGGCGAAAAATTTAGGCTAATGTATCAACTTAACGAGTCTTGAAATCCTTGCGACTTCCGGCGAAGCATAACGACAGAGAACCGAAGCCGACAAACAAGGGCGAATATGTCGCGTGTTTTAAGCAAAAATAAGGAAATTTGAGCGAAGCTCGAAGGGTGAGGTGCCGGACCGGCGCGGAGCAAGCCGAAGCGGCACTTTTAGAGGGAGAGGTCCACGATGGCTTCCGTGACGTTGCACAAAGGTATGTCCGACGCGCGAGACTGGTCCGATGAACTGGACGAGAAGGGCCGTTGGTCAACCCGCCGGTCGTTGCTGTTCATGGCGACGGCTTCGATCGCCTTCTGGGCTGCGCTGACCGTTCTTCTGGTCCGATAGCAAGCGCCCGCCCCCGCTCCCGGACCGTCTGGCCGGGAGCGCCGCGGCCATCTGGCGCTTGGGGGGCTGCTAGCCCTCCGCCTCGTCGTCCTTCGCGGCGATACCGTACTCTGAAATCAGCGTGTAGAGGGTCGGCCGGCTGACACCGAGCAGCTTGGCGGCTTTCGATATGTTCCCCCCCGTGCCGGCCAGCGCCGCCTCGATCGCGCGCTTCTCTGCCAGATTGCGCGCCTCGCGCAGATTGACGATGGGGTTTGCGCCGTCGGCTGCGGTGACGGCGGGTAGCGGCGCCGCGACATCGGCGGCGGGCCGCTGGCTGGAATCGCCGCCGCGCTCACGCGCCAGGCCCAGGTCGGCAGTGCCGATGGTGTTGCCCTTGGTCAGGATCACCGCCCGCTTGATGCAGTTCTGCAATTGGCGAACGTTGCCCGGCCAGGGATGGGCGCGGATGGTCTGCAGCGCATCCGGCGAGAAGCCGGTGATCGACTTGCCGTAGACCGCGCCAAAGTGCTCGAGGAAATATTGCGCGAGCAGTTCGGGGTCGCCCGGACGGTCACGCAGCGCGGGGATGCGGATCGTGACCTCGTTGACGCGAAAATACAGGTCTTCACGAAACTTGTTTGTCGTGATGCGCGATTCGACGTCCTGGTTGGTCGCGCACACCACGCGAACGTCGACCGTCACGGGCTTGCGGCTGCCGACGCGCTCGACGATGCGGTCCTGGAGGAAGCGCAGCAGCTTGACCTGCAGCGTGTACGGCATGTCGGCGATCTCGTCGAGGAACAGCGTGCCGCCGTCCGCCAACTCGATCTTGCCCACGACCGCTCGCTCGGCGCCGGTGAAGGCGCCCTTCTCGTGCCCGAACAGCTCGCTCTCCAGCAGCGTCTCGGGAATGGCGCCGCAATTGATCGGCACGAACGCGCTGGCCTTGCGCGGGCTGAGATCGTGCAGCGCGCGGGCGAAGAGCTCCTTTCCGGTACCGCTCTCGCCCAACAGCAGCACCGACGCGTCGGTCGGCGCGATGCGCTCGACCAGGTCGCACGCCTCCTGCATGTTCGGCGCGCCGGTGATGATGTTTTCCAGCCGCCGTGCCGGCATGTTCGTCGCCAGCTTGCCGACCTCCTGCTCGAGGTCCAACAGGTTGATCGCGCGCTCGATGATCAGGCGCAGGACCTGCTGGTCCATCGGCTTCTGGCAGAAGTCGTAGGCGCCGAGCTTGACCGCCATGACCGCGTTTTCGCGCTCTTCGTTGCCCGACAGCATGATGATCTTGGACGACGGCAGGAGCTTCTTCAGCTCGACCAGCGTCTTGAGGCCCTCGCTCGCCCCCTGCGCGTCGGGCGGCAGGCCGAGGTCGAGAACCACCACCTGCGGCTGGAACGTGGCGGCAAGTTTGACGGCGTTGGGCCGGTCATGGGCGCCGCGGGTCTCGAACTCGGAAAATGCCCAGCGAAGCTGGCGGTTCAGCCCTTGGTCGTCATCGACGAAGAGAATCTTGACCTTCTGCATTCCAAATCCCGGAAAGGCGCAAAACGAGACGCCGCGGCCATTCGATTCGCCAAGCCTGCGCGACGGCACCAAATGCCGAATAGACGATTACATTTGCTAACGTACCATAAATTGTTGGGCGATTGCTGCGACTTCGGGGCGCTATGCAGCAACACCCAAACCACAATCGCCAGTCGACACAGGTTTTCCGGGTATTTTTCCTTGACCGGTTGTCAGGCCTCCCCATAGCATGAAAACAAAAGGGGTTCGCGATATGTTCGTCACGACCTTCGCTCGCAGTTTCAGCGTTTTCCTGGCAGCCGGCCTTTGCGTGGGCTTGAGTGCCTGTGGCGGTCCGCCCAATGTGGTGGAAGTCCCCGCGCAGGACACCTCGAAGCTGATCGCGCTGCATAACTACGAGATCGGCCCGGGCGACTCGCTCGACATCTTCGTCTGGCGCAACCCGGAATTGTCGGCGCGCGTTGCCGTGCGGCCGGACGGGCGCGTTTCGACGCCGCTGATCGAGGATCTCGAGGTTACCCGCAAGACCCCGACGACGGTAGCGCGCGAAATCGAAGGTATTCTGGGCAAGTACATCCAGGATCCCGTGGTGACCGTGCTGGTATCGAGCTTCTCCGGTCCCCATACGCAGCAGGTGCGGGTCGTCGGCGAAGTCGGACGGCCGACCGTCATCACTTATCGCGAAAACATGACGGCACTGGACGCCATCATCGCGGCCGGCGGGCTCGCCGGGTTCGCGGCCGGCGACCGGGCCGTGATCACCCGCGTCACCGACAAAGGCTACCAGAACATCCGTTTGAAGGCAGAGCAGCTGATGAAGGATGGCGACATCAGCGCCAACCAGTTCCTGAAGCCCGGCGACACGATTTTCGTCCCGCAAAGCTTCTTCTAGTCCCGGCCAGCCGCTTGGGGGACGCGGAGGCGACGCGGCACGCTTAGGCCGAATTCGCCATCCCAAGCTTTTATAGTTAATGCTGCGCGATTGCTTGCCAGTTGATATGGCACTGTTAAATTTCGCTTTACACATCGCGCCGATTCGGCAGACTTCAATCCGCAATAGCATTGGAACCAAAAGGAAATCTATCTGGCATTAAACTTGCTTTAAGGATGGCAGGAACCCTTAGGAAGAGGCGTTTCTCGCCATGAAGAGCACATCTAGTCTGTTTGCCGGTTTGGCTCTCAGTGTTTTGGCCGTGTTGGCCATTCCGAGTGCCCAGGCCGGCTTGGTCTATTCGAGCGACGAACAGCAGGAATACGATCTGAACGACACCAACCCCGGCGCGGGCGGTGGCTCGGGCTATTTCGGCGCGGGTCCGTCCGGCGGCTTGCCGAGCTTCGGCGGTAACGGCGGCGGCGGGGGTAGTGGCGGCGGAGGTGGAGGCGGCGGCGGCGGAAGTGGTGGCGGCGGCTCGGGCGGCGGGGGTGGCTTTGCCAGCTTCTCGTTCGGCGGCAACGGCGGTTCGGGCGGGTCTGGTGGCTCGGGCACGAACAACTACTGCTTCTTCTTCTGTGGCGGTAACCCCTTCGATCCGCCAGGCGGTGGCAATGGCGGCAATGGCGGCAACGGCGGTGAGGGCGGATATGGCGGCGGGGGTGGAACCGTCCCCGAACCGATGACGCTAGGCCTGCTTGGCGCCGGGCTGATCGGGCTGGGCTTCGTGCGGCGCCGCCGTACCAAGTAGCCGACGTCTGGCACACAGCGACGAAACGCTCCCTGGGCATTCCCTGGGAGCGTTTTCATTTTACCGGCTGCCGCCGCAACGCGCGGCTATTCCGCCGTCAGGCCAAGATCGACCATCTTGTATTCGATCGCCGGGTCGATCGCGCGGGCGGTGGCGAAATCCTGCTTGGCCTTGTCCGCCAGCCCCTTGCGCAGATAGGCGAAGCCGCGCCCCCAGAGCGAGCTTGCGCTCTTGGAGTCGATCTCCAGCGCGGTGCTGAAGTCGCGGATCGCGGGGTCGTATTTCTTCGCGCGGACCAGCGCGTAACCGCGGCTGTCATACAGCGTCGCGGTGCGCTTGGGCGCCAGCTTGATGGCAGTGTCGCAATCGCTCAGCGCCTGCTCGGTCTGGCCAAGCACCGCCTGGGCGAAGCAGCGGTTGTTGAAGTAGCTCGGCCAATTGGGCCGCAGTCGAATGGCCTCGCTGTAGTCCTGCACGGCCAGCGCGTACAGGCCCTTGGCCAGCTTCGCGTTGCCCCGGTCGCTATAGGCTTCCGCGTAGTCCGGCCGCAGGCGGATCGATTCGCTGTGGTCCACGATCGCGCGGTCGTACTGACCTTTGAAGTGGGCCGCGATGCCCCGGTTGTTGTAGGCCTTCGACGTGTCGATGTCCGACAGCTTGCCGCTTTCGATCGCGCTGGTGCACGCGGAAATGCGCTTGTCCGGCGGCGTCTTCGGCATCAGACAGGCGTCCATGGCCGGGCTGCGTACGGAGGGCGGCGGCACGGCCGGGGGTTGGGGGGGCGTCTGCGCGAGGGCCGGAAAGACCAGCAGCGCGCCGAGAGCGCCCAGGAAGCTTGTGCGCATGAACTCCTCGTCGTTTGGACCGTGCGAATGATATGCGATCGAGCAAAGCCTAGCGACAGGCAAATCTGCCGCGGTAATTCCGTCCATGGCGCTCGACCGCGCAGGGTAGTTTCGATACCTTGCGCGCCGGCCAGACGGACCGCCCCGCGGGACGCCCCGTCGCCAAGGGGTCGCGTCGCCGAATGAAGCTGCTGCTGCTGTTCCACCGCCTGCCCTACCCGCCCAACAAGGGCGAGAAGATCCGCTATTTCCATTTCCTGAAGGGGCTGGCGGACCGGCACGAGATCCGCGTCGGCTGTTTCGCCGAGCCGCCGGATAGCGCCGTCGACGTGGGCGCGGTCGGCCAGCTCTGCGCCGACTTGCATGTGTCGTGGTCCAGCACGATCGCGCGCCGCACCGCCTATCTCCGCGGGATGATGACCGGCGCGCCCCTGTCGATGGCGGCGTTCGACAGCACGTCGCTTCAGGCCTGGGTCGACCGTACGATGCAGCAGACGCCGGTCGATTGCGTGCTTGCCTGCTCGGCGGCGATGGGACGCTTCGTCCTCAAGGCGGCGACCCGCCCGCGCCGCTTCGTGATGGATTTCGTCGACATGGACTCCGACAAGTGGGCGCAATACGCGTCCACCGCCGGCTGGCCGGTCACGGCGATCTATCGCCGCGAGAGCCGGCTCACGCTCGGCGTCGAACGCGCGGTGGCCGCTGCGGCCGATGCGAGCCTGCTGGTGTCCGCAACCGAGGTCGAGGATTTCCTGCGCCTCGTGCCCGAGGCGAAAGGCAAGGTCCACGCCGTCGAGAACGGGGTCGACGCGGACTATTACGACCCCGGGCGCGACTACCCCACGCCGTTCGGGCCGCGCGACACCGCGCCGATCGTCTTCGTCGGCACGATGGACTACTTGCCGAACGTCGATGCCGTCGGCTGGTTCGCGCGCGACGTCATGCCCCTGATCCGGGCCGAGCGGCCCGACGCGACCTTCCATATCGTCGGCGCCCGGCCATCGCGCGAGGTGCTGGGCCTGCGCAGCCTGCCGGGCGTATCGGTGACCGGCGCCGTGCCGGATGTCAGGCCCTATGTCGCGTGGTCGTCGGCCTCGGTGGCGCCGCTCAGGATCGCCCGCGGCATCCAGAACAAGGTGCTGGAAGCGATGGCGATGGCCAAGCCGGTCATCGTGACGCCCGCCGCGCTCGCCGGCATCGATGCGCGGCCCGATATCGACGTGCTGCTGGCCTCGACGCAGGCCGACCTGGCGCGACAGGTGCTTCGCGTGCTGCGCGACAGCAGCAATCGCGAACTCGGCCGCGCCGCGCGGCGCTTCGTGCTCGACCACTTCCTGTGGAAGACCAAGCTCCAGCGCCTGGAAAGCCTGCTGTCGCCATGAGGCCCGGCCGCGCGATCGTCGTCTGCCTGGCGCTGCTTTCCGCGCTCGCCGGCCCGGGCGCGCCGCAACCGGTCATGGCCCAGGCAACAACCGTGCAGCCCCGGGTCCATCGCGTCGGCCCCAGCCGCGCCCTGAAGATGCCGAGCGACGCAGCGCGCATCGCCCGCGACCGCGACATCGTCGAGATCGATGCCGGCGTCTATGTCGACTGCGCGGTCTGGCGGGCGAACCGCTTGACGATCCGCGGCATTGGCGGGCTGGCTACCGTGAAAACCAAGACCTGCCAGGGCAAGGCAATCTGGGTGATCGACGGCGACGCCACGACGGTCGAGCGCATCGCCTTCGCCGACGCCGCGGTTCCCGACAAGAACGGCGCCGGAATCCGTCTGACGGCGGGATCGCTTGTCGTGCGCGATTCCGTCTTCGAGGGCAACGAGAACGGCATCCTCGCCGGCGACGCGCCGGGAAAATCGGTCCTGATCGAGCGCAGCCGGTTCGAGCGCAACGGCAAATGCGATCCGGTCTGCGCCCACGGGATCTACATCAACCAGGTGCGGGAGTTGACGGTCCGCGATTGCGTGTTCCGCGACCAGCGCATCGGCCATCATATCAAGTCGCGCGCGCTCAACACCACCGTGACCGGCACCACGGTCGAGGACGGAACCGGCGGCACGGCCAGCTACCTTATCGACGTGCCCAACGGCGGCAACGTGCTGATCGCCGGCAACAAGCTGCAGAAGGCCAACACCAGCGACAACCGCACCATCGCGATCGCCATCGGCATGGAAGGCGCCAAGCATCCCTCGACCGCGGTCC
>JADLEG010000165.1 GCA_020846275.1 Alphaproteobacteria bacterium
CCCGAGTTGGCCTTGATCGTGATCTTGTTCTCCTTGCCGGTGGCCTTGTCCTTCGCCGACACGTGCAGGATGCCGTTGGCGTCGATGTCGAAGGTGACCTCGATCTGCGGCGTGCCGCGCGGCGCCGGCGGGATGCCCTCGAGGTTGAACTCGCCGAGCAGCTTGTTGCCCGTCGCGATCTCGCGCTCGCCCTGGTAGACCTTGATCGTCACCGCGGGCTGGTTGTCGTCGGCCGTCGAGAAGGTCTGCGAGAACTTCGTCGGAATGGTGGTGTTCTTCTGGATCATCTTCGTCATGACGCCGCCGAGCGTCTCGATGCCCAGCGACAGCGGCGTCACGTCGAGCAGCAGCACGTCCTTGCGATCCCCCGACAGCACCGCGCCCTGGATCGCCGCGCCCACCGCCACCGCCTCGTCGGGATTGACGTCCTTGCGCGGCTCCTTGCCGAAGAACTCCTTGACCTTGTCCTGCACCTTCGGCATGCGCGTCATGCCGCCGACCAGGATCACGTCGTCGATGTCGGACGCCTTCACGCCGGCGTCCTTCAGCGCCGTGCGGCACGGCTCGATGGTGCGCTCGACCAGTTCCTCGACCAGCGCCTCGAGCTTCGCACGCGTGAGCTTCATGTTCAGGTGCTTCGGGCCCGACGCGTCGGCCGTGATGTACGGCAGGTTGAAGTCGGTCTGCTGGCTCGAGGACAGCTCGATCTTGGCCTTCTCGGCCGTCTCCTTGAGCCGCTGCAGCGCGAGCACGTCCTTCGACAGATCGACGCCCTGCTCCTTCCTGAACTCGCCGATCACGTAGTCGATGACGCGCTGGTCGAAGTCCTCGCCCCCGAGGAAGGTGTCGCCGTTGGTCGACAGCACCTCGAACTGCTTCTCGCCGTCGACGTCGGCCATCTCGATGATCGAGATGTCGAAAGTGCCGCCGCCGAGGTCGTAGACCGCGACCTTGCGATCCTTGCCGCCGCCCTTGTCGAGGCCGAACGCCAGCGCCGCCGCGGTCGGCTCGTTAATGATCCGCTTGACGTCGAGGCCCGCGATGCGCCCGGCGTCCTTGGTCGCCTGGCGCTGGCTGTCGTTGAAGTAGGCCGGTACGGTGATGACCGCCTCGGTCACTTCCTCGCCGAGATAGTCCTCGGCGGTCTTCTTCATCTTGCGCAGCACTTCCGCCGAGACCTGGGGCGGCGCGAGCCTGCGATCGCGCACCTGCACCCAGGCGTCGCCGTTGTCGGCCTTGACGATGCCGTACGGCATCAGGTGGATGTCCTTCTGGACCTCCTTCTCGTCGAACTTGCGGCCGATCAGCCGCTTGGCCGCATACACCGTGTTGCGCGGGTTGGTGACCGCCTGCCGCTTGGCGGGCGCGCCGACCAGGATCTCGCCGTCCTCCATGTACGCGACGATCGACGGGGTGGTGCGCGCGCCCTCGGAGTTCTCGATCACCCGGGGCTGGCCACCCTCGATGATGGCGACGCACGAGTTGGTCGTGCCCAGGTCGATGCCGATGATCTTGCCCATGTTGTCGATTCCTCGAAGACGGAAATTGTCTGGTTGGCAGATGTGTTGCGACGCGCGAAATTCAAGCGGATACGGTCGGCGTCCGTGAGTCGGCCAGGCGCCTGCTCAGCCCTGGACGACGGTGACCAGCGCCGGGCGCAGCACCCGGTCGCCGATCAGGTAGCCCTTCTGCAGCACGTGCGCGACGTGGTTCTCGGCCAGCGGCGGCTGCGTGGCGGCCGCCGGCACCGTCGAGATCGCCTGGTGGCGGTTGGGATCGAATCTCTGGCCCTGCGGATCGATTTCGGCCAGCCGGTGCTTCTCGAAGGCGGACACGAGTTGCCGCAGCGTGGCCTCGACCCCCTCCTTCAGATTGTCCACCGTCGGGGTGTCGGCCTTCAGCGCCATTTCGAGGCTGTCCTTCACCGGAAGCAGGCTCTCGGCGAACGCCTCGATGCCGTACTTGTGGGCGCGGGCGACCTCTTCCTGCCCTCGACGGCGCACGTTCTCGAGCTCGGCGACGGCCCTCAGATACTGATCGCGCAGCTCGGCGACCTGCGCCTGCGTAGCCGCCAGGCGACCAGCAGGATCCGGCCCGGTTTCCGGAGCGGCTTCGGCCGCTGCCTCGGGGGCCGGCACGCTGCCGGCATCGTTGGTGGTAGCGGGTCGTTCGTGTTCCGGCCGATCCGGCATCTCCCGGTTCATCCCGTGATTCTCCCAGCGAAATCAAAGCATTGCAGGAACTCACCGCATGATGCCGCGGCGCGGTGGCCTCTAACTGGAGGCGAATCCGGCGATTTCAACAACCTTCAGGCCGACAGCGGTTAACCTTGGGCCTGGCCCCGCCATGAGGGCCTCCTACCCGACCAAGGAGCAGCGATGGGACTCATGTCGTTCATCAAGGATGCCGGCGAGAAACTGTTCGGACGCGGCGAGGCGCAGGCAGCCCAGGGCGCCGACAAGGCAGCCGCGGCCAACGCCGCCGCGGGCAAGGCCATCGAGGATTACATCGCTTCGATGAAGCTCACTGCCGACGGCCTGAAGGTGGACTTCGACGGTGCCAACGCCACGGTGTCCGTCTCGGGTGCCGCACCCGACCAGG
>JADLEG010000166.1 GCA_020846275.1 Alphaproteobacteria bacterium
ATGCCGATGGCGGTCCTGCTGGCCCTGACGCGGCAGTCCGAGCTGCCGGCCTTCCGCTGGGTGGCCGGACTGCTGATCGACACGGTGCGGTCGCTGCCGCTGCTGGCGGTCCTGTTCACCGCCGCGGTCATCCTTCCCTTCGCGCTGCCCGGCTGGCTTGCCGGCGACAAGCTCTACCGGGTCATCCTGGCCTTCGCCCTGTTCTTCGCCTGCTCGCAGGCCGAGGTCATCCGCGGCGGGCTGCAGTCCATCACGGCGGGCCAGCAGGAAGCGGCCAAGGCGCTCGGCCTTGGCTACTGGCTCAGGACCTGGCACATCGTGCTGCCGCAGGCGTTCCGCAATTCCCTGCCGGCCACGATCAACCAGTTCGTGATCACCTTCAAGGAAACCTCGATCATCATCATCATCGGCTTCTTCGAGGTCCTGGCCTCGGGCAACGCGGCCTATGGAACCGGCGATTGGACCATGGCCTATGTCGAGGTCTACACGTTCATCGCCCTGATCTACTTCGTGTTCGTTTTTTCGCTCTCGCGCTACGGCGCCCACCTGGAAAGGCGCATGCGGCTGGGGCATGACTGAGACGGGACAACCATGACGGCGCACGACAGCGACATCGTGGTGGTGGGCGCCGGCATCGTCGGCATCGCCACCGCCTATTTCCTCAGCACCCGCCACAAGCGGCGCGTGACCATCCTCGACCCCAACGCGCCGATGTCGATGACCTCCGCCGCCTCGGGCGAGAATTATCGCAACTGGTGGCCGCATCGCGTCATGACGCGGTTCACCGACCGCAGCATCGACCTGATGGAGGAGATCGCGCGGGAGAGCGACAACCGCCTGCACATGACCCGGCGCGGCTACGCGCTGGCGACGCGGCGCGCGAACATCGACGCGCTGATCGAGCAGTTGAACCAGGGTTACGGCACGGAAGGCGCGGCGTCGATCCGCATCCACGAGAAGGGCAAGGGCGGGGCCTATGTGCCGGCGGTCGATGCGGACTGGCAGCGCGCGCCCGCGGGCGTCGACGTGCTGCGCGACCCCGCCACGATCCGCGCCGCCTTTCCGGGGTTCGATCCGACCGTCTCGACCATCCTGCACATCAGGCGCGCCGGCGACATCAGCGGCCAGCAGATGGGCCAGTTCATGCTCGAGCGCATCCGCGCCGGCGGCGGCCGGCTCGTCACGGCGCGCCTGCATGGCGTGGCGCGCGACAAGGGCTTCGTGCTGGAGCTGCGGGACGGTGCCGGCACGCGCTCGATGCGCGCGGACCAGTTGGTCAATGCGGCAGGGCCCTATCTCGCGGAGGTCGCCGCCATGCTGGGCGAGAAGCTGCCGGTGACCACCCTGTGGCAGCAGAAGATCGCCTTCGAGGATCGCGAGGCGGCGATCCCCCGGCGCACGCCGTTCGCCATCGACCTCGACGGCCAGACGATCGCCTGGACCGACGAGGAGCGCGCGGTGCTGGCCGAGACCCCGTCGACGGCCTGGCTGACGAAGCCGATGCCCGGCGGCATCCATTGCCGCCCGGACGGCGGCGATGCCGGGCGCTGGATCAAGCTCGGCTGGGCCTACAACCGCACCCCAGGTCCGGTGCAGAAGGAGCCGCCGCTCGATCCGCAGTTCCCCGACACGGTGCTGCGCGGCGCCAGCCGCCTCAACCCGTCGCTCAAGGCCTATATCGGGCGGCTGCCGCGCCAGCACACGCACTATGGCGGCTACTACACGATGACGCGCGAGAACTGGCCGCTGATCGGGCCGATGGCGACACCGGGCGCGTTCGTGGCCGGCGCCTTGTCCGGGTTCGGCACGATGAGCGCGTGCGCCACGGGCGAGCTTTGCGCCGGCTGGATCGGCGGCGGCGGCCTGCCGGACTACGCCGGCAGCCTCAGCCCGGCGCGCCAAAACGATGCCGCGCTGATGGAGTCGCTGACCGCGGCGCAGGACAAGGGCGTTCTCTAGCGCGGCCGTCCAGGCTCAGACCGCCGCGATCAACTCGATCGCCACGCGGACCTCGGGTCGCAGCAGGGGTCCCAGGACCGGCGTGCGCGCGGGCGGGCTGCCCGGCACCACCCAGGCGTCCCACACGGCATTGATCGCCGCGAAATCGGCGATGTCCGCCACGAAGACCGTGGCCTTCAGCAGGCGCGACTTGTCGGTCCCCGCCTGGGCCAAGAACCAGTCGATCTTCGCCAGCACCTCGCGCGTCTGGTTGGTCGGCGAAGGGTCGGGCCGGTCCGGGTACTGGACGGCGACATAGACCGTGCCGTCGTGCACGGTCGCCTTGCTGTACCGCTCGCTGACCCCGATCCGGCTTATGTCCTTGCGCGCCATGCCCGTGCCTTTCGCTCTCATCATCGCCGTATTGATTTTTGATACGATGCGCTGAATAATGCAACACCGCTTGGCCTCGCGCCGGCCCGCCCTTTGCCGTGGATGGTCCCGCCATGAACGACGGATCGATATTTGCGCCCGATTTCAAGGAAATGCCGTACTGGATCGACGCGGCGCGCGGGCCCAACGCGCCGCCGCCTTCCGGCCCCGCGTCGCTGCCGGCGAAGGTCGACGTGGCGATCGTCGGTGCCGGGCTGACCGGCTGCGCCGCCGCGCACGAGCTGGCGAAGGGCGGGCGCGACACGCTGGTGCTCGACGCCAACGAACCGACCGAGGGCGCCAGCTCGCGCAACGCCGGCATGCTGGGCTGGCACTCCAAGCACTACTTCACCGAATTGTGCGAGAAGGTCGGCGTCGACGAGGCGACGCGCTTCTTCCGCGAACTGCGCGGCATCTACGACATCACCGTCAAGCGCATCCACGACGAGAAGATCGACTGCGACTTCCGCCGCAACGGCCGCTTCCTCGGCGCGCTTACCCCCAAGCACTACGCGCGCATGCGGCGCGAGTACGAGGCTCGCGCGCGCATCCTGGGCGAGGAGATCGACTTCATCCCCTATTCGCAGCAGGTCGAGATGGGCTCGAAGCGCTATCACGGCGGCGTGGTGGTGCGCGACAACGCCTCGATCCAGCCCGCCAAGCACGTGCGCGGCATGCGCCGCCGGGCCGAGAACGCCGGCGCCAAGATCGTCGGCCAGACGCGGGTGACCGCAATCCGGCGCGAGAGCGACGGCTTCGAGGTCCATACCGCGCGCGGCGTCGTGAAGGCGCGCGACGTCATGATCGCGACCAACGGCTACACCACGGCGCTGACGCCCTGGCTGGTCGATCGCCTGGTGCCGATCAACGCCTACATGGTCGCGACCGAGCCGATGTCGGAGAACCTGACCGGCTCGATCCTGCCCAACCACCGCATGTATGCGGACAACCGGCGCCGGTCGAACTACATGCAGCTCTCGCCGGACCGCAAGCGGCTGCTGTTCGGCGGCCAGGTCGGGCAGCGCCCGGTTTCGCTGCGCGATATCGGGCGGCGGCTGCAGCGGGACATGACGATGCTGTTCCCCGAGCTCGAAGGCGTGAAGCTGAGCTACGCCTGGACCGGCCGCTGCGCCGCGACCTGGGACTATTACCCGCGCGTGGGCGTGCACGAGGGCATGCACTACGCGCTCGGATATTGTTTCTCGGGCAACGCGATGGGACCCTATCTCGGCATCAAGGCGGCGCGGCGCATCCTGGGCGCGGCCGATGCCGACACGTTCTTCAACCGCACGCCGTTCCCCTACGCGCCGCGCTACGCGCGCAGCGAGCGGCTGATGGAGATCCTGATGAGCTACTACACCTGGGCCGATCGCCCGGTCGCGCCGGCGGCTTGATGCCCATGACCGTGATGACCGGCGGCGACGCGATCGCCGAAAGCCTGATCGCCAACGGCGTCGACACCGTGTTCGGCATACCGGGCATCCAGCTCGACAACCTGTTCGACGCGTTCTACCGCCGCCGCAACCGCTTGCGGGTGATCCACACCAGGCACGAGGCGGGCGCGGCCTACATGGCGATGGGCTATGCCCAGTCGACCGACCGCACCGGCACGTTCGTGGTCGTGCCGGGCCCGGGGCTGCTGAACAGCCTCACGGCGCTGGGCGACGCGGCCTCGGCGAACCTGCCGGTGCTCGGCATCACCGGGCAGATCCCCTCGGCCCAGATCGGCCTGGGCCTGGGCATTCCGCACGAGATCAAGGACCAGATGCGCGCGGCCGAGGGCGTGGTCGACTGGGTCCGGCGCGCCAACCATCCGAGCGAGGTGCCGGCGCTGGTCAACGACGCCTTCCGCCACATGCGCTCGCGCCGCCGCAAGCCCGCGGTGTTCGAGATGGCGCCGGACATGATGGGCGCCAAGGCGCCGGTGGAGATCCTGCCAGCGGCGTCGCCCGACGCGCCGCCCGCGCCCGATCCCGAGGCGGTGCGCCGGGCCGCCGCCATGATCGCCGATGCGACGTTTCCGATCGTCATGGTCGGCGGCGGCATCGCGGGCGCGGAAGGCGCGCTGAAGGCCCTGGCCGAGCGCATCGGCGCGCCCGTGGTGATGAACCAGAACGCGCGCGGCGCCCTGCCCGAGGACCATCCCCTCGCGCACCACATGCTCGCCGGCCAGGAGCTGTGGGCCAAGGCCGACCTCGTCATCGCGGTGGGAACGCGGTTCACGACCCCGGCCCTGTCCTGGGGTCGCGGCGACCTGTCCGTGATCCGCATCGACATCGACCCGGTGCAGATCCGCAAGCCCGCCCGCGCCGCGCTTGCCCTGGTCGCCGACGCCGCCGAGGCGATGGCGGCGCTGGTCCAGGCGCTTGAGGGCAAGCCGCTGAAGGCGCGCCCGGACGGGCACGCCGCGATCCGCGAGGAATTGCGGCGCAAGCTCGACGCGATGGAGCCGACCGCCGGCTACGCCCGGGCGCTGCGCCAGGCCCTGCCGCGCGACGGCATGGTGTTCAGCGACATCACGCAGTTCGGCATCTATACGCGCTACGGCATGCCGATGTACTGCCCCAAGACCTACCTGATGCCGGGCTACGAGGCGACCTTGGGCTGGGCCTACCCCGCCGCCCTGGGCGCGCAGATCGCCAACCCGGACCGCAAGGTGGTGACGTTTGCCGGCGATGGCGGCTTCCTGTTCAACATGCAGGAGATGGCCACGGCCGTGCAGCACCACATCCCCGTGGTGGGCATCGTCTTCAACAACAACCTCTACGGCAACGTCCACGGCATCCAGGCCAAGAGCTTCGGCGGGCGGCATATCGCGGTCGACCTGAAGAACCCCGATTTCGTCACCCTCGCGCGCGCCTTCGGCATGCAGGGCGCGCGCGTGGAATCCGCCGACCAGATGTTCGAGACGCTGCGCAAGTTTCTCGATGCCGGGGCGCCGGCGCTGATCGAGGTGCCGGTGGGCGACCTGCCGGACATGTGGTCGCTGGTGAAGCGTCCGCCCTCGGCGGGGCCGGCGCCGGGCTGAGCGCCGGCCCTAGGCCGCGGTCAGGGGCACGCCCTCGATCGTGATGCGGTGCATCAGCCGGCGATGGCCGTGGTAGTCGTTCAGCGCATAGTGCCAGCTGGCGCGGTTGTCCCAGAAGGCGAGCGAGCCCTTCTTCCATTGAAACCGGTACTGGAAGTCCGGCCGCTGCGCCTGGGCGTAGAGATAGTCGAGCAGCGCCTTCGACTCGCCGGGCAGCCAGCCCTCGATCCCCACCGTGAAGTCGGGATTGACGTAGAGGATCTTCCGCCCGCTGTCGGGGTGGCGGATCACGACCGGATGGACCGTGTCCTGCACGGCCAGTTCGACGTTGCCGATGCGTCCCTCGCGGTCCTCGCCCGGCGTCTTCGGCCGGTCCTTGCCGAAGACATGGCGGGTGGAATGCAGGGCGCGCAGCCCCTGCAAGGTCTGCTGCAGGCCGGGCGACAGGCTGTCGAACACGGCGCCCATGTTGGCGAAGATCGTGTCGCCGCCGATCTCGGGCACGATGCGGGCATAGAGCACGGAGCCGAGCGCGGGATTGACGTCATAGCTGTGGTCGGTATGCCAGATGCTGCCGATATTCGACCGCTGGTGCGGTTCCTTGCGCACCTCGGCGATCTGGGGATAGCCGGGCACCGGCGTGAAGAAGCGATTGATGTTGATCCGCCCGAACCGGTTGGCCAGCGCGATGTGCTGCTCTTCGCTCAGCTCCTGGTCGCGGAAGAAAATCACGCAATGCTCGGCCAGCGCCTGGCGGATGATGGCGAAATCCGCGTCCGCCAGGGGGCGGGACAGGTCGACATTCTCGATGAAGGCGCCGACCTGCGCGCCGGCGCGCCGGACGGTGACTTGGCTGGATGGCATGGACTTGCCTTTCTTCGCCGCCATCGTCATTGCAGCGAGCCGCAGAAGCGCTGGATGCGCATGCAGGCTTCCTCCAGGCTCGCGGTCGATGCGGCGTAGGAGATGCGGAAATTCGGACCGAGCCCGAAGGCCGAGCCGTGCACGATCGCCACGCCCTCGGCGTCCAGCAGCTCGTTCACGAAATCCTTGTCGCTCTGGATCACCGCGCCCGCGGGCGTCTTCTTGCCGATCAACCCCGCGCAGGACGGAAAGACGTAGAACGCGCCCTGCGGCGTGGGGCATTTGACGCCCTTGGCCTGGTTCAGCATCGACACGACCAGGTCGCGCCGCTGCTCGAACGCCTGGCGGCGCGCGGGGATATAGTCCTGCGGCCCGTCCAGCGCCTCGATCGTCGCGATCTGCGCGATGCAGTTGGCGCCCGAGGTGAATTGCCCCTGCAGCGTCTCCATCGCCTTGATCAGCTTCTCCGGCCCCGCGCCGTAGCCGATGCGCCAGCCGGTCATGGCATAGGCCTTGGAGATGCCGTTCACGGTCAGCGTGCGGTCCAGCAGGCGCGGCTCGACCTGGGCCGGGGTGGCGAAGCGGAAATCGCCGTAGACCAGGTGCTCGTAGATGTCGTCGGTGAGCACCCAGACATGCTCGTGGCGCAGCAGCACGTCGGTCAGCGCCTTCACCTCCTCATGGGTGTAGGCGGCGCCCGACGGGTTGCAGGGCGAGTTGAAGAAGAGCCACTTGGTCTGCGGCGTGATCGCGCGCTCCAGGTCCGCGGGCTGCAGCTTGAAGCCGGTCTCGGTCCGCGAGGGCACGAATACGGGGTCGGCCATGCAGAGCTGGGTCAATTGCAGGTACAGGCCGTAATAGGGGGCGGGGATGATCACCTGGTCGCCCGGGTTGAGCGTCGCCAGCATCGCATTGGCGATCACCTGCTTGGCGCCGTTGGACACGATGGTCTGGCTCGGCCGGTAGTCGATGCCGTTCTCGCGCTTGAACTTGCGCGCGACCGCCTCGCGCAGCGCCGGCAGGCCGGCGACCGGCGGGTATTTCGACTCCCCGCGCGCCACGGCGGCCTGGGCGGCCGCGCGGACGTTCTCGGGCGTCGTGAAATCGGGCTCGCCCGAGCTCAGCGCGATCACGTCCTTGCCCTGGGCCTGCAATTCGCGCGCCCGCTTGGTCATCGCGATCATGGCGGAGTCGGTGGCGACGGACATGACTTTGGAGAAAAAGGGCATGGTTTCACTCTATGGCAGGTCGGGGCGGAAACGTCACGGGGATAGCATACCGAATATTGACACCAAGCGTCAAATATCGATACAAATACCTGCATGGTGATCGCCCACGAATCCAGCGTCGGAAACATGAGCAAGGCCGCCGCCAAGGCATCGAAATCCAGCGGCTCCTGGGAGCTTCCCGAGGAGCTGGTGATGTTGCGGGACACGGTCCGCCGCTTCATGCGCGAGGAGGTGCGGCCGGTCGAGGATCGCCAGCCGCACGACTGCTACGCCCTGCCGGACGACGAGCTCGAGCGCCTGCGCTCGCGGGCGCGCAAGCTCGGCCTGTGGTGCCTGGCCTCGCCGGCGGAGCACGGCGGCGGGGGGTTGAGCCTCTTGGGCCAGGTGGTCGTGGCCGAGGAGGCGGCGCGCTGCCGCATGGGCGCCTACGTGCCGGCCTGCGGCGCGTTCGGCATCGACCCGCCCAGCGTCATCTGGCTGGGAACCCCGCGCCAGATCGAGCGGTACGGCAAGCCGGGCATCGCCAAGGGCACGAAATGCTTCGTCGCCATTTCCGAGGCGACCGGCGGCGCCGATCCGGCGCGGTCGATCCGCACCCGCGCCGTGCGCAAGGGCGACCGCTACGTCATCAACGGCACCAAGATGTGGATCACCGCGGCGGGCGGCGCCGACTGGGGCCTGGTCTTCGCCCGCACCGGCGAGCAGGGCGCGCGCGGCGGCATCACCTGCTTCATCGTCGACCGCGGCGTGGCCGGCCTGTCGATGAAGCCGATCCCGGTGATCCGCTCCTACTCGCCCTACGAGCTCAATTTCGTCGATGTCGAGGTGCCGGAGGAAAACCGGCTGGGCGAGGAGGGCGAGGGGTTCGCGATCTGCCAGAAATGGCTGGTGCACGCGCGCGTGCCCTATTCGGCGGCGGTGATCGGCATCGCGCAGGAGGCGCTGCGGATGGCGATCGAGTGGGTCAACCAGCGCGAGACCTTCAAGGGCAGGCTGGCCGACAAGCAGGCGATCCAGTGGATGATCGCCGATTCCGAGATGGAGCTGCGCGCGGCCCGGCTGCTGACCTACCAGGCGGCATGGCGCGGCGATGGCGGCCACGATATCAAGGTGGACGCCTCGATCGCCAAGGTGACGGCGACCGAGACGGCCGGGCGCGTGCTCGACCGCTGCGTCCAGATGTTCGGGGCCATGGGCGTGGCGCAGCAGATGCCGCTGGAGCGCTGGTATCGCGAAATGCGCATCAAGCGGCTGGGGGAGGGGCCCTCGGAAGTCCATCGCATGGTGGTCGCGCGGCACCTTCTCAGCAACGGATCGGAATACTAGGCCATGTCGATCGATTTCGAGCTGGAGGACGGGATCGCCGTCGTCACGATCAACCGGCCGGAGCGGCGCAACGCGCTGGACGCCGAGCACTACGAGGGGCTGTCCCAGGCGTGGATGCGCGTGCGCGACGATCCCGCCGTGCGGGTGGCGATCATCACCGGCGCCGGCGACAAGGCGTTCTGCGCCGGGGCCGACATCAAGTCCTGGGTCGGCCGCGAGTTCGAGCTGGCCGAGCTGTGGTTGACGCAGAAGGGCCAGCTTCTCAATCGCGGGCTCGAGGTCTGGAAGCCGATCATCGCCGCGGTCAACGGCGTGTGCATCGGCGGCGGCGTGACCCTGCTGCTGGCGACGGACATCCGCGTCGCCGTGGAAGGCGCCACGTTCGGCCTGGCCGAGGTCAAGCGCGGGATCATCGCGGCCAACGGCGGGACCCAGCGCATCATGCAGCAGCTCCCGCACTGTATCGCCATGGAGATGCTCTTGACCGGCGACCCCATCGACGCGGCGACGGCCGAGCGCTGGGGGCTGATCAACAAGATCGTGCCGGCCGCCGAGCTGCGCGCCGCCGCCATGGCCTATGCGCGCAAGATCGGCGCGAATGCGCCGCTGGCGATCCAGGCGGCCAAGGAACTGGCCGTGCGCGGGCGCGACATGGACCTGCCCACGGGCCTGCGCATGGAGCAGCTCGTGAACCGGATCCTGCAGCAGTCCGAGGACAACCGCGAGGCCAGGGCCGCCTTCAGCGAGAAGCGCCCGCCCGCGTTCAAGGGACGCTGAGGATGGAATCCGCGGCGAACGTGGCGGGCCGGCAGCCCAAGCGCAGCGCGCCGCTCGCGGGCGTCACCGTCCTCGACCTGACCCAGATCTACAACGGGCCCTACGCCACGTTCCTGATGGCGATGGCCGGCGCCGAGGTCATCAAGGTCGAGCCGCGCGAGGGCGAGTTCCTGCGCCGGCGCGACGCGCGCAGCGGCGCCGGCGTGCCCTTCGCCATGCTGAACGCGAACAAGCGCTCGATCACGCTTGACCTGAAGGCCGCGCGCGGCCGCGGATTGTTCCTCGACCTGGTCCGCGGCGCCGATGTGGTCGTGGAGAACTTCGCGCCGGGGGTGGTGGATCGGCTCGGCATCGGCTACGAGGCGACCCGGGAGCGCAATCCCGGCATCGTCTATGCGTCGGGCAGCGGGTACGGCCAGACCGGCCCCTATCGCAGCTACCCGGCGATGGACCTGACCGTGCAGGCGATGTCCGGCGTCATGAGCGTGACGGGCTTTGCCGACGCGCCGCCGGTGAAGGCGGGCGCGGCGATCTGCGACTTCTTCGGCGGCGTTCATCTCTATGGCGCGATCGCGACCGCGCTGTTCCACCGCGCGCGCGGCGGCGAAGGCTGCTACATCGACGTGGCGATGCTGGAAGCGGTCTATCCTTCGCTCGCCTCGAACATCGGCTCGATCTATTCCGAGCGCGACGACCTGCCGCCGCGCACCGGCAACCGCCACGGCGGCCTGTCGCTGTGCCCCTACAACGTCTACCAGGCCGCCGACGGCTATATCGCGATCATCTGCAACAGCGACAAGCACTGGCAGGCGCTGCTGGCGGCCATGGCGCGCCCCGACATCGCGGCCGCGGAAAGCTTCCGGACCATGCGCGACCGCGTCGCGCACATGGAGGAGGTCGACGCGCTGGTGGCGACATGGACCCGCACGCGCGACCGCAAGGCGCTGTTCGACCTTCTGGTCGAGCATCGGGTTCCGTGTGCGCCCGTCCGCGAACTGCGCGAGGCGGTCGACGATCCGCATCTGCGCGAGCGCGGCATGCTGCTCGAGGTCGATCATCCGACCTATGGCCGGATCGTGGTCTGCCGCAGCCCGCTCAACTACGCCGGCATGCCGCAACCGGAATACCGGGTCAGCCCGGCCTGCGGCGCGGACAACGCGGCCATCCTGGGCGGCCGGCTCGGCCTGTCCGCGGCCGAACTCGACGAACTGCGGCGCGACAACGTGATCTGATGCGCGGCAGGACCGTCATCGCCGGCGTCGGCCACACCGCCTATGGCAAGCATCCCGGCCGCGACCGCGTCTCGCTGATCGTCGAGGCGGTGCGCAATGCGCTTGGCGACGCGGGCATCGAGAAGGACCGCGTGGACGGCGTGCTGGTCAAGATGGCCAATTCCGAGCCGTCCTTCCTCTATGGCCAGCGCGTCGCCGAGGCGCTGGGGATCCGCCCGCGCCTGGGCTGCTCGCTCGACCAGGGCGGGGCCGCCAACATCGCGCTGATCGCCTATGCGGCGATGGCGATCGAGGCCGGGATGTGCGAGGTCGCGGTGGTCTGCTACGGCGACACGCCGCGCACCGCGAGCCGCGCGGTCTATCACCGGCCGCGCGGCGACGAGGCGATCTACGGCTGGTACTCGGTCGCCGCCGGCTACGCGATGATCCACCAGGCCTATCGCCACGCGCACAAGGTGCGTGATCAGGGGTTCGGCGCCGTGGCGGTCGCGTGCCGCGGCAACGGCGCCCGCAACCCCAACGCGCAGCTCCGCAAGCCGCTGACCATGGACGACTACCTTGCCTCGCCCTGGGTGGTCGAGCCGCTCAGGCGCGACGATTGCTGCCTGGTGTCGGACGGCGCCGCCGCCGTGATCCTGACCAGCGCGAAGCTGGCAAAGGAACTTGGATTGCGGGCGGCGGTGCCGATCCTGGGGCTGGGGCAGGGACAGGAATCCTGGGACGTGCAGTACCGTCCCGACCTCACATCGACCATGGCGCGCAGCTCGGCCGAAACCGCCTTCCGCATGGCCGGGCTCGGGCCGCGGGACATCAACGTGGCGCAGATCTACGACTGCTTCACCATCGCCGTGCTGATGACGCTCGAGGACTACGGGTTCTGCAAGCCGGGCCAGGCCGGGGACTTCGCCGCCGCGGGCGGCATCGCGGCGGGCGGCAGGCTGCCGCTCAACACCAGCGGCGGATTGCTGTCGGAAACCGGCACGCCGGGGCTGCAGCTGGTGATCGAGGGCGTGCGCCAGATGCGCGGCAGCGCGACCCTGCAGGTCGCCGGCGCGAAGCATTGCGTCGTCAGCAACCAGGGCGGCTCGATGCAGACCCATGCCACGCTGATCCTGGGGGCGCCGGCATGAGCGACCTGCCGCGGCCGCAGATCGACGACCGCTCGCGCCCCTATTGGGAGGGCCTTGCCGCGGGCAGGCTGCTCTTCCAGCATTGCCGGGCCTGCGGCCGGAACTGGCTGCCCGCGCGCGACGCCTGCCCGTCCTGCCTGTCGCCGGACGCCGAGTGGCGGCCGGCATCGGGCAACGGGCGGATCGTAAGCTGGGTCGTCTATCACGTGGCCTACCACGACGCGTTCAAGGACCGGCTGCCCTACGACGTCACGCTGGTCGAGCTGGACGAGGGGCCGCGTCTGCTGACCAACATCGTCGACAGCCGGGGCGGCAAGGCGCTCAGCGTCGATGCGCGCGTCCGGCTTGCCGTGCAGACGGAAGGCGATATCGCGCTCGCCCGCTTCACGCTCGCGGGAGATGCCGCGCGGTGAACGAGCTTGGGCAGCGCATTGCCGACCTCGCGGGCCGGAAAACGATCGCAGCCGATGCGCTGGGCGCGCTCGCCACGGCGATTCTCGCGCGTTGCGGCGTCGCCGAGGCCGACGCGCGATCGGTTGCCGAGGCGCTGGTCGATGCGCAGCTGCGCGGCTCGCAGGCCCACGGCGTGATGCACCTGCCGGCCTATGCGCGCGGCCTGCTGGAAGGAACCATCAACCCGGCGCCGCGCCTCCAGTTCACCGCCGGCAAGGACGCGACGGCCGTGATCGACGCCGACAACGGCCTTGGCATCCTGGCCGCCAACTTCGCCATCGACCGGCTTGCGCCGATCGCCCGCCGGCACGGCATCGCGGCGGCCGCCGTGCGCAACAGCAACCATTTCGGGACCGGCAGCTATTTCGTCGAGCGCGCCGCCAGCCAGGGACTGATCTGCCTCGGCTTCTCCAACGCCTCGCCCACGATGGCGCCCTTCGGCGCGCGCCAGCCGGTCCTGGGCACCAATCCCATCGCGGCCGGATTCCCGCTGCCCGGCGCCGATCCGATCGCGCTCGACATGTCGACCAGCGCGGTCGCGCGCGCCCGCATCCGCCAGGCCGAGCGCGAGGGCACGGCGATCCCGGCCGACTGGTCGCTTGATGCCGAGGGCCGGCCCACCACCGATCCGGTTGCCGCGCTGAAAGGGACGATCCTGCCGATGGCCGGCGCGAAGGGATACGGCCTGGCGCTGATGGCCGAGCTGCTGAGCAGTACCTTGTCGGACGGCCGACCCGGCTTCGCGGTGGCGAGCCCGCACGAATCCGTCGGCGCTCCGGCCGGCGTCAGCCACTGCTTCATCGTGATCGATCCCGACGGTTTCTGCGGCGCCGAGCGCCAGGGCGCGCGGGCGAAGGCGATCGCGGACCGCATCAGCGGCCTGCCGGGCATCGACCCCGCGTCGCCGCCCCGGCTGCCGGGCGAACGAGGACATGCGGCTCGCCGCCGGGCGCTGAAGGAGGGCATCGCGCTGACGCCGTCGCTCTCCGGCGCCCTGGCGGCCGCGGTGAAGCTGCTGGACGAGCGCGCGACCATGCGCGCGTCGAAAGGAGTAAAGGCATGAACGCACCTGCCACGAAGGGCAGAGCGGGCGAGAGACTCGAGATCGCCGTCGATGTCGGCGGTACCTTCACCGACGGCGTATTGCTGGACACGGCCACGGACAAGATCTTCGTCGCCAAGGCGCTGACAACCCCGTCGGACCCCGGCGAGGCGATCGTGACGGTGGTCGACGACTTGCTGCGCCAGGCGCGGGATCCTCTGGGGTCGGGGTCGCCCGGCGCCGTGCGGCGGGTCGTGCACGGCACGACGCTGATCACCAACACGCTGATCGAGCGCCGCGGCGGGCGCACCGCGCTGGTCGTGACGAAGGGCACGCGCGACGTGCTCGATATCGCCCGCGAGCTTCGCTACGACACCTACGATCTCGCGATCGAGTATCCGGTGCCGCTGGTCCCGGTCGAAGACCGCTACGAGCTGGCCGAGCGGCTGGGCCCCCAGGGACAGGTCTGGCGCCGGCTCGCCAAGAGCGACCTGTCCGGCTTGACCCGCCGCATCGCCGCCAAGGGGTACGATGCCGTCGCGATCTGCCTGATGCACGCCAGCGTCGACGACGCGCACGAACGTGCCGTCGCCAAGGCCCTGGCCGCGAAGCTGAAGGGCATCCCGATCTCGACCTCGGCCGAGGTCGCGCGCGAGATCGGCGAGTACGAGCGCATGTCGACCGTCACGGCGAACGCCTATGTCCAGCCGATGGTGGCGCGCTACCTGGCGGCGCTGGTGGACCGCCTGAAGAAGCTCGCGCTGGACGCCACGCTCGACATCATGGTCTCGAACGGCGGCTTCACCTCGGGCAGGCTCGCCAGCCGCACGCCGATCCGCCTGCTCGAATCGGGCCCGGCCGGGGGCGTCATGAGCGGGATCAACTGCGCCCAGGTCGAAGGGATCACCCGCGTGCTCGCCTTCGACATGGGCGGAACCACGGCCAAGGCCTGCGTCGCGGTCGACGGCAAGCCGTCGATCACGCACAGCTTCGAGTTCGGCCGCGTCCAGCGCTTCAAGCGCGGCAGCGGCCTTCCGGCGGTTGTGCCCAGCATCGATCTGATCGAGATCGGCGCCGGCGGCGGCAGCCTCGCCTCGCTGAACGCACTGGGGCTGCTGCAGGTCGGGCCGCAGAGCGCCGGGGCCGAGCCGGGCCCCGCCTGCTATGGCCAGGGCGGCACCCAGGCGACCGTGACTGACGCCGACCTGCTGCTCGGCTATCTCGACCCCGATGCCTTCCTGGGCGGCCGGATGAAGCTCGACGTCGGCCAGGCGCGCGCGGCGCTGGCGACGATCGGCGGCAGGCTGGGGCTCAATGCCGAACAGGCCGCCTGGGGCGTCCATGACGTGGTGAACGAGAAGATGGCGGCGGCGGCGCGCACCCACATCGCCGAGAAGGGCTTGGACGCGCGCCGCTTCGTGATGGTCACGACCGGCGGCGCCGGCCCGGTCCACGCGATCGACGTGGCGCGGCGCCTGCGCATCGGCGAGATCCTCTGCCCGATCGCCTCGGGCGTCGGGTCCTGCCTCGGCTTCCTGGCCGCGCCGGCGCGCGCCGACCGCTCGTGGTCCAAGGTCGAACGCTTGGCCGACCTCGACTTCGGCGGGCTGCGGACCCGGGCCAAGGCCGCGCGCGACGAGATCGCCGGCGAGCTGCGGCTGTGCGGCCTCGACCCGAAGGACATCGTGTGGACCTGGTCCGCCGAGATGCGCTATCTCGGCCAGGGCAACAGCATCAAGGTCGATCTCGGCGCCGATCTCGCCGGGCTCGACGCCGCGGAAGCGGCGCGGCGGTTCGAGG
>JADLEG010000167.1 GCA_020846275.1 Alphaproteobacteria bacterium
AGCACGGCTTCGATCGCGCCGCGCATCAGCGCCAGATCGTCGCGGCTGAGCGTCGCGGCCTCGGGGCCGAACGGGTCGATCAGGTTCTGCGCCGGCGCCGCGCCGGGTGCGCCGGCGATCGACAGGGCGGCGACCAGCGCCAGGATCGTGCGTTTCGTCATTGGCCTTACTCCTTCGGGCCTCGCCATCGCGGCGTCAGGCCTACCTGCATCCCAGATAGGTGCGGCCGGACAGCCGCACCATGACTTGGATCAACCATGCCGACCGTCGACCGTCGCGCCTGTTGCCCGGCGGACCCGAAGGCGGCAAGATCACGGACAATCCGCGCGCACGACGCGGGTTTGGGGAAATTCACCATCAGGGGAGATTTGACGTGAAAACGATTGCAGGAACATCGCTGCGACGGTGGGCGCTCGGCGCGGCCGTCGCGCTGCTGGCACAGTCGGCGGCAACCCTGCCCGCGCTGGCCCAGACCACGATGAAGCTGGTGCCGCAGGCCGACCTGAAGCTGTTCGACCCGATCTCCACCACCGCGGCGATCTCGCAGAACCACGGGCTGATGATCTACGACGTGCTGTTCGCGCTGGACGGCAAGATGCAGCCGCAGCCGCAGATGCTCGAGCGCTACACCACCAGCCCCGACGGGCTGAAATGGACCTTCGTGCTGCGCAAGGGGCTGAAGTGGCACGACGGCACGCCGGTCACGGCCAAGGACGTCGTCGCCTCGCTGAACCGCTGGAGCAAGCACACCGCGCGCGGCGGCTACCTGATGATGCAGAGCGCCGAGTCGCTGGTCGCCAAGGACGACCTGACGGTCGAGCTTACCTTCAAGACCAAGTTCGGCCCGGTGAAGGAGATGCTGGCCGACCCGTCGCTGCCGGTCTTCATCATGCGCGAGAAGGACGCGATGACCGATCCGTTCCAGCAGGTGACGGAGACGGTCGGCTCGGGCCCCTTCGTCTTCGTCAAGGAGGAATGGGTTCCCGGCAGCAAGGTCGTCTACAAGAAGAACCCGGACTACGTGCCGCGCAGCGAGCCCGCCGACGGCATGGCGGGCGGCAAGATCCCGAAGCTCGACCGCGTGGAGTGGATCTACATCCCCGACACCAACACCGCCGTGCAGGCCCTGCTGGCGGGCGAGGTCGATGCCATCGAGCAGCCGCCCTACGACCTGCTGCCGGCGATGCGCAAGGACAAGAACATCACCATCCGCGTGCTCGACCCGCTGGGCAAGATGGGGACGATCCGCCCCAACCACCTGCACCCGCCGTTCAACAACCTGAAGGCGCGCCAGGCGCTGGAACTGCTGATCGACCAGAAGGAATTCCTGGCCGCCATGGTCGGCAATCCCGAGTTCGAGAAGGAATGCTACGCGGTCTTCATGTGCGGCTCGCCGCTGGAAAGCGACAAGTACGGCGAGGAGTACCGCAAGACCAACGTGGCCAAGGCCAAGCAGCTGTTCAAGGAGGCCGGGTACAACGGCGAGAAGATCGTCATCATGCAGCCCACCGACCAGCAGCTCATCGGCACCATCTCGATGGTGATCGCGCAGAAGCTGACCGAGGCGGGCATCAACGTCGACCTCCAGGCGACGGACTGGTCGACGGTGATCACGCGGCGGACCAAGCAGGACGCGCCGGGGCCGGGATCGCCGGGCTGGCACATCTTCACCACCTGGTGGACCGGCATCCCGGTGTCGAACCCGATCACCAACGCGCCGCTGTCGACGACCTGCGACAAGAAGAACTGGTTCGGCTGGCCGTGCGACGACGAGATGGAGAAGCTGCGCGCGGCCTATGTCGCCGCCGGATCGCCGGCCGAGCAGAAGGCGGCCGCCGAGGCGCTGCAGAAGCGGTATTACGAGATACTGCCCTATGCCAGCACCGGCCAGTTCACCGCGCCGGTGGCCTACCGCAACACGTTGAAGGGCGTGCCGAACGCGCTGCTGCTGGTGGCCTGGAACATCGAGAAGACGAAGTAGCCTGTCCATGATCTGAGCCGAACCAAGGGGCGGCGCGGCGACGCGTCGCCCCGATTCCTTTCCGGGGGGAAGCGACGATGTCCGACGAACTCGCGATGATGACCGCGACCGAGATGCTGCGCCTGTTCCGGGCGAAGAAGCTGTCGCCCGTCGAGGCGACCAAGGCCACGCTCGACCGCATCCGCCGCCACGATTCCAAGGTCAATGCCTTCCGCTTCGTCGCGGCCAAGGAAGCGATGCGGGCGGCGCGCGAGTCCGAGGCGCGCTGGATGAAGGGCGAGCCCAAGGGGCTTGTCGACGGGGTGCCCACGACGATCAAGGACCAGTGGCTGACCAAGGGCTGGTCGACGCTGCGCGGCTCGCTGCTGGTCGACAAGAAGGGCCCGTGGAACGAGGACTCGCCGCAGGTCGCGCGGCTGCGCGAGCACGGCGCGGTGCTGCTGGGCAAGACCACCATGCCCGAGCAGGGCTGGAAGGGCGTCACGGACTGCGCGCTGACCGGCATTTCGCGCAACCCCTGGAACCCGGAAAAGACCTGCGGCGGGTCGAGTGGCGGCGCGGCCATTGCCGCCGCGGCGGGCTTCGGCGCGTTGAACCTGGGCTCGGACGGTGCGGGATCGATCCGCATGCCGGCCGCGTTCTGCGGCGTGTTCGGGCTGAAGGGCACCTTCGCGCGCGTGCCGGCCTATCCCTACGGCACCCTGCCGATGTGCTCGCATTCCGGGCCGTTGGTCCGCACCGTCGCGGACGGCGCGCTGATGTACACCGTGATGACCGAGCCCGACCCGCGCGACTGGCTTGCCGTGCCCTATGACGCGCGCGACTACCGCGTGGGGCTCGAGGACGGGGTCAAGGGCCTGCGCGTCGCCTACAGCCGCACCCTCGGCTACGCCAAGGTCGACCGCGAGGTGGCGGCGATCGTCGACCGCGCGGCGAAGGTGTTCGCGGACCTCGGTGCGATCGTCGAGGAGAAGGACCCGGGCTTCAAGAATCCCTACGAGCCGTTCGTCGCCTACTACAACGCGGCGATCGCGGTGTCCTACGAACGCGCGGGCGGCGACAAGGTCGCCCGGCGCATGGACCCCGGCTATGTCCGCATGGCCAAGCAGGGCAAGCGCTACACCGCCAAGGACCTGCTCGACGCCTGGGACGCGCGGCACAACCTGGGCCGGCAGATGAGCCTGTTCCACCAGCGCTACGACATCCTGCTGACGCCGCAGCTCGCGCTCGCCGCGTTCGATGCCGGCCTCGAATTCCCCAAGGGCCGCGGCATGAAGAGCTGGTTCGACTGGAGCCCCTTCACCTACCCCTTCAACTTCACCATGCAGCCCGCGGCCAGCGTGCCCTGCGGCCTGACCCGCGCCGGCCTGCCGGTTGCGATCCAGGTGGTGACCGCGCGCTACCGCGAGGACTTGGCGTTCCGCGCCGCGCGGGCGTATGAATCGGCCAACCCCTTCCCCATGCCCGGCGTGTCGAAGCTGGGCAAGGCCAAGCGGAGTCGCTAGCGATGGACAAGGTCGGCGCCACCAGCTTCACCGCGGCCACGGAAAAGGACTGGGAGATCGCGGTCCGCCAGGGCCGCCAGCGCTACATCGCCGACGCCGGCGTGGCGGCGCTCAACCTGCTGAAGAGCCAGAAGGACGAGCCGAGCAACGGCTGGCAGGTCAACAACTACGAGCACTCGCTGTCCGCCGCCACCAAGGCGCTGCGCAACGGCGAGGACGAGGAATACGTGGTGGCCGTGCTGCTGCACGACCTGGCGCAGGATTTGGACCCGATGCGCCACGACCGCGTGGCCGGCACGCTGATGAAGCCGTTCCTCCGGCCCGAGAACCACTGGATGGTCGCCAACCACCAGGTGTTCCAGCTCGGCTTCCGCACGCACTCCAAGTTCGACACCAAGGCCTGCGAGAAGTTCCGCGGCCATCCCTTCTTCGAGCACACGCTGCGGTTCTGCGACCTCTACGACCAGAGCTGCTTCGACCCGAACGCCGAGCGCCTGGCGATCGCGACCTTCGAGCCGATGGTCCGCCGCGTCTTCGGCCGGGTCATGCAGGCGCGGATGACGAGCTATCCCTGAACGTGGCAGGCCGGCGTTCTTCATCCTTCGAGACGGCGCTTCGCGCCTCCTCATCCTTCGAGACGCTCGCTACGCTCGCTCCTCAGGATGACGCGATTTTTTCGATGCACCCAAACAACCGCGTCATCCTGAGGAGGGCCGAAGGCCCGTCTCGAAGGATGAGGAGCGCATCAAAACCATGAACTTCCAGCTCGGCCTGATCGGCCTGGGCGCGATCGGGCGCCAGGTGATCGCGGCGGCGTGGGACGGCAAGTTGCCGGGGGTCGAGGTCGCGGCGATCCTCGTGCGCAAGCCGCGCGTGCCGGCCGAGGCCGACGTCACCCACGAGCCCGATCGCTTCTTCGCCCGACGCCTCGATGCCGTGGTCGAAGGCGCCGGCCACCAGGCGGTGCGCGACCACGGCGAGCGGGCACTGAAAAGCGGCGCCGACCTGCTGATCACCTCGGTCGGCGCGCTGACCGACGACGCGTTGCGCGAGCGCCTGGTCGCGGCGGCGCGCGCGGCGAAGCGCCGGCTGATCCTGCCCTCCGCAGGTATCGGCTCGCTCGACATTCTCGCGGGCGCGGCCGTGGGCGGGCTCGATTCGGTCGAGATCGTGGTGCGCAAGCAGCCCGAGGCCTGGCTGGGCACCGAGGCCGAGGGCAAGATCGACCTGATGAACCTGAAGGCGCCGGTGACGATCTATGACGGGCCGGTGCGCGACGGCGCGCGGCGCTTCCCCCAGAACGTCAACATCTCCGCCGCCACGGCGCTGGCCGGCATCGGCCTCGACCGCACGCGGCTGGTGATCGTGGCCGATCCCACCATCCGCACCCACGTCGTCGAGGTCCACGCGCGCGGCGCCTTCGGCAAGTACGATTTCGTCGAGGACGTGATCCCCACCGACGAGAACCCCAAGACCGGCAAGCTTGTGGGCATGGCCGTGGTCAAGGCGATCCGCCAGTTGACCCAGCCGATGGTGGTGGGGCTGTAAGAACTCATCCTTCGACAAGCTCAGGGTGAGGACCTTTTCTTCTTCCTCATCCTGAGCCTGTCGAAGGATGAGCCGCGTGCGCCACCGCTATCGCAAGTGACACGCGACGAGATGCCCGTCGCGCTTCGCTTCCAGCACGGGCTCTTCCACCTTGCAGCGCGCCTCGGCATAGGGGCAGCGGGTGTGGAAGCGGCAGCCCGGCGGCGGGCGGATCGGGCTCGGTACGTCGCCGGTGAGGAGCTTGCGCGATTTCTTGACGCGCGGGTCGGGCGCGGGCACGGAAGCCAGCAGCGCCTCGGTATAGGGGTGCAGCGGCTCGGCGAACAGCGCGTCGGTTTGGGCGATCTCGACGATCTTGCCCAGGTACATCACCGCCACGCGCTGGCTGATGTGCTGCACCACGGCCAGGTCGTGGGCGATGAAAAGATAGGACAAGCCCATCTGGCGCTGCAGGTCGATCAGCAGGTTGATGATCTGCGCCTGCACCGAGACGTCGAGCGCGGAGACCGGCTCGTCGCACACGATCAGGCTGGGGCCCGAGGCGAGCGCACGAGCTATGCCCAGGCGCTGGCGCTGGCCGCCCGAGAATTCGTGCGGGTACTTGGCCATCGCCTCCTGGCGCAGGCCGACGCGCTGGAACAGTTCGGCCGCGCGCCGGCGCCGGTCCGACGCGCCGGCGATGGCGAAGTTCAGCATGGGCTCGGCCACGATGTCGCCCGCCGTCATCTGCGGATTGAGCGAGGAATAGGGGTCCTGGAAGATCACCTGCATGTCGCGGCGGAAGGGGCGCAGCTCGGCCTTGGCGAGCGCCGAGATGTCCCGGCCGCGCAGCTTGATCGTGCCGGAGGTGGGCGTCAGCAGGCGCAGGATGGTCTTGCCCGCAGTCGACTTGCCGCAGCCGCTTTCGCCCACCAGGCCCAGCGTCTCGCCTTCGCCCAGATCGAAGCTGATGCCGTCCACGGCGTAGACCGTCTCCGCCTTGCGGCCCAGGAAGCCGCCGCCGAGATGGAAATGCCGGGTCAGGCCGCTGACCTCGAGCAGCTTGCTGTTCGCGGCTTGCGCGGCCATCGCGCTCAATCCCCCGCCGCGGCGAGCGCCACGCGCGCCTCGCCAGCGCGGTCGGAATGCCAGCACGCGGCCGCATGGCCCGGCGCCTTCACCTCGAACGGCGGATACGCGGCGCGGCATTGATCCGAAGCCAGCGCGCAGCGCGGCGCGAAGGCGCAGCCCTTCGGCATGTCCACCAGCGAGGGCACCATGCCCGGTATCTCGGCCAGGCGCTCGCGCGTCGCGCGGCCCTGGCTCAGCTTCGGCACCGAGCCCAGCAGCCCCACCGTGTAGGGATGGCGCGGCCGGTCGAACAGCGCGTCCACCGGCGCCTCCTCGACCTTGCGCCCCGCGTACATGATCACCACGCGCTGCGCCATCTCGGCGATCACGCCGAGGTCGTGGGTGATCAGCACGATCGCCGTGCCCAGGCGCTCCTTCAGTTCCTGCATCAGCGCCAGGATCTGCGCCTGGATCGTCACGTCGAGCGCGGTGGTCGGCTCGTCGGCGATCAGCACCTTGGGATTGCAGGCCAGCGCCATGGCGATCATCACGCGCTGGCGCATGCCGCCCGAGAGCTGGTGCGGATACTGGGCGATGCGCCGGCGCGGCTCGGGGATGCGCACCAGGTCCAGCATCTCGACCGCGCGCTCGGTCGCCTGGCGGTCGGTCATGCCCTGGTGCAGCTTCAGGGTCTCGGTGATCTGCCAGCCGATCGTCAGCACGGGGTTCAGGCTGGACATCGGCTCCTGGAAGATCATCGAGATGTCGTTGCCGCGCAGCCGCCGCATGCCGGCCTCGTCGAGCGCCAGCAGGTCGCGCCCGTCGAACGCGACCGAGCCGCCGACGATCCGCCCGGGCGGCTGGGGCACCAGGCGCAGGATCGACAGCGCGGTGATCGACTTGCCGCAGCCGCTTTCGCCCACCAGGCCCAGGGTCTCGCCGCGATAGAGGTCCCAGGACACGCCGTCCACCGCCTTGACCACGCCGTCGCGGTTCTCGAACCAGGTGCGCAGGTCGCGCAGGCTGAGGATCGGCTGGTTCGAATCGGGCATGGCTAGAGCCGCCGGCGCATGCGCGGGTCCAGCATGTCGCGGAATCCGTCGCCCAGAAGATTAACGGCCAGCACGGTCAAGGTCAGGAACAGCCCGGGGAAGCCGAGGATCCAGAACGCGACCGACACGAACTGGCGCCCCTCGGCCATGATGTTGCCCCAGGAGGGGATCGAGGGCGGCGTGCCGGCGCCGAGGAAGCTCAGGATCGCCTCGAGGATCATCGCCGAGGCGCAGATGAAGGTGGCCTGCACGATCAGCGGCGCGACCGCGTTGGGCAGGATGTGGCGCAGCAGCAGGCGGTGGAAGCGCGTGCCGATCGCCTCGGCCGCCTCGACGAAGGGCTGCTCGCGCAGGCTCAATACCACCGAGCGCACCAGCCGCACGATGCGCGGCACCTCGGGGATCACGATGGCGATGACGACGGTCTGGAAGCTGGCCCTGGTCAGCGCCATCAACGCGATGGCGAGCAGGATGCCCGGCACCGCCATCAGCCCGTCCATGATGCGCATGACGATGGCATCGACCCAGCGCACGAAGCCGGCGACCAGCCCGATCAGCGCGCCGATCGTCGTGGCCACCAGCGCCACGGCAACCCCCACCTGCAGCGACACGCGGCTGCCGTATATGACGCGGCTGTAAAGGTCGCGTCCCAGATGGTCGGTCCCGAACCAGTTGCGCTGGGACGGCGGGCGCAGGCGGAAGATCGGGTTGATCTTCATCGGGTCGACGGTCCACAGGTAGGGCGCGAACACCGCGATCGCCACCAGCAGCGTCATGATCGCCATGCCGAGGGTGATCGTCGGATGCCGGCGGATCGCCGTCCATAGCGCCGAGCGCCTGGGCCTGGCCGCTTGCACGGGCATGGTGTCCGCGCTCATCGCCCTAGTACCGGATGCGCGGGTCGAGGACGGTGTAGATCAGGTCCACCGCCAGGTTGATGATCAGGTAGATCAGCACGAACACCAGGATCACGCCCTGGATCACCGGATAGTCGCGCCTGAGGATCGCGTCGACCGTGAGGCGCCCGAGGCCCGGGATGTTGAACACGCTCTCGGTCACGACCACCCCGCCGAGCAGAAGGGCCACGCCGATGCCGATGGTCGTCACGATCGGCACCGAGGCGGGCTTCAGCGCGTGGATCAGCAGCACCGGCCATTGCGACAGGCCCTTGGCCTTGGCGGTGCGGATGTAGTCCTGGTTCAGCACCTCGATCATGCTGGCCCGGGTCATGCGCGCGATCAGCGCGACGTAGACGATGCCGAGCGCCAGCGACGGCAGGGTCAAGCTGACCAGGAAGGGCCACAGCCCCTGGGCGATCGGCGAGTAGCCCTGCACCGGCAGCCAGTCCAGCCGCACGGCGAAGATCCAGATCAGGAAATAGCCGAGCGCGAAGACCGGCACCGAGAAGCCGAGCACCGCGAAGCCCATCACCAGCCGGTCGACCCAGGTGCCGGCCCGCCAGGCCGCCAGCACGCCGATCGGCACCGCCAGGGCGATGGCGATCGCCATGGTCAGCACGGTCAGCGCGATGGTGGGCTCGATGCGCTGCGCGATCAGCCGGCTGACCGGCAGGTTGGAGAAGATCGAGCTGCCGAGATCGCCGCGGATCAGCGCCCAGGCCCACTCGATGAACTGCTCGGGCAGCGGGCGGTCGAGGCCCAGGCGCGCGCGGATGCGCTCGATGTCGTGCGCCGAGGCCATGTCGCCGGCGATGATCGCCGCCGGGTCGCCGGGCGACACGTGCAGCAGCAGGAACACGAACAGCGCCACCACCAGGATGACCGGTATGGCGGCAAGCAGGCGCCGTGCCAAAAAGGCGTACATTCCCCGGAAGCCCCCGTTGCCGTGGACCCGCGCGGGTTCCCGGCACGCTGTTTTGCGATCAGCTTATGGGAGGATGCCGGCCCGCTCAACCGCCGCGATTCGCCGCGCGGCGTTGGCGGTGGCGACGGGGCGCGCGGGATGCTAGGGTCCGCGTCCCTTCGCCACCGCCCCCGGTCATGACGACGCCATCCCGCCTCTACGACGCCTATATCTTCGACCTCGACGGCACCGTGTACCTGGGCGACGCGCTGCTGCCCACGACCGGCGACACGATCCGGCGCCTGCGCGCGCTGGGCAAGCGCACGGTCTTCCTCAGCAACAATCCGACCCGCACCCGCGCGACCTATGTCGCCAAGATGGCGAAGCTGGGGCTGCCCACGCCCGAGGCGGACATCGTCAACTCCTCGATGGTGATGGTCGACTTCCTCAAGGCCCATCATCCGGGCGCGCGGCTGTTCGTGGTGGGCGAGGAGCCGCTGATGCAGGATCTGCGCGTGGCCGGCTTCGTCTTGGTCGACGACGCCAAGCGCACGGATATCGTGATCGCCAGCTTCGACCGCACCTTCGTCTACCGCAAGCTGCAGGTCGCCTTCGACGCGATCCGCGGGGGCGCGCGCCTCTATGCCACCAACGCCGACCGCTATTGCCCCGTGCCCGGCGGCG